>NZ_JBVKDO010000007.1:0-481973 GCF_055633805.1 Amycolatopsis sp. NPDC114478 | reverse complement strand
ATCCACTCCGGCCGCGACGCTGTGATCACCTGCACCACACCAACATGATCAACTACCGGCCCGGCCGCTCCGACACCGGGTTACGAGACATCCCTTAGGATGGCTACGCTGACCTAGCCGGACCGTAACGTTGGGATGCCTGGCTCGACTGCATGGTCATGGCACCTGCTACAGACTCACCCGGTCCGCTGACAGGCTTGGAACGCAAACTTGTCGAGCTTGTTGAGCGTGGTGAGGTCCTTGATTTAGCCGACGTTGCGTCGGCAGACGCGGCCGCCGCGCGCAGAGAGGACCGCACGATCCGGGCGTGGGTAGTACGTGACATCCTGCGCGGCCGTCTGGCCTCTGATCCGGACCCGCGCGGGCTGCGCCTCCAAGGAGCTCACATCGCTGGCCGCGTGGATCTAGACGGCATTACCAGCACCGTCGCGCTTCGCTTGACCAAGTGCTCCCTAGACCGTGGCCTAAGTGCGAATGGCAGCCATCTCTCAACAGTAGCCTTCATAGGATGTCAACTTGAGCATCCCACAGAAGTCGGTCTCGCTGGCGATGAGCTTGTCGCCAGATCCCTCACGATCCGGGGAACCATTGTGCACAGCGAGAGCCTACTTGGAGCAGTAAGGCTACGAAACTCGCACATCGAAGGCCAGTTGGACTGCGTCGGAGCTACCCTGCTCAACGACGCCGGCCCCGCCCTCGACGCCCTGCAGTTGATCACTGGCCGCGACGTTCTATTGAGCTTCGGATTCTCCGCAACGGGCGCCGGCAAGCTTGGGGCAATCCAGCTTATGGGCGCCCACATCGGCGGCCAGCTAACCTGCGAGCAAGCCACGCTGCTCAACGACTCCGGCCCCGCCCTCAATGCCGAACGACTGAAGGTCGTCCACGACGTTCTTCTTAACGGCGGGATCTCCGCAACAGGCTCGGGCAGTCTAGGGGCAATCCGCTTGGCGAGTGCACACATCCACGGTCAACTGAATTTCGACGGAGCCACTCTCATCAACGACTCCGGCCCAGCACTCAACGCGTCGCAGGCCACGATCAATCAAGACGTCTTTCTAAGCGACGGGTTCTCCGCAACAGGCGTCGGCGAAAACGGAGCAATAAACTTGGTGGGCGCGCAGATTGGTAGCCAGTTGACCTGCGACGGAGCCACCCTCATCAACGACTCCGGCCCCGCCATGTACGCCGCAATGGCCACGATCGGCCAGGACGCCCTCCTAAATGACGGGTTTTCCGCGACGGGCGCCGGCGACGACGGGGCAGTATGTCTCATGAGCGCACGCATCGGCGGTCAACTGAACCTTGATAAAGCGACGCTAACCAATGCCTCAGGTCCTGCTCTTAACGCCGTATTGCTGAAGACTGAGCAAGATGTCTTTCTAAGCGAGGGGTTTTCCGCAACAGGCGCTGGCGACGACGGAGCAGTAATGCTGTCGGATGGTCACATAGGCGGCGAGTTGGACTTGAACGATGCGATCCTCGTCAACGACTCCGGCCCCGCCCTCGACGCCGAACGCCTACGGGTTGGCCAAGACATGCGCCTAAGTAAGGGATTCTCGGCGAACGGCGCCGGAACGGGTGTCGTACTCAAGCTCAACAATGCACAAGCTGGAGGCGAACTGATATACGATCCCTTGAACCTTGAACACGCCGACGACCCCAAATGTCGCTTAGACGTTGACGGTTTGCTATTTTCCGGACTTCCGCGGCCTGCACCCAATGAAACCTGGTCAACCGAGTACTGGCTCCGACTCCTACGCGATTCCACACCCGACTATGCCGCGCAGCCATACCAGCATCTTGCCGCATCACACCGGGCCAATGGGCACGACCGCGAGGCACGAAAGGTGCTAATCCAGCAACGACGTGACCAACTGCAGCGCCGCGCTATAACCGGAATAGCTGAACGCACATGGGTCCGCTTTACCGGCGGGATCCTCGGCTACGGACACCAACCATGGCGAGCATTACTTGGCCTACTCGCCACTCTCGTAGTAGCTGCCGTGACCACGGTAGCTTTGGGTGCACGCGGCGGCCTAGCCCAAATCCATACGCCACGTGATCCGATACCGGCCAGCTGCACGTTCATTGAACAACTAGGCGTTGGCCTCGATCTCGGCGCTCCGTTGATCTCAACGGGAGCTCGTGCCCGTTGCGACTACACAAGCACTTCAGTTGGTGACGTCTTAACAGTCAGCGGTTGGGTACTACGATTGCTGACGTGGGCCTTCGCGACCCTTTTCATCGCGGGCTTCACTGGTGCCGTCCGGAAGACATGAGCGTCCTTTACGTCATACGGCCATTCCTCACTCTCTGGCAGGCCGAGAAACCAGGCGATCTCTCTCCAGCGCGACGTCTTCCAGCCCTGCAAGCACCTTGCCGTACACCTCGTGCAGCACCGCCACCAAGTGACCAGCCCAAGCCGCGACCTGGGGTGACTGCACGCCAGCCGCGAGCCAGGTCGAGACACAGGCGTGCCGGAGGTCGTACGGTCGGCGGCCGAGCGGCGACCGGTACTCGTCCGCGGTGAACGCCGCCCTCCGAGCTTTATCCCACACTCGCGCCAGCGTCGATTCGGCGACGTCGCCTCCATCTAGGCTCCGAAACAGCCGCCCATCATCGGCGACGCCGTACTGCTCGATGTGGTGCCGCAGCATCGTCGTCAATGGCGGCGGGCACGGCACCGGCCGTATCTCGCCCTTGGCGCGCTGCTTGAGGTGCCGACGGTCCCGACGCTGACCGGAGTCGGTCCAGGCCGCGCCGGCGATCGGAGCTGTCTCCGACACCAGTAACTCGCCCCAGCCTTTCCGCGGCAGCTTGAGGTCGATGTCGCGGAGCATCGCCGCCTCCTCCGGCCGGAGAGCCGAGTAGTACATCGTGCCGAAGCACGCAACCAGCCGCGGGCCGGACGAGCGGCGCTCCACGATCACTGGCTCGGCGCAGCCAGGCGGTAGCCGCATGACCTTGTGGGCCGCCACCCCCGCGAGCAGCTGCGGCCCCTGCTTCGTGTTGACGACCACCCGCGTGTCGATCTCCCGAACCCTCTTGGGCGCCATCCACTTCACCTCGGGCAGCCGGTTCTTCAGCACGAGCTTGTCCTCCACCGCGTGTTCGAGCGCGTTGAACACGACCGCACGCTTGCTGTAGACGGTCTTCGCCGCGGCGGCCGTGCCATCCATCTTCAGCGCGAGTCGATCCAGCACGCCCCTAACCGCTGCCGATGACCGTCAGGTCGGTCACGTACTTGACCGCCCCGATGCGCGCCATCTTCAATTGCATCTCCAGCAACTGGAGGCGGAGCGTGTTCTGGTTGACGACGCCGTTTGCGATGTCCTCCGACACCTTCTCGTAGAGCTTGCGGCTGAGATTAGGCTGCACGACCACGACCTCGGTCGTGCCTTTGGAACGGCTCGCCTTCAGCTTCGCCAGGAAGCCTTCTCGATGGTCCGTGACGCGCTCTCCGTCGAACCAGCAGGCGGGCTCCTCGAGGGTGGTGCTCGCGAGCCGGTCGGCTAGCAGGTCTTTGTCCAGGTACAACATGTTCTTTTGGGCCTGGGCGAGGACGACGTCGTAGTCGCCGACCTTCACGCCGCGGTTGTCCGACTTGTTGCTCGACGCCTTCACGTGGAACACGCGCAACAGGTTTTCGTCGTCAATGTGGAAGAAGTCGGCCGCCTCGCCCGAACTGTCGTCGCAGATCAGCCAGCCTTCGCTGCAGTAATCGACCATCCACGCGAACAGCGAGTCGTCGCCCGTCTCGCCGATCGCCGCGTGGATCAGCGGCGGCGACGGCAGCTTTCCCGGTTTCTCCTTCGTGATATCGAACCCGGTGAAGTCCTCCCACGCCCAGCCGGTGAACGGCGTCGGCGTGAAGTCCTGCTTCCAGAGTCGCCCCGCCGAGTACTTGTGGCCGGATGCGAAGTAGACCTCGAGCAACTGCCCCGCGTTCACAGCCCGGAAGACTTCACGAGCCGACGGCAGCGGCTCGCGAGCACTTCGATCGAACCCGACGTCGAGTTCGAATCGATCATCGAGCTTCTTGAGGTTCGCGGCCAGCTGACCACCGATCGCGCCGCCGGTTCCGACATCGAGCTTGAACTTGGTCCCTCTCGCACCTTCTTGGACATTGAGGACAGCGTCCTGGAGCACCAACGCAGCCTCTTCCACATCCTCGCCGCCACGCAACGACTCCGGCAACGAGTCCACGTCGACCGGAAGCACCTCGTAGGCCTCTGACACCTCGGCGAGGTCGAACACCTCTCGTGCGGTGACTGGAAAAGCCGAGAAACCCGTCGGTGTCTCAATCACTTCGGCGGTGATGCCGAGGATCTCGCCCATCGTGAGCACGTACGTGTGGAAATCGGGCGAGTCCTTGAACCAGATCTGCGAGTTGCTGACCGTGACACCGACCTTGCCCTTGAGGAAGACAACCTCCGGATTGTCCGGCATCTCACACCGCGCCGCATCCCAGGCGAAGAAGCCGTCCTCCACCGGATCGAGCGCAACACCCAGGTCGTCGCCACCGATCGCCTTGCTGGTCGGCCTGAGGACGCTTCGCCGCTGGATCGACCTCATCCAGATGTTCTTCGCCGCACCCTGCATGAAGGCTTCCTCGAGGACACCCGACCCGAGCCGCCGGAGCGGGGGGAGCGGCGCGGTGTTCAGTTGCTTCTGCAGCCGATCCAGCACATTGCGCTCGGCGCGCACCGCGATCAGCTGTCCCCGGCGCAGCACGACGATCAGCTCGTGGGACACATTCATGTAGTCGGAGGACGCTAGCACCCACCCCGGCCGGCTCTGCTGCCGCCGGACGCAGCCAAACAGTTGATCGACCTGCAGCGACTCCAGCGAACCCACACCGGGGACGACTGCCCCCACCTCGGCGCTCAGTTCGGTTTCGGCAATGGTGCGCACGCTCGTCCCCTGACGGGCCCGTCCCGGCTTCTTGAGCAATCGCACCAGGGCACCGAACGCAAGCTCCGGGCGGCCGACGCACCGCAGCACGATCACCGACATGAACGGCTTGAGGTCGCCCCAAGGCACCTCCTCGAGCGCGACGTCAGATTGGCTCGTCATGTTCAGTCACCACCACAGCACGAAGATCAGCTACTCACTGCAACAAGCGTGACATGACAGATAGATCAACTTAATCCCGTCACGCTGAGCGGTCCCGATCACGCGCCGAGCGGCATACAGGCCTCAGAGCTGCGAAAATACGTCCAAGAATTGACCATCTTTTGTCAAGTGAACAATCAACTGCCACATCGTTCGAAGGTGCACCTCAGCCGTGGCTACTACTTTCCGTGACTGACGTGTCGTTACCGCGCCTATTCAATGAAGAGTCATCCGGCCACTCGGATGCAGCAACCCTGCACACCCACCGTGACATCCGATCGCGGAAGCTTCACCTTTACTGTCTACCTGACAGTAATTAGTCTGGGTCCATGCCCGCGGATCACTGGACACCCCCGCCCGTGCTGCTCGCCGTTGACCTGGTGATCTTCACCCTGCGCGAGTCGGTCTTGCACGTTCTTCTCGTAGAACGCGGCGTCGCCCCTTTCGAAGGCACGTCGGCGCTACCTGGCGGGTTCCTTGCCACCAGCACCGAGGACATCCTCGCGGCCGCCCACCGGGAGCTGCTCGAGGAAGCCGGCCTCGGCGCCGATCGGCTGCACCTCGAGCAGCTCGGCGCTTACGGCACTCCCGATCGCGACCCGAGGGGCCGAGTCGTTTCGGTCGCCTACCTCGCCATCGCGCCGGAACTCCCCCAGCCCCGCGCCGGCACCGACGCGGCCGACGCCACGTGGACCCCCGTTCCCGATGTGCTGAGCCACCGCGTGCGCCTGGCCTTCGACCACGAACGGATCCTCCAGGACGGCTTGGAGAGAGCCCGGGCGAAGCTCGAACACACCGCGCTCGCCACCGCCTTCTGCACCCCGCCCTTCACGATCACCGAGCTGCAGCAGGTCTATGAAGCGGTCTGGGGTGTCGAACTCGACCCGCGGAACTTCTACCGCAAAGTCCAAGCAGTCGAGGACTTCATCGTCCCGCTCGGCACCGAACGCCGCGTCGGCCGCGGCCGTCCAGCCCGCCTGTTCGCCCCCGGCACCCGGTCCGCACTCTTCCCACCCCTGGTACGTCCCACTCCGACCACGACCACCGAGGCGAGACGATGACCGACGACCTGGTAGTAATGCTCACGGCGTTCAACACCGAGTACAAAGCCGTGCACGAGCGGCTGATCGACGTCACCCTGCACCGGCACGACCGTGGCACCCGCTTCGAGATCGGCACCATCCGCGGCACCTCATGCCGCGTTGCACTCAGCCTCACCGGTAAAGGTCCCCAATCCGCCGCAGTGCTCGCCGAGCGCGCCATCCAAGAGTTTTCCCCCGCCGCACTCGTGTTCGTCGGCGTTGCCGGCGCTCTGTGGGACACCCCGCTCGGCGACGTCGTGGTCGCCACCCACGTATACGCCTACCACGGCGGCACCAGCGAGGACGACGGTCTCAAAGCCCGCCCGCGGGTCTGGGAAACCGACCACGGGGTCAGCCAGATCGCCCAGCACATCGCCCGAACCGGAATGTGGGAGTCCGACGTCGCGCCGGGGACCGCGGTGCACTTCGGCGCCATCGCGGCCGGCGAAGTCGTCCACAACTCCCGCTTGTCAGCAGAAGCGCGCTGGATCCGTCAGCACTACAACGACGCCATGGCGATCGAGATGGAAGCCGCCGGCGTCGCCCAGGCCGGACACCTCAACGGTTCTCCTGTCGCCGTCGTCCGCGGCATCAGCGATAAGGCGGACGGCACCAAAACGACCGCAGCGGACCGCAACTGGCAACCACAGGCCGCCGCCAACGCCGCAGCCTTCGCGATCCGCCTCGCCACCGAACTCGTCCGCGACCGAAAGCAGGCCACCATGAAGGACAACGCCACCCCCGGCACCGTCTACTCCACCTCCCACGGGCAAGTCGGCATCCAGGCCGTCAACGTCACCGGCAGCGCGGTCTACCAGAACAGCACACCTCCCTCGCCGAGCACAGCCGACCTCGCCGCCGAGCTCGCCTCGATCCGGGAACAGCTCTCACACGAACACGCTCGAGGCCGGCTCGACGGCGAGACCTACGACGCCGCGCGGGCCGAGCTCGACATCGCCGGCGGCGCCCTCGAGTCACCGAACCCAGAAGGCCGGAAGACCTTCGTCCTCGCACTCAAGCGCCTCGGCGGCCTCATCGCCGACCTCGCCGGACTGGCCGCCAAGATCACCGCACTCGTCAGCGTGGCCAAGGGCCTCGCATGAGCAACCCACATCCGACGACCCACGCCACCGTCGGCGCCGGTTCGCACGTCGGCATCGTCGCCACGGAGGTCCACGACTCGACCGTCTACCAGGTCCTCCCCGGAGCCTCACCAGCCGAGAAATACAGCGTCGGCCTGCGGTATCTGCACGACGGCATCCCCAACCGCGCCCGCGAACTCATCGAAGAAGCCCGCGGCGAAGGCTTCGCCAGCGGCGAAGTCCACTTCCACTGGGCTCTCGCGATGCTCTCCAAACGGTCCTACCGCGACCTCTCCACCGACGAACGCCACCAGCTGTCCGGCCTGCCCGCGATCTGCGAGACACTCCCGAACGACGCATGGACCCAAGCCCTCCGCGCCCTGTGCACCCTGCTGGACTGCCTCGCAACACACGACAGCAACCCGCAACCAGGGATTGACGCCCTCGCCGAGCTGGACCCACCGCAACGTGAACAGATCCTGCGTCACCTCGATCTCGTCCTGATCGGTGGGCTCCGCGACAGCTACTGGGCCGACATCCGCAAGAACGCGGACGCCATCCAGCTGAGCAACGACCGCACAGAACGCGTCTGGGCCTACTTCCATCCTGTCCCGGCCCGGCCCCGCGCCCGGTTACCCGAGCCGTCCACCACGACTCCACGCGACCGCGCCAAAGCCACGCTCGGCACGCTTGCCGTTCTCATTGCGGCCATCTACTTGGGACGCATAGTCGTGCTGGACGCGAACGTCCTACCGATACTCGCCTACCTCGCCGCCACAGTCACAGCCGTCTTCGCCGTCCGCGACGGATACGAATGGCGCTACCGCGCCGCTCGACTCGCCGCCAAAGACCGCCTCTACCGCCGCCGATCCGGCAGCGGCGCCCGCCTCGACGAGGGATTCGCCCGCAGTGTGGATCACGCGTTCACCCACTACGCCGACCGGTACGCGCCACGAGACGACACCCGACACGAATGCCTGCGGGCGACATCAGGCTTCCGGGCAGCCCTGCGCAACGAAATCACCGAGATCTACCGTGAGAGCCGCATCCCCGTCGGACGCATCAAGTGGCTGATCCGCTACGAAACCAGCAGTGTGCTACGCCGCTGGAAGGCAGGCGAACTGTTCCAGTATCGGACGCGATACCGCGTCGCGCCCACGACCAAGCTGCGCTTCGTCATCGCAACCATCCTCCTGTTCACAGCCACCGGCTACGTCATCGCGACCACAACCGCCATCAGCCCCATCCTCAGCTCGGCCGCGACCGTGGTCGCGGCGGCAGGGGCCCTCGCCGCCGGCGCGGGGTGGTCGCAAATCCTCGGCGAACGCCGCCGGCTCGTCGAGGACAGGGAGGACTACGAAGACGTGCTGGCTGCACGAGAGGCCGCTTACACCCGCTGGAAGCACCGGCTCGATTCGACGCGTCCCACCGAGACCGAAATGGAGGAATGGCTGAACGCCGACAAGGTCAAGTTCCTCGACAAGGCCCTGAAGCACTACAGAATCGCGTGGCGGGACATCCTCACCCACGCATTCCTACAGACACCCGCAACGTCCTGCAAGCGAGCACGGGTCAACGGTGCGCCGTGGCGCTACTCCAAGTACGACGTCCGGCTCTTCCTCATCACACGTGATGGCGTGCGCGAACTCAGCACCGAGCTCGACTTCGAAAACGCCCACTTCCGCGGAGAAGCGCGCAACAACTTCCGCTTCGACGCAGTCTCGTCGGTCCACGTCGCCACCACCTCGGAGCTCAGCTACAGCATGGAACTCGTGCTGATGAACGGCGAACCACAGAATATCGACATCACCGACCACCAATCCAGCGAAGCCACGTCCGGTGAAAGCCCGCTCGCGCTGGCGAAGATGTCGCTGGAAGCCGCCGGATTCACCAACACACTGCACATCCTCGAAGGCATCGCCGCCGAGGGAAAGAACTGGATCAGACGGGACCCCTACATCAACGCCACCGCTGTCGGCAGTCTCTCCGGAGAGATCTTCGCCAAACCCCCGTCGCCACCGGACGCTGCCCAGGAGAACATCAACATCACGACGACGGACCCGAGTGTATGACCGCCCTCGCGGACGTCGTTGCTGCACAATCGCCGCAGAACGTCCGGGACCATCGACCTGCCGATCTTGCTCGGTCCTCCACTCTCGGAGAATCCGCCGACTGTAGTTGTGCGTGCCAGCCACGCGATCCAACACGGCACCCGTCGGCGTGCGGCCGCGCGCCCGCTCGCCGACGTAGTGCTCCCACATCCGCTGCTCGGCTGTCCGCTCAGAGTCCTACAGGCTCGACGGCGGGCCCATGACCGGCTGAACCGGCGTCAAGGTCTCGTTGTCCGTCCCTGTCTCGAGAGCCTGACCGGACGTCTCGCTACCGGGGGCGGTGGTCTCGGAGCAAGTCTCGCGAGACCGCTGCTTCAACGCGCCGTTCAACAGCTCGACCGCCAGTAGCAACACCAGCGGCGGACACGCCGCCACCGTCACCTGCAACACGCTCAAGGCCGGCGCCGAACCGATGTTCGCCACCAGCGACAGGCAGATGCCGAACACGAACGCCAGCCCCGCTACCCATCGATCCGAGCGGCGACCGTTGCCGTGGGTCTTCCACAGCTCGGCCGTTGCGATCGTCAGCAACCCGTCGACCAGCAGCGGCCAGATCGATGCCGTCACTGTGCCCGCGCCGAGGCGAAGGGCGAACTCACGCCCGTGCCGGTACGAGGCGTACGCCGCGCCGAGTGCGACCAGACCGGTACAAGCACACTGGATAGACAGAGCGAGGTTTTGAGCAAGCTACACCTTGGGCCGCGTCACGATCGCACCGCCCTTCCAGCGGGCTCAGCGGCCTTCGCTACGCGTCCGGTCGACTGATCACGTGGCGTTGATGAGAGGTTCGGACCAGGCGACACGACCCGGCAGTCGCGAGCCCGAAAGGAGCCAGAAAGCGCACGCACGCGACGACAAACCGCGACGCAGGCCGACACCTCCACCACCCGGCGACCGAGGAAAACGACCTTGCGCAGCATCACTCGACACCATCCGAAACCTCAAGATCACCACTCCTAACCAGCGGGTCGTAGCACCTCTGCTCGTTCCTTCTCCACGGTCTCCTCTGTCAGAACAGATCGGCGCTGTCCAGCCGTGGGCCACGAGACTGCGTGTCCGTCGGGCCCGTGGCCACTGGCACGCCACCGCCGCAGGACCCGCCACCCGTAGTTGTTCGTGCCGGCGACTCGATCAAGATCCGCGCCGATCGGGGTTCGACCCGCCGCTTGCTCCTCGACGTAGTACGCCCACATCAGCTCCTCAGCAGACTTCTCGCACGGCCCGGTCAGCTCCGGACGCGGGTCGACGGAGCAAACTGCCAGCCGTGGGCGGTCGGCGAGCTCACGCTCGCCACGCTCCTGCAGGCCTTCACCTGGATGCTGGCTGCTACCGCGCTGCCGCTTCAGCAACTCCACCGCCAACAGCAGAGCAAGCGGCGGACACGCCGCCACCACAATCGAGAACACCGTTAGCCGCGGAGCAGAACCGATGTTCGCGCACAACGAGAGTGAAATGCCGAAGGCGAACGCCGTCCACGCAGCCCACCGCCGCCCATCACTCGACTTCCACAGCTCCACCGTCGCCGTCGTCAGCAAACCGTCCACGATCAACGGCCAAATCGCCGCTGTCACCGCATCAGCACCGAAGCGCAGAGCGAAGTCGCGACCGTGCCGATACGACGCGTACGCCGCGCCCACCGCCACCAGGGTCGTACACGCGCACTGAACCCAGAGTGACAGCCTCTCACTCTCTGCCTTCAGCCACGTCACGAGGAACCACCTCGCCGACGCCGCTCAACATCGACTACACCGGAAAACTGCAGCTCACAGACCTTTTCGAGCCGTTGGGTTCTGGACGGAACCGCGCCGGGGACACTGGCGATCACCCGCAGAAAACGGCCCCTGACCAGGCATTACCTGGACCGGGGCCACTGTCGGCTAGGCCGGTTCCAAGCGGATCCGGACGTCGAGGTTACGTTCGACCTCGCTACGGCTGTAAAGCAACGGGAACGACCCACCCGAAGCCCAAAGCGCGTTCAAATCGCTGTAGTGCGGACTACGCGGATCACCCGACTGCCCAGGCGCGTTGATCGCCGCCGAGCCGTTCCAGTTGCCCACGTCCAACGCCATCTTGAACGTTGCCCCGATGATCTGCTGGTACGTCAGCGGGTGGAAGAACGACGGGTGGATCGTGTGGTACGAGCCGCCGACCGGGGTGGGGCCTACGTCCGGGCCGCCCAGGGGGTGGACGAACTCCTGGTAGTGCAGCGAACCCCAGTGCCACGTCGAGGTGTCCGTTCCCAGCTTGGCCGCCACGTCGCGGAACGCCAGGGGCAGCGTGTCCAGGATCAGCTTGTCGCGCACCGTTGCGCCGTCCGGGCCCAGCCAGGCTGCCGGGTCCTTGAACGAGGCGATGACCAGGCTGAAGTCGGGGTTGATGGTCTGCACCAGCGCGTCCGCCGCGGCCTTCGGGAGCACCGCGTGCGCCCATGCCCAGTGCAGGTACTTCATGATCCACGTCTCGAACAGCGCCGCTCCCGGGGAATCCACCGATGCCACGCCGTCGTAGCCCCGGAGCAGCGCGAGCGCCTGCGCGGTGTCCGGGTCCGATGAGGACAGACCCCGTACGAAGTCGAGGATCTGCGTGGCCACCAGCGACTTCTCGTCCTTCTGCAGCGCGAGCGAATCGGCGACCGTCGCGCCCGGGCGGGTCTGGATCAGCTCGTCGATGCGTTGCTTGCGGTACGGCAGCTGCCACTCGTAGTTGGACACCACCGGCCAGCCCGGTGGGATGTTGTAGTCGTTGGCCGAGGCGAAGAAGCCGGACGGCGGGTTGTACTGCCCCGGCAGCTCGCTGTTGGCGTAGAAGCCGTTCCAGTCGTAGCGGCCGTCGCCGGGGACGGGCAGCAGGCCGTCGTAGCCGGCGCCGGTGCGGCGGGGCGTCAGGCCCGCCGGGACGTAACCGATGTTGCCGCGCACGTCGGCGTAAGCCAGGTTCGAGCCCGGCGTGCCCCAGTTCCGCATGCCCGCGGTGAACTCGCCGAAGTTCGTCGCGCGCTGGTAGTTCAGGCTGCCCAGGTAGGCCGAGCTGCCCGGCTGCGTCCACGCCGTGCGGACCGCGAACGCCCGGTGCGCCGCCGCGTCGACCTTGACGACCGGTCCGTGCCGGGTGAAGGACAGCTCCCCCGTGACCGGCGCGCCGCCGCGCACCGGGATGGGCTCGGTCACCGTGGTCATCTTTTCCCAGCCGTTGCCGTAGCGGTAACGAGTGGGGTCGTTCGGGTCGAGCTCGTAGACGTAGAGGTCGGTCTGGTCGATCGGCAGGTTGGTCAGGCCGAACGCGATGTTCTCGTTGTGCCCGATGGCGATCCCCGGGTTCCACGGCTCGCCCGCGCCGGCCAGGTTCAGCCCCGGCGCCGACAGCTGCGCGACGTACCGCCCCGAGGGCAGGGCGTCCGCGCCGCGGTGCGGGTCGTTGGCCAGGATCGGCCGACCCGACGCCGTCCGGCCCGGCCCGATGGTCCAGGCGTTGCTGCCGGACGTCGCGTCGGCGATGTCCTTGGTCTGGAAACCGCTGCCGGTGAAGTTCACCGCGGCGGTCGCGAGGTTGTACACCTTGAGCACGTCGTCCGGCACCGAACACGGGTCGAGCCCGGCGGGCACCGCCGCCTCGTGCGCCGGGTAAAGAGCACGGAAGTAGCGGCTCGCGCCGGGGCCGGCCAGGCAGACCAGCTTCGCGCGGGCGACCTCCCACATCAGGTTCTCACCGATGGCGTGCGTGCGGATCCGCACGACGTCCTGCGGGCGCCAGCGGGCGGGCTGATAGCCGAGCTTGCCGAACTCCGGCGGGACTGCGGAAGGGTTGCGTCCCAGCCAATCGAGGTAGGAGTTGATGCCTTCGGCGAACCGCGTGGCGGCCAGCCGGCCTTCCGGACCGTAGGACGCCCACTCGGCGTCCATGTCGCCGCGGTAGAGGAACAGCCGGGCGGCCCGGTCCTGCTCCACATAGGACGGACCGAGCACCTCGCTGAGCGTGCCGAGCCCGCGGCGGCGCCAGGTGTCGATCTGGAACAGCCGGTCCTTGGCGATGTTGAAGCCCTGGGCGAAGAAGAGGTCACTGGTGTCGGCCGCATAGATGTGCGGTACGCCCCACTTGTCGACAAGCAGGTCGACCGGCCGGTGCAGGCCGGCGGCCGCGTACTTCGGGCCGGTCACCGCCACCGCAACCGGGACCGGTGCCAGGCAGAGCACGACCAACGCGAGGATCAGGCCGCGGACAACCGGCCGGCGTGGGGCCATCGTGGTCTCCTCGTTCGGGAGTCGGGACCGGATCGGTCCGGTATGTCTACCGGCCGCCGGCGCCGTGCCACGAGCCCCTTAAGGGTCTGCGCCCTGATCGCGAGCGCTACTGAGGGCCGTTTGTCAGGGCCAAGTTGAACGAGTACCGCGACGCGCGGTAGACGTGCCAGCCGTACTCGACCACGCGGCCCGAATCGTCGTACGTCGTGCGCTGCATCGTCAGCAGCGCCGCTCCCGGCTCCTCGCCCAGCAGCTCCGCGTCCTCCTCGGTCGCCAGCCGGGCGCCGATGTTCTGCTCCGCCGCGTGCAGGCGGACCCCCGCCGAACGCAGTAGCTGGTACAGGCCTTTTTCGCGCAGCTCGGCATCGGTCAGGTCGATGACGCCGTCGGGCAGGTAGTTGTTCATCAGCGCCAGCGGCTCGCCGTCCGAGGAGCGGATGCGGGTCAGCCGCCGCACGTGGGTCAGGCCCGGGGCCTCCAGCAGCTCGGCCACGTCGGGGCCGGCCTCCTCCACGCTGTTGGCCAGCACCACCGACTCCGGCTTGCCGCCGAGCCCGGCGAGGTCGTCGAACAGGCTGCTCAGCCGCAGCGGCCGCGCCACCTTGGTCCGGACGACCTGGGTGCCGACGCCGCGGCGGCGCACGAGCAGGCCCTGGTTGACCAGCGTCTGGATCGCCTGCCGGAGGGTCGGCCGCGACAGCCGCAGGTTCGCCGCCAGGTCGACCTCGTTGCCCAGCCGGGCGCCCGCCGGGAGCCTGCCGTCCTCGATCGCGCGCTGCAGCTGCTGGGAGACCTGGTGGTACAGCGGCTCGGGGCTGCTCGGGTCCACCACGATCTCCCGGCCGGGGTCCCAGGCGGCCGGGAAGTACCTCGCGTCGATGCGGGGCTCCGAGGGCGGCGGAGTGCTCATCGCCGGAATCCTAGCGCCAAACGAGCCGCGGTAGGGATGACCTGATGTCCATATGTCTTGACAAAGTCTCCGGCCGCTGGCACTGTTGATCTCGGACCAGCCGACGCTCTCCCGGGAGGACACCGATGACCACGCGGTTCGCGACCGACGTGCTGCGGCGCCTCGTCGCCAAACGGGTGCACGACCCGGAAGCGATCGCCGAGGCGGCCGCGAACCGGCCCCGGGCCAAGTCGCCCTTCAACGACAAGGGCCGGACGATGATCATCGCCGCGGACCACCCTGCCCGCGGCGCCAACGCGGTAGGCGGCAACCCCTCGGCGATGGCCGACCGGGGTGAGCTGCTGGAGCGGCTGTGCCTCGCGCTGGACCGCCCGGGTGTCACCGGCGTGCTGGCGACCGCGGACATCATCGACGACCTGCTGCTGCTCGGCGTGCTCGACGGCAAGACCGTGATCGGGTCGATGAACCGGACCGGCCTGGCCGGGTCGAGCTTCGAGATCGACGACCGGTTCGCCTGCTACGACGCCGAGGCGATCGAGCGGATGCGGTTCGACGGCGGCAAGACCCTCACCCGGATCTGCCTCGACGACCCGGCGACGCCGAGCGTCCTGGAGAACACCGCCAAGGCGATCAACGACCTCGCCGACCGCAAGCTGATCGCGCTGGTCGAGCCGTTCCTGTCGGTCCGGACCGACGGGCGGATCAAGAACGACCTCTCCCCCGACGCCGTCATCAAGTCGATCACGATCGCCGCCGGGCTCGGCCGGTCGTCGGCCTACACCTGGCTCAAGCTGCCCGTGGTGGACGACATGGAGCGCGTGCTCGCGTCCTCGACGCTGCCGGCGGTACTGCTCGGCGGCGAGGTCACGGACCCGGACGCGGCGTTCGCCGCCTGGCAGCGCACCCTGACCCAGCCGACCGTGCAGGGCCTGGTCGTCGGGCGGTCGCTGCTCTACCCGCACGACGGGGACGTCGCCAAGGCCGTCGACACCGCGGTGGGGCTGCTGTGAAATCGGCCGAGCAGGCTCAGCGCCACTACCTGTAGGAGCATCGTGAACACCATCGAACACTGGATCAACGGCACCGCCACGGCCGCGGGCTCCACCCGCACGGCGCCGGTCTTCGACCCGGCCACCGGGAAGCAGCAGGCGGAAGTCCTGCTGGCGGAGACGTCCGATGTGGACACCGCGGTCGCGGCCGCGAGCAAGGCTTTCGAGTCGTGGGGCGACTCCTCGCTGTCCCAGCGCACCAAGGTGATGTTCGCCTTCCGCGAGCTGCTGGTGCGACACGAGGACGAGCTCGCGCGGATCATCTCGAGCGAGCACGGCAAGGTCGTCGACGACGCCCGGGGCGAGATCGTGCGCGGCCGCGAGGTCGTCGAGTACGCCTGCGGTATCGCCGACGCGCTCAAGGGCAGCTTCTCCGACCAGGTCTCGCGTGACGTGGACGTGCACAACTTCCGGCAGCCCCTCGGCGTGGTCGCCGGGATCACGCCGTTCAACTTCCCGATCATGGTGCCGTTGTGGATGCACCCGATCGCCATCGCGACCGGCAACACGTTCGTCCTCAAGCCGAGCGAGCGCGACCCGTCCGCGTCGAACTTCGTCGCGCGGCTCTACGCCGAGGCCGGCCTACCGGAGGGTGTGTTCAACGTCGTGCACGGCGACAAGACCGCGGTCGACGCCCTCCTGGACCACCCGGACATCGCGGCGGTGTCGTTCGTGGGCTCGACCCCGATCGCCCGGTACGTGCACGAACGCGGGACGGCGGCCGGCAAGCGCGTCCAGGCCCTCGGCGGGGCGAAGAACCACGCGGTGGTCCTGCCCGACGCCGACCTGGAGTACGCGGCGAACCACCTCACGGCGGCCGCGTTCGGCTCGGCCGGCCAGCGGTGCATGGCGATCTCGGTCGGCGTGGCCGTCGGCGCGGCGGGCGACCGGCTCGTCGAGATCCTCGAGCGCAAGGCCCGCGAGGTGAAGGTCGGCCCCGGCTCGGACCCGGCCAGCGACATGGGCCCGGTCGTCACCGAGGCCGCCCGCGAGCGCGTGGTGAACGCCGTCGCCGACGGTGCCGAACAGGGCGCTTCGGTGGTGGTCGACGGCCGCGATCTGAAGGTCGACGGGCACGAGGAGGGCTTCTTCGTCGGGCCGTCCCTGCTGGACAACGTGACGACCGAGATGGCCGCGTACCGGGAGGAGATCTTCGGCCCGGTGCTGGCGGTCGTCCGCGCGCAGACGGTGGACGAGGCGATCGCGATCATCAACGCCAACCCGTACGGCAACGGAACGGCGATCTTCACCGGCTGCGGCGAGGCGGCGCGCAAGTTCCAGCGCGAGGTCAAGGTCGGCATGATCGGCGTCAACGTGCCGATCCCGGTCCCGATGTCGTACTACTCCTTCGGCGGCTGGAAGGACTCCCTCATCGGCGACAGCCCGATCCACGGTCCGGACGGGGTGCGGTTCTACACCCGCGCGAAGGTGGTCACGACGCGCTGGCCGCACACGAGCACCTCGGCGTTCACTTTCCCCACGTCGAACTGACCCCCGCCCGGAACCGGAACACCTCTCTCCGTTTTCCGGTACGGTGGCGGCAGCACCGGCGAAGGAGACCGCCATGGGGTATCGAGGCCCGCTCCCGAAGAACACCGTCGACCGCGTCAACGGCTGCGTCGGCTCGCTCCGGACGTCGCCGCGGTGGGGACGCCTGGTCCGCCGGCACCTCACCCAGGTCACCTACACCGGCCGGCGGTCAGGTCGCACCTTCAGCACCCCCGTCGGCTACCGGCGGGCCGGGAACGTCGTCACCATCGGCGTGCGGCTGCCCGACGCCAAGTCGTGGTGGCGCAACTTCACCGGCGACGGCGGCCCGCTCACCCTCGAACTCGACGACGCCGCACGCACCGGCCACGCCGTCGCCCGGCGCGACGAAAAGGGCCGCGTCAGGGTGACCGTCCGGCTGGACGAAACCGCCTAGCGGGCCATCCCGTGCCAGAGCAGATCGGCCAGGCTGGCCGCTTCGCCGCGCCAGTCGCCGCCCGGGTCGAGCAGCAGCAGGCCCGCCAGGCCGCGCAGCACCACCACCGGGTCGAGGTCCGGGCGCACCGTGCCGGCCGCCGCGTTCGCCTTCAGCAGCGCCGCCATTGCGCCGATCATGGCCTCGTACGCGCTCGCCGGCAGCTCGCCGCGGGACGCCGTCGCGCGGCGCAGGGCGTCGGCCAGCCCCTTCTTCGTCATCATGTAGTGCGCCAGGTGGTCGGTCACCCACACCCGGAACGCCTCGTCCGGCCCGTGCTTCTCCAGCAGCACCGGCACGATGTCGACGATCTGCCGCACCTCGCGCTGGTAGACCGCCAGGATCAGCGCCTCGGGCGTCGGGAAGTGCCGGTACACCGTGCCGACACCGACTTCGGCCTGCTTCGCGATCGCGTTGAACGAGACCTCGCCCGTCCGGGTCAGCGACTCCCCGGCCGCGACGAGGATGCGCTCGTGGTTGCGCCGGGTGTCCGCGCGCCGGGGGCTGACCGAACCCGTCGTCATCGTCCCTCCCGTCCACCGAAGTTGTCGTCCGCCGAATCTAACCCAGACCTGGAGCAACTCCAGCGTGACCGCTTCGTTGCGAAGCGGATTGTAATCCGCTAGCCTCGCGAACGGGTGAAGCGGATGACTATCCGCTCCCCTTGTTCGCCGCCACCACCACCGTCAGGCACCGAACCGGACGAGCTGCGGAAAGAGACCAGTGGAAATCTCACTCGAAGTGAACGGCAGTACCGAGCACCTGGACGTCGATCCCGGCGTCACGCTCCTCGACGCGCTGCGCGAACGCCTGAACGTCACCGGCCCGAAGAAGGGCTGCGACCGCGGCCAGTGCGGCGCCTGCACCGTGCACGTCGGCGGCCGGCCCGTGCTCTCGTGCCTCACGCTCGCCGCCACCGTGCGGCAGCCGGTGACCACCGTCGAAGGACTGTCCACAGAGGACAAGCTGCACCCGGTGCAGCAGGCTTTCGTGGACCAGGACGCCCTGCAGTGCGGGTTCTGCACCGCCGGGCAGATCATGTCGGCGGTCGCCGCCGTCGAGCAGGACGTCGAGGACGTGCGGGAGTTCATGTCCGGCAACCTCTGCCGGTGCGCGGCCTACCCGAACATCGTCAAGGCCGTCGACCAGGCGAGGCGGGCCGATGCGTCCGTTTGAGCTGACCGCCCCCACCACCGTCGAAGCCGCCCTCGCGACGCCCGGCACCTTCCTGGCCGGCGGCACGACCCTCGTCGACCTGATGAAGCTCGACGTCCTCACGCCGCGGCACGTCCTGGACATCAACCAGGTCCCGCTGCGCGGCATCGACACGAGCGACGGCCTGCGCTTCGGCGCGCTGGAGCGGATGAGCGCCATCGCCGCGCACCCGCAGGTGTACCCGGCGATCTCGCGCGCACTGCTGCTGAGCGCGTCCCAGCAGATCCGGAACATGGCCAGCATCGGCGGGAACCTGCTGCAGCGCACCCGCTGCTCGTACTTCCGCGACGTCGCGACGCCGTGCAACAAACGCGAGCCCGGCAGCGGCTGCTCCGCGATCGAGGGCGCCAACCGGATGCACGCCATCCTCGGCACCAGCGACTCCTGCGTGGCGACGCACGCCAGTGACGTCGCCGTCGCCCTGGTCGCGCTCGACGCCCGCCTGAAGCTGGCCGACGCCGAAGGCACCCGCGAAATCGCCCTGCGCGACTTCTACCAGCTGCCCGGCGAAACCCCCGCGCTGGAGAACGACCTGCGCCCCGGCGAGCTGATCACCGAGGTGGTCGTCCCGCGGCTGGACTGGGCGACGAACTCGACCTACGTCAAGGTGCGCGACCGGCAGTCGTACGAGTTCGCGCTGTGCTCCGCGGCCGTCGCGCTGGATGTCCACGACGGCGTCATCGCCGACGCGCGGGTCGCGGCCGGCGGCGTCGGCACCGTGCCGTGGCACCTGCCCGCCGTCGAGGACGCCCTGCGCGGCGCGCCGGCGACGCAGGCGTCGTTCGAAGCCGCCGCGGCCGTCGCCGCCGACGGGGCCCGGCCGTTGCGGGACAACGGTTTCAAGGTGTCGCTGCTCAAGCGGACGATCGTCCGCGCGCTGCTCGAACTGACCGAGGGGAGCTCCCGATGATCACCCGGCTGGACGCGCCGCTGAAGGTCACCGGCGAGGCCAAGTACGGCGCCGACCACACCTTCCCCGGCCTGGTCTACGGCTACGTCGTGCTCAGCACGATCGCCCACGGCGAGATCGAGGCCGTGGACACCACCGCGGCGAAGAGCGCACCCGGCGTGCTCGAGGTCTACACGCCGTTCGACCCGCTGACGCTGCGGACCCCGAGCATGCCGCCGTTCGGCGAGACGTGGGTTCCGTTGCAGGACAAGGAAGTCACCTACTACGGCCAGCCGATCGGCTTCGTCGTCGCGGAGACGTTCGAGCAGGCCCGCGACGCCGCGAGCCTCGTCGCGGTCACCTACCGCGAGCGGCCCGCCCGGACCTCGCTCGCCGAACACCTCGACTCGGCCGAACCCGCGCCCCCGGCCATGGACGGCGCACCGCCGGAAATCGAGGTGCTCGAAGACGGCGTCGAATCCTTCGATGCCGCCCTGGCCGCGAGCCCGGTGGTCGTCGAGGCGACCTACACGACCGCGACGCAGAACCACGCCGCGATGGAGCCGCACTCCGCGGTCGCGGTGTGGGACGACGGCGAGCTGACCGTCTACAGCGGGAACCAGGCGTCGAACATGCAGGCGGCGGAAGTCTCCATGGCCCTCGAGCTGGCGCCGGAGGCCGTCCACGCGATCAACCCGTTCGTCGGCGGCGCCTTCGGCGGCAAGGGGCGGACGTCCACGCCGGCGTTCCTGGCCGCTGCGGCGGCCCGGGCCCTCGGCCGGCCGGTGAAGGCCGCGCTCACCCGCGAACAGGTCTTCACCGCCACCGCCGGCCGGGCCGCGACGGTGCAGAAGCTCACGCTCGGCGCCGAGCCGGACGGCACCCTGGTGGCCCTGCGCCACGACTCATGGTGCCACACCGACACCGCCCGGTCGTTCGTCGAACCGACGTCGCACGGCACCTCGCGCGAGTGGTACGCCACGAAGAACCTCTCGATCAGCCAGAAGATCGTGCCGCTGAACGTCCCGCCGACGACGTTCATGCGGGCTCCCGGCGAGGCACCCGGGTCGTTCGCGCTGGAGAGCGCGATCGACGAGCTCGCCGAGAAGCTGGGCATGGACCCGATCGAGCTGCGCGTCCGCAACAACTCGACCGCCCCGCCCGGCCACGACCTGCAGTGGTCGAGCAAGCACCTCGACGAGTGCTTCCGCGTCGGCGCGGACCGTTTCGGCTGGGCGCACCGCCCGGCGGGCTCGCGCACCGACGGCGACTGGCTCGTCGGCATGGGCGTGGCCACCGCGGTGTTCCCCGCCCTGCGGTTCCCGGCCACCGTCGGCATCACGCTGCGGGCGGACGACACCGCCGTCGTCGCGACGAGCGGCGCGGACCCCGGCACCGGCCTGCTGACCGTGCTTTCCCTGGTGGGCGCCGAATCGCTGGACATCTCCGCGGACCGGATCACCCCGCGCCTCGGCGACTCGGCCCTCCCGCCGGGCGGCATGTCCGGCGGCTCGACGGCGACGGCGAGCGCCGGCACGGCGATCATGCTCGCCGCCACCAAGGCGATCGACGAGCTGACCGCGCTCGCCTCCGACCCCGGCGCGCCGTTCGCCGGGCGGGAGGTCACCTACGCCGACGGCCGCGTCTTCGCCGACGGCGAGTCGATGACCTTCGGCGAGCTGCTGCGGACCGTGGGGCGCGAATCGCTCGAGGTGACCGGCACGTCGGCGCCCGGAGAGGAGCTGACCAAGCACTCCTTCGCGTCGTGGGGCGCCCAGTTCGTCGAGGTCCGGGTGCACAAGTGGACGCGCGAGGCCCGCGTGTCGCGGATGCTCGGCGTCTTCGACGCGGGCCGGATCATCAACGACAAGGCGGCCCGCAGCCAGATCATGGGCGGCATGATCTGGGGTGTCTCGGCCGCGCTGCACGAGGGCCTGGAGATCGAGGCGAACGGCCGGCTCGCCAACGGCGACTTCGCGAGCTACCTGCTCCCGGTCAACGCCGACATCCCGGAGGTCGGTGTCCACTTCGTCGAGTACCCGGACACGCTGCACAACGCGGTCGGCGCGCGCGGGCTCGGCGAGATCGGCACGGTCGGCATGGCCGCGGCGGTCGCCAACGCCGTGCACAACGCGACCGAAGTCTGGGTCCACCACATCCCGGCCACAATCAAAGATCGGCGGGAGGGGGGAGGCGGGGGGCGGGACACACCCATCTACCCCGCCCCCGGCGTTCGGCCACCTGGCGCAACGGACCCGGCGCCGTTACCCATCCGCGACAACTCCCGCGACGGTCGCCCATGACGGCGGCCCGTCCCCGGTCCTAGGCTGTCGGGCACTCTCCCCGATCTTCCTCGAAGGGACCACCCGGCATGACCGACCCCGTCGTCCCCACCACGTCCGGCGCGGTCCGCGGTCAGGTCACCGCCGCCGGCTTCGCGCTGTTCCGCGGCATCCCCTACGCCGCCGCGCCCGAGGGCGACCTGCGCTTCGCCGAACCCGTCCCGGCCCCGCCGTGGGAGGACGTGCGCGACGCGCTGAGACCGGGGCCGACCGCGCCGCAGCGCCGGCACGACGTCCCCGGGCTCGACCTGACGCCCCTCACCGGCGCCGGCTGGCGGCCGGGCCCCGAATACCTGACGGTCGACGTCTGGACGCCGCGGCTCGGCGCGGCCGGCCTGCCCGTGCTGGTGTTCGTGCACGGCGGCGCGTTCCTCGGCGGCACCGGGTCGGCGCCGGTCTACGACGGCACGTCGTTCAACCACGCCGGCGCGGTGCTCGTGACCGTCCAGTACCGGCTCGGCGTCGACGGCTTCCTGCCGCTGGAGGGCGGCACGACGAACCTCGGGCTGCGCGACCAGCTCGCGGCCCTGCGGTGGGTCCGGGAGAACATCACCGGGTTCGGCGGCGACCCCGGGAACGTCACCTTCTTCGGCGCGGCCTCCGGCGCGGTGAGCGTCGCCTGCCTGCTCGCTTCCCCGCTCTCGCAAGGACTCTTCCGCCGCGCCATCGTCCAGAGTGGACACCCGGACATGGTGCGCGACGGCGTCCAGGCGCGCCGGCTGGCCCGGGTGATCGCCGACGAGCTGAAGGTCGAACCGACGGCCGAGGCGTTCCGGAAGGTGTCGACCGAGCAGCTGCTCGACGCCCAGGACGCCGTGCTGCGCCCGGGTGGCGCGCCCGACCTGCGCGACGCGCTCGGCTACGACCGCGGGTACGGGCTCAGCCCGTTCCTGCCGGTGATCGGCGACGACGTCCTGCCGCAGCACCCGGCCAAGGCGATCAAGGCGGGCGCGGGCCGCGACGTCGACCTGGTCGTCGGCAGCTGCAGCGAAGAAATGCGGCTCTACCTGGTGCCGACCGGCGCGCTCGACGCGGTCACCGACGACCAGGCCGTCGCGTCGCTGGCGGTGTCGCACCCCGACCCGGCCGGCGTGCTCGAGCGGTACGGCCTCGGCTCGGACAGCCCCGCGGGTGAGGTCCTCGTGGCGGCCTTGACCGACCTGGTCTTCCGCGACGGCGTGCGCGACCTCGCGGAGAACCACGCCGGCCGGACCTTCCGGTACGAGTTCGAATGGGGCTCGCCGCTGCACGACGGCGCGCTGGGCGCGTGCCACGGGCTCGAACTGCCCTTCGTGTTCGACGCGCTCGGGCCGCTGTCCGGGCCGCGCGGTCTGCTCGGCGAGCACGCGCCGCGGGAACTGGCCCACGACCTCAACGGCGCGTGGTACCGCTTCGCCGCCACCGGTTCGCCCGGCTGGCCGGAGTACACGGGCGAAGACACGCTGTTCCACACCTACTGACCCCTACCCCGCAAGCGGTTGACGACGCCCCCGCCGCGCTGCCAGGCTCAGACCGCCCGGACGGCCGGACGAAATGGGGACCACCGATGCCCGAGGCGGGCTCCGCCGCACCGCCGCGCGCGCTCGTTCGCACGCTGTTGCGCAGCGGCACACCCCCCGAGCCCGCCGAGCCCCCGGACGAGAACAGCGACCTCGCCGCCGTCGGCGACGCGACGCTCGCCCGTGCCGCGCGTTACTGGGTCGTCGTGCCGCTGGCCTACCGGATCGCGGCGTTCGTCAAGGTGTTCATCGGGTTCGCCGCGGCCAACGGCAAGCTCGGGCTCGGGCCGGTGCTGGCCGCCACCGTCTTCGCCATCGCGGCCAACACCGCCGCGGTGTCCTGGGTGCTGCGCTCGGGCGGGTTGCGGGCCCGCGTCACCGGCCGCGCCTTGGGCTTGGATCTGGCCGTGGGAGTGGCGCTCAACTTCGCCGTCGCGGCGACGGCCCCGGCGTCGGTGCAGCCGTTCGCGGTCGACGTGTCGTGGACGTGGCTGGTCAGCGCGGTCGCGATGTGGGCGGGCACGTCCGGGCTGCCCTCGGCGTTGTGGCTGCTGGTGGCGGCCGCCCCGCTCCGGGCGCTCCTCACGCTGGCCGGCGGCCTGCCGCTGGGCAACCAGCTCGCGGTGACGCGCTCGATCGGCTGCATGGTCGCGCTGGCGGTGGCGATCGTCATCGCCGCGGGCATTCTCATCCTGCTCGGCGCCGGCACCCGGTTCGCGGTCGACATCGGGATCCGGCGCGGGCGCGAGGCCGAGCGCCGCCGGACCCGGCGGCTCATGCACGACAGCGTGCTGCAGACGCTGGAAGCGCTCGCCATCTCGGCGCCGGGCGACGACGCGCACGCCGTGAGCCGGCTGTCGGAGGTGCGGTCGGTGGCCAAGGCGGAGGCCGCCGAGATCCGCCGCCAGATCACCGAGCCGATCCCGACCGGGACCACGCGCGGGTTCGCCGTCGAGCTCGCCGACGTCGCGACCGAGATGGCGCGCGACGGCCTGCGCACCCAGCTCGTGGCCGCGGACTTCGCCGACGACCACAAGCTGTCCCAGGACCGCCGCACCGCGATGTGCGAAGCGGTCCGGGAAGCGTTGCGCAACACCGTCAAGCACTCCGGGTCGAAACAGGTCGTGCTGCGCGTGGAGGAACGCGACGGCGGGATCGCGGTGGTGGCCCGCGACCAGGGCCGCGGGTTCGACGTCCGCGAACGGCCGCCGGGCTTCGGCATCACCCAGTCGATCGTGGCGCGCCTGGCCGAGGTCGGCGGCCACGGCACGGTGGACTCCCAGCCGGGCCGCGGCACCCGCGTGACGATGTGGGTGCCGGGCTAGGCAACGGCCGTGCGCTCGAGTCCAAGACCGCGGCCTCCCCGGCGGCGCACCATGCCCGGACAACCACGCGGGAGGAGAACCCCATGTCCGACGCACTGCGCCGGGACGCGCTGGGCACGCCGGGTGTCGTCTTCCTCGTGCTGGCCGCCGTCGCGCCCCTGACCGGCATCGTCGTCATCGCCGCGCTGGGCATCGCGCTCGGCAACGGCGGGGGCATGCCCGGCGCGTTCCTGCTCGCCGCCGTGATCCTGGTGCTCTTCGGTGTCGGCTACGCGCAGATGAGCAAGGTCGTCACCGGCGCGGGCGGGTTCTACGTCTACGTCACCAAGGGCCTGGGCCGCCCGATGGGCCTGGTCGCCGCGCTGATCGCCCTGCTCGGCTACAACTGCTTCGTCGCGGGCGCGGTCGGGACGAGCGGGTTCTTCACCGCGAACGTCGTCGAGCAGGTCTTCGGGTGGCACACGCCGTGGCAGCTGTGGAGCCTGCTGTCCGCGGCGGCGGTGTTCGCGCTCGGGCGGCGCGGGGTCGACGTCAGCGCGAAGGTGCTCGGCGTTTCGTTGGTCCTGGAGGTGTCGATCCTGCTCGTGCTCGACGTCGCGGTCGCCGTCCGGACCGGGCTGGACGTCCACGCGTTCGCTCCCGGCGTCGTGTTCACCGGCTCGGTCGGGATCGCGTTCTTGTTCGCCTTCAACGCTTTCGTCGGCTTCGAGGCCACCGGGTTGTTCAGCGAGGAGGCGCGCGACCCGCACCGGACGATCTCCCGCGCGACCTACACCGCGATCGTCCTCATCGGCGCCTTCGCCGCGTTCACGACGTGGGCGGTCGTCAGCGCGACGAGCGTCGCCGAGGCCGGGAAGACCGCGCAGGACCACCTGGCCACCGGGGATCTCGTCTTCTCGATCAGCCGGACCTACCTCGGCTCGTTCCTCACCGACGTGATGATGCTGCTGCTGGTCGTCAGCCTCTTCGCGGCGCTGCTGGCGCTGCACAACTCCGCGACGCGCTACCTGTTCGCGCTCGGCCGGGCCCGGGTGCTGCCCGCGGCCCTCGGCCGGACGAACGCGGGCAACGGCGCGCCGTACGTCGCCAGCGGGACGCAGATCGGGGTGGCGACGCTGATCGCGGCGGGGTACGCGCTGGCCGGGCTGGACCCGCTCGCCGACCTGACCGCCAGCATGACCGGCATCGGGACGCTCGGCGTGATCGCCCTGCAGGCACTGGCCGGCGTCGCCGTGGTCGCGTTCTTCCGCAAGCGACGCGACCCCCGGCTCTGGCGCACCGCGGTCGCCCCCGGCCTCGGCGGGCTCGGCCTGATCGCCGTGACGACGCTGGCCTTCCTCAACTTCCCCACCCTCGCCGGGTCCGACGCGCCGGCGATCGCGCTGCTGCCGTGGCTGCTGGCCGTCGCGGTGGCGGGTGGGCTCGGGCTCGCGGGCTGGCTGCGAAGCCGCCGTCCGGACGTCTACGCGGGACTGGACGACCTCGGGCTCGAAACGGTGTCTTCCTAAGCCGCGCGGCGGGCGTCGCGCTCGGCGGCCAGGCTGGCGCGGCAGGCCGCGGTCAGCCGGGTGGTGGCGGCGCTGCCCCCGTGTCCGCACCTCGGGCAGGTCATCGCGACCCGCTGCGACAGCTCGTCGACGGCGACGCACAGTTCGGTGCGGCAGCCGCGGCACCAGCGGTGCCGGGTGACCGGGCTGACGTGCGTGGGCGAGGCGACGCACTGGTGGATCCACCGGCCGTGCACGTGGCAGGTCAGGCGGTCGTCCGGCGCCAGCAGGCCCATGTCCTCGGCGTCGTCTTCGGTGGCGAGCAGGACCGGCAGGCTGCGGACCCGGGTGGTGGTGCACGTCGTGGCGGTCATCGCGATCCCCTTTCTCCACCTGTTCGTCGAACCGGAGCGCGCGGATTCGACATCCGGACACGGTTGGCTGGATCCCGGCGGTTTGTGGCATTCCAGCCACTCCTCGGCTCGCCCGCGAACCCACTAGTTTCGGCGCGTGTCGAAAATCCTGCTCTCGGTCCACGTCCTGGCGGCGGTGCTCGCCGTCGGCCCGGTCGCCGTCGCGGCCAGCATGTTCCCCGCCGCCGTCCGGAAGGGCGACGTCAAGGTCGCGACGATGCTGCACCGGATCTGCCGCGTGTACGCCTACGCCGCCATCGCCGTGCCCGTCTTCGGGTTCGGCGTCGCGGGCACGATGCACGTCATGGGCGACCCGTGGCTGCTCACGTCGATCGGGCTGACAGCCGTCGCCGCCGCGGTGCTCGCGCTCCTGGTGCTGCCGCGGCAGAAGCGGTTCCTGGCGGCGGAGTCCAGTTCGGAGTCCACTTCGGACAAGCTCGGCCGGCTCGCGATGGTCACCGGCGTGTTCAACCTGCTGTGGGCGGCGGTGACGGTCCTGATGATCGTGCGGCCGGGCTCCTCGACCGGCGCCTAGCCCGGGACGCGCACCGCGACGAAGTCCGGCCGGTTCCGCAGGGCGAACCCGAGCGAGAGGTAGAGCCGGATCGCCGAGGTGTTGCTCGCGGCGGCGTGCATCATCGGCGTCTCGCCGCGCTCGCGGATGCCCGCCGCCACGGCGAGCACGAGCCGCGTCGCGAGGCCCTGGCCGCGGTAAGCCGGGTCGGTGCAGACCGCGCTGATCTCGGTGTAGCCGGGCGGGTGCAGCCGCTCCCCCGCCATCGCGACCAGCGCGCCCTCGCGCCGGATGCCCAGGTACGTGCCGAGCTCGACGGTCCGCTTGCGGAACGGCCCGGGCTTCGTCCGCTCGACGAGGTCGAGCATCTCCGGCACGTCCGCGAGCCCCAGGCGGACGGCTTTCGGCTCCGGCGCGGCCGCGACGCCCTCGTCGACCAGCTGGACCCCGGGCAGCGCGTCGAGCACCTCCCAGCCTTCCGGCGGCCGGGCGGCGGTGGCGGCGAGCACGACGACCGCGCCCGGCCCGCCGAGCTCGGCGACGTCCCGCCAGTCCTGCTCGGCCGGGTCGTCGGGCAGGCCGAGGAAGGGAGCGACGTCCTCGGGGTAGCGCAGCACGCGCCCGCGCCGTTCGGCGAAGCGGGCGTGCGGGCCGTTCAGCGACGTCCACGTCGGGTTGTCCAGCGGAGAAGCCATGCGTCCAGCATGCGCAAAACCACCGGTCGTCCGGCGGTGCTCCCACATCCTGAGCAAGCGCTCAGCCGACCGTCGTCAGCTCCTCGTCCGAGAGCACGCCGGACCCGGCCGACACGACCAGCCTGCCGCCGCCGACCTGGTAGGTGTAGTCGCCGTTCTTCGCGACGAAACCGTCGCCCGAAGCCTGCGCCGGCAACATGATGTGCGTGTCACCCGAAGCCGCCTGCCCGCGGGCCTGGCCGTCGTAGAAGATGCGGCCGTCGGGCACCTGGCAGATCGTGACCAGCGACTTCGGCGTCTGCGCGACCAGCAGCGCGGTGCCCTGGCCGCCCGGGAGGTAGCGGGCCGCGTCGCCCGGGCACGGCTTCCCGGCCGGGGTCGCGGAGGTCGTCGGCGGCGGCGGCGGTGGGGTCAGGGCGTTCGCGGTCGTGACCACGGTCTTGGTGGTGGGCAGGGCGGGGGTGGTGTACGAGGGGAACGGCCCGGCCGCGTCCGGCGCCGGCTTCGAGCGCCCGGTGAACAGCAGGACCCCGCCCACCGCGACGCCGGCGACGAGCATGAGGGTCAGCAGCACCCACAGCGCCCGCGCGCGAGCCCGGCCCGGTGCCAGGCTCGCGCAGGTGCCGCACCGGCCGGCGGCGGGGTCGTTGACCGCGCCGCACTGCGCGCACGTCCAGGGGGAACCCGCCATCGGGCCTCCTTCACCCCGGCGCGGGAGCACGCCGGCACCTCATCGTCACCGACGAGGGCGCGGGCTGCAACGCCCCGTCACGCCGGCTGGACGACGTTCACCATCCACGGGATGCCGAACTTGTCGACGCAGGCACCGAATTCGTCGCCCCACATCTGCTTTTCGAACGGAACCGTCACGGTGCCGCCCTCGCTCAGCTTGCCCCAGTAGCCGCGCAAGGTGTCGGCGTCGTCTCCGCTGAGGCTGACCGTGATGTTGGTGCCGGGGTTGTACTCCATCCCGGTGGGGGTGTCGGACGCCATGAGCGTGTAGCCGTTCTCGGTCTCCAGCTGGGCGTGCATGATCTTGTCCGCGTCCGCCCCTTCGGGTGACCCGAATTCCCCGAACGTGTTCACCTTCAGGGTGCCGCCGAAGACGCCTTTGTAGAACTCCATGGCCTGCCGCGCCTCGGCGCGGAAGCTCAGGTACGGGTTGAGCACGGAAGCCACTGCGATCTCCTTCTCCTAGAACGAGAGCAGCATCCTCGCAGAACCCCGTGACCTCGACAAACGCGAGAATTTCAGACGACGAACCGGCGGTCGGCGTGCGGTTCCAACGGCAGCGCGCCGTGCAGCGCGGCGCGTGCGCGCAGCTCCAGCGCGCGGTCGAGCGGCGCGGCGCCGCACGCCGCCGCGGTGTGGAACGTGCCGCGGTCGAACAGGTACACCAGCGCGAGCTTGCGGTCGCGGCGCCCGGTCGGCTCGGCGAACTCGACCGTCGCCGACCGCAGGCAGCCGCCGTAGCCCGCCCGGGCCAGCCGGTCGGCGACGTCGACCAGGTCGGCGGTCAGCACGCGCAGGTCGCGGTTGCGTCGCCAGCACCGGACCGTCGAGCGGCCGTGCAGGTCCTGCGTCACCAGCGGGTGCACCGGCAGGCGGGCCGACGTCGCGGCGATCAGCTCCGCCTCGGTGCGGGCCAGTGCGTCCCCGTCCACCTTGAAGCCGACCGTGCCGCCGCCGGTGGGCGCGAGGCCGAGCGCGGCGCGCATCCGCGGGGCGGCCGCGGCGAGGGTGTAGAGGGACTGCAGGTGCGGGCGGGACGTCCAGCACCGGACGAGCTTGCTGTCCAGCAGAGTCATGTGTCCTGTCTCCGGTAGCGAAAAAACCGCCGGACCGGGCGCGCTGGCAATGTCCACAGTGGACGTCAGGCGCGGGGACGCGGGGTCGGAAAGGACAGCATGCGCCCGTCGCCGGCGGTTCCGGACCGGAACCCCGCGGCTACGCGGCGAACGGCAGCACTTCGCCGCCGAACGGTCACTCCGGGTCAGGTTCAGCCGATCAGCGGTATCCCTTTCGCCTCACGCGGAGGTGATCACGACCTTCCCGAAGTTCTCGCGGCTCCGGAACCGCTCGACCGCCGCCGGGGCGTCGTCGAACGCGAAGACGCTGTCGACCACCGGTTCGACCGGCCGCACCGCGAGCTGCCGGACGAGGTCCTCGGTGTCCTCCCGGCTGCCGACCCAGATCTTCCGCACGGTCGCGCCGCTGCGGAACAGGTCCATGAACTCGACCGGCGGCCCTTCGGCGCCGACGAACCCGACGAGCGCGATGTCGGCGTGGTGCGTCCCGGCCGCGACGAGCGACTGCGCGAACGTGCCCGGGCCGCCGACCTCGACGATCCGGTCCGCGCCCCGGCCGCCGGTGGCGTCGAGGACCGCCTTGCCCCACTCGGGGGTCGCCCGGTAGTCGATCACGGTGTCCGCGCCGAGCGCCGTCAGCTTCGCCGCTTTCTCCGGGCTGGACGTCGTCGCGACCACCCGCGCGCCGAAGGACTTGGCCAGCTGCAGGGCGAACAGCGACACCCCGCCGGTGCCGAGGGTGAGCACGACGTCGCCCGGCCGCGCCCCGGCGAGCGACGTCCACGCGGTGACGGCGGCGCACGGCAGCGTCGCGCCTTGTTCGAAGGTGAGCGAATCCGGCAGCGCGACGAGCGCGTGCTCGGAGACGGCCCGGTACTCGGTGAGCCAGCCGTCCTGGCCGTTGCCGTAGCCGACCAGCGCGTCCGGCAGCCGGCCGGCGATCCAGTTCGAATGGAAGGCGTTGAGCACCCGGTCTCCGGTCGCGAACCGCGTGACACCCTCGCCGACCGCGGCGACTTCACCCGCGGCGTCGGAGAGCGGGATGAGGGCGTCAGGCGCGTTGGTGAAGTGGACGCCGTCGAGGATGAGCAGGTCCCGGTAGTTCAGCGACGTCGCCCGGACCCGGACGAGCACCTCCCCGCGTTGCGGCTCGGGCACGGGCTCTTCCCGCCGGACCAGGCGGCCGGACTCGGGACGGTGGACGCGCACCAGGACCTCCTCATGTTAACCAAATGGCTAACATCGACCATGGCACACCCGCCCGCCCTTCGGCAACCAGGGATACTCGGACCATGGCCAGCCGCACCGCGACCCCCCTGGAGCACCCGGCCCTCGAGGACGTCACGTTCGCCGAGGCCCTGGAAGCCCTGCGCGACCCGCACCGGCTGGCCATGGTCGCCGCTCTCGCGCGCGAACCCGGCCAGTCGTGCGGCGCGATCATGCCGCCGGTCAGCAAGCCGGCCGCGTCGCGGCACTTCAAGATCCTGCGCGGGGCCGGCCTGCTGAAGCAGTGGGACAGCGGCACGCAGCGGCTCAACGCGTTGCGCCGCGAGGAGTTCGACGCCCGCTTCCCCGGCCTACTCGACCTGGCCCTCGCCGAAGCCGGCCGCTGATCCGGGATCTTCCGCGCCAACCAGACATTTAGCGTTGCTAATAGTTCTGAGTCAGAGCTACTTTGGCGGCATGACCGAACTCGCCGACCGGCTCCTGGGTGCCGTCCAGGGGATCCGCCGCGTGGTGCGCCGCCGGGTGCGCGCCGACGTGCCCGGCTCGCCCCTGCCCGGCGCGCAGGTCGAAGTCCTGCGCGTGGTGGCCGACCAGCCCGGTATCGGCGTCGCCGCGGCCGCGCGCGAGCTGCACCTGGCGCCCAACTCCGTCAGCACGCTGGTCAACCAGCTCGTCGACGCCGGCCTGCTGCGCCGCGAACCCGACCCGGCCGACCGGCGCGCCACCCGGCTGGAGATCACCGGCGCGACGCGCGAGCGGATGGCCACCTGGCGGCGCGCCCGCTCCGGGCTGGTCGCCGAGGCCCTCGCCGGACTGTCCGAAGAGGACACCGCCGCGATCGAGCAGGCGTTGCCGGCCCTGGAAAAGCTCATGGGCATCCTGAAGGAGCAGCCATGACCGAACCCGCGGTGCGGTGCACCGGGCTCAGCCATTCGTTCGGGGCGACCCGCGCGGTGGACGGCGTCGACCTGGAGATCGCGCCCGGCGAGGTGTTCGGCCTGCTCGGCCCGAACGGCGCCGGCAAGACCACGACGCTGCGGATGATCACCACGCTCCTGCCCACCGCGCCGGAGCACATCACCGTCTTCGGCATCGACGTCGCGCGACGCCGGATGGCCGTGCGGCGGCTGATCGGCTACGTCCCGCAGCAGCTGTCCGCGGACGGCGCGTTGACCGGCCGCGAGAACGTCGCGTTGTTCGCGCGGCTCTTCGACGTGCCGCGGGCCCGGCGCGACGGCGAGGTGCGCCGCGCCTTGGACCTCGTCGGGTTGGCCGGTGACGCCGACCGCGTCGCGAAGGGCTATTCGGGCGGCATGATCCGCCGGCTGGAGCTCGCCCAGGCCCTGGTCAGCTCGCCGCGGCTGCTGATCCTCGACGAGCCGACGATCGGGCTCGACCCCGTCGCCCGGTCCGCCGTGTGGGAGCGGATCACGCAGATCCGCACCGACACCGGCATGACCGTGCTCGTCACGACGCATTACATGGACGAGGCCGAGCAGTACTGCGACCGCGTCGCGCTCATGCACACCGGCCGGATCCGGGCGCTGGGCACGCCCGCCGAGCTGGAGACCGACCTCGGCCCGGGGTCCACATTGGACGACGTGTTCCGCGCGGTCACCGGCGACCGCCTCGAAACCGACGAAGGAGGGATCCGCAGTGTCCGTGCCGCTCGCCGCACCGCCCGCCGTCTCGGCTGACCCCGGCCCGCTGCGCCAGGCGCGCATCCTCGCCGCGCGCGTCGGCGCGATGTGCCTGGTGGAGCTGCAGAAGCTGCGCCGGGACCAGACCGAGCTGCTGACGCGGGCGATCCAGCCCGCGCTGTGGCTGCTGATCTTCGGGGAGACGTTCACGCGGCTGAAGGCGATCCCGACCGGCTCGACACCGTACCTCGACTACCTCGCGCCCGGCATCCTCGCGCAGTCCGCGCTGTTCATCTCGATCTTCTACGGCATCCAGATCATCTGGGAACGCGACGCGGGCGTGCTCGCCAAGCTCCTGGTGACGCCGACCCCGCGCGCCGCGCTCGTCGCCGGGAAAGCGTTCGCCGCCGGCGTCCGCGCGCTCGTGCAGGCCCTGATGGTGCTGATCCTGGCCGCGATCCTGGGTGTCGGGCTGACCGTGAACCCGCTGAAACTGCTCGCGATGGCGATCGTGCTCGTGCTCGGGTCGGCGTTCTTCTGCTGCCTGTCCATCGTGATCGCCGGGATCGTGCTGTCGCGCGAACGGCTGATGGGCATCGGGCAGGCGATCACGATGCCGTTGTTCTTCGGGTCGAACGCGCTGTACCCGGTGGACCTGATGCCGTCGTGGCTGAAGGTGCTCAGCCACGTCAACCCGCTGAGCTACCAGGTCGACGCGCTGCGCGGGCTGCTGATCGGCACGCCCGCCCACCTCGGGCTCGACTTCGGCGTGCTGGCCGCGGCGACGGCCGCCGGAGTGGCGGTCGCTTCGGCCCTGCTCGGCCGGCTGGCCCGGTGAGGCACATGTCTCACCGAACGGAGGCTTCATTCCCGGATGGCTAATCTCGGTTCCGTGAATGGTCGTCCTGGCGTGTTCTCTTTGGTCGGATTGTGCGTTCTCGCCGGAATTCTCGTGGCGGGCACGATGGCGCCCATCGCGCTCGGCGCCGGCTTGCTGTCGAATCAGGTGAGCGATTCCGTGGACGCCATTTCCGCGCAGCTCGCCGCGGCCGACCCGCCGCTGACCACGACGGTGACCGACCGCGACGGCACCCCGATCGCGACGCTCTACGCGCAGTACCGGCTCCCGGTCACCGCGGCCGGGATCGCGACGACGATGAAGGCCGCGATCGTCGCGGTCGAGGACCGCCGGTTCTACACCGAAGGCGGCGTCGACCTGCAGGGGATGCTCCGCGCGGCGGTGAACGACAGCACCGGCGGCGCGCTGCAGGGCGCGTCGACGATCCCGCAGCAGTACGTCAAGAACTACCTCATCAACGTCGTCGACCGCACCGATCCCCTGGCCCAGCAGGTCGACCGCGAGGACTCGATCGCCCGCAAGCTGCGCGAAGCGAAAATGGCCGTTCAGCTCAACGACACGATGAGCAAGGACGATCTGCTCGCCGCTTACCTGAACGTCGTGGAATTCAGCGGCACGGTGTACGGCGTCGGCGCCGCGGCGAAAGCCTACTTCGGGACGACAGCGGACAAACTGACCGTTCCACAAGGCGCGCTGCTCGCCGGAATGGTGAACAACCCGAGCATTTACAACCCGTACACGCATCCGGACAAAGCGCTGCAGCGGCGCAACCTCGTCATCGACGACATGGTCACCAACGGCTCCATCCCCGCGTCCTACGCCGCGACCGCGAAGGCGGCGCCGCTCGGAGTGCTGCCGGCCGGGCCGGTGACCCCGTCCTCGACCTGCATGGGCGCGGCGCCGGACGCCGGGTTCTTCTGCGCCTACGCGGAAAGCTACCTCGTGCACGCCGGGTTCACCGCGGACCAGCTGGCGACCGGCGGCTACACGATCAAGACGACGCTCGACCCCCGCGTCTCGCAGGCGACGAAGGACGCCGTCGACGCGAACGTGCCGACCACCCAGGACGGCGTGGCGAACACCTTCGCCGTCGTGCAGCCGGGTTCGGCGGGCCACCAAGTGCTCGCCATGGTCGCCAACCGGAACTACGGCACCGATCCCGCGCAGGGCGAGACGTCCACGGACATCGTCGCCGACGCCAGCAACGAGTTCGGCGCCGGCTCGTCGTTCAAGATCTTCACCTCGGCCGCGGCGCTCGTCACCGGCAAGGCGGGCCTGGAGACGCCGCTGCCCAACCCGGACAGCCAGTGCTTCCCGGTGCCGGACTCGCGTTCGGCGTGCTACACCGTCCACAACGACGGTCACTACGCGGACCCGATCAGCCTCGCCGACGGCCTGGCGACGTCGCCGAACGTCGCGTTCGTCGGGCTGGAGAGCCAGGTCGGGATGCCCGCGGTGCTCGACATGGCCTACAAGCTGGGGCTGCGCAACACCCTCGCGACCAACGACGCCGGAGCCGCGCCGAACCCGGCGTCGAGCAACCCGCAGTACAGCGAGCCGCAGTCGAAGTACTTCCAGAACCTGCTGTCGTTCACCCTCGGCAACAGCCCGGTGAGCCCGCTGGAGATGGCGAACGTGTCGGCGACGCTGATGAGCGGCGGCGTCTGGTGCCCGCCGAACCCGATCCTGTCGGTGACCGACCGGAACGGCAACGCCGTCGCGGTCCAGCAGCAGGCGTGCGAGCAGGTCATCCCGGCCGGCGTGGCGAACACCTTGGAAGCGGGTCTGAGCAAGGACACGACGAGCGGCACGTCGGCGCAGGCCGCCCACGCGGCCGGCTGGACGCGTCCCGACATCGGCAAGACGGGCACGACGCAGCAGAGCGAGTCCGTGGCGTTCGTCGGCGGCGTCGACGGCTACGCCGTGTCGTCCATGGTCTTCGCGGACGGGCCGCACCCGCGTGAGATCTGCCCGGGTACACCGGTGCACCTGGGCAACTGCGGCCACGGCGCGTTCGGCGGCACGGTCGCCGCGCCGCCGTACTTCCACGCGATGAGCCAGTTGCTCGCGGGCGTGCCGGACCAGCCCATCCCCGGGCCGGACCCGGCGTACCTGACCGCGCGGAGCTAGCGCGGTTCGAGGAAGACGAGCGGGATCTCGCGCTCGGTCTTGGTCTGGTACTGCGCGTAGTTCTTGAACTGGCCGGAGATCTTCGGCCACAGCTGCGCGCGCTCGCCGGCGTCGGCGACCCGGGCGCGCATCGGCCGCTTCGGCGCGCCCTTGAGCGACACCTCGACGTCGGGGTTGTCGCGCAGGTTGAGGAACCACGCGGGGTGCGTGTCGTCCCCGCCGCGCGAAGCCACGACGACCAGCGTGTCGCCGTCCTGGTGCGGCGAGGTCAGCAGCACCGACCGCGGCTGGCCGCTCTTGCGGCCGGTGGTGGTGAGCTCGAGGACCGGCATGGCGGCGTGCCAGCCGACGCGCCCCCCGGTGAGCTTGATCAGGCCGCGGTGCACGGCGTTCATGGTCTTCAAGGCGAAGTCGCTCGGCATGATCACAATCTAGTCCCCGAGTTCCCCGAAACCGCCACGCGGCGGCGTACCGGTGTGCGACGCTGCCCGGCGAACCGAAGACTTTGGGAGAAAGAAGTACCGATGCTGATCTGGGGCTGGCGGACGCGGATCTACGTGCTGGCGATGACGACCTTCCTGTGCGGCCGGTGCGGCAACCCCGCTTCGCACGCGGTGCGCAAGGCGGTCACGAAGTTCACCCTGTTCTTCATCCCGCTGTTCCCGATGAGCGTGAAGTACTCGGCGCAGTGCACGTTCTGCGGGCTCGAGAACCGGATCCCCAAGGAGGACGCCGTCCGACTGCAGGCTCAGGAGGAGCAGGGGCAGCAGGGTGGTCAGCCGGGTTACCCGCAGCAGCCGCCGTCGCCGGGGGTTCCGCAGCAGGGGTTGCCGCAGGGTTTCCAGCAGTCGCCGCACCCTTCGCAGCCGCAGGGGTTCCCGCAGCCGCAGCACCCGTCGCAGCAGCAGTACCCGCAGCAGGGTCAGTTCCCCCAGCAGGGCCAGTGACCCTGGAGTCCTCGTAGCGGTTTCCCTTGGCGGGCAACTGGTCCCGTCGAGGGTCGGGCGCCTCGCCGACCGACGCCCCCAGCGCTGGGCGCTTCGCCGACCGGCGCCCATCCCACGTCCCTTCGTGCATTCAGGTAGCCACCGGCGCAAATCTCGCAACCCGGCGCGCGACCGAGCCCGCCGTCCCGGCGAACCGCCCGCAGGCCGCGGCGAACAACACCACATCAGCCGCGGCGCCCGCCCCATGCGGCCAGCCGATCCCGCCCACCCCTTCGCGCAGCTCCTGCGCCAAAGCATCGACGAGCGCGACCGCATCAGCCACCCCCGCGCCGTCCTCGCCGGCGAGTTGTCCCCGAAGCGCCCGCGCGGCGGCCACAGCGTGCCCGCCGAGCCGTCCGAGCGCCGGCCGCACCTCCACCGGCACCCGCCACCGCGGCTCCGCGACCTCCCGCGCAAGACCACCCATCCGAGTGAGATCCGCGGCGCTGTGGACGGCGGCGACGACCGCCTGCACGTCCTCCTCCCGCGGCGCGTGCAGGGCCAGCAGCGCACACGCCTGGTCCTCGCACGCGGCCCCCAGCGCAGCGACCGCGGCGGCGTCTTCCCGCACCCGTCCGCCCAGCGTGCGGTCACTTTCCAGGACCGAACGCGTGGCCTCTTCGAACGCGATCGCGACCAGCTCGCACAGGTCGGCCAGCCGCTGGGCGAGCGTGCCCAGCTCCTTCTGAAACGCCGTCGGCATGGCGGCAGGAAACCAGCCCGGACGAGTACCGGCATCTCGTCGCCCGGCCCGGAACTGTCGGACCCCCGTGCTCTCCTCATCGGCGAGAGCGGTGCACCCCGCACCCGGAGGAGAAGGAGAAGCCCGATGGCAGGCGAAACGCTGGTGACCGTGGTCGGCAACCTGACGACCGACCCCGAGCTGCGGTTCACCCCGTCCGGCGCCGCGGTCGCGAACTTCACGGTCGCGTCGACCCCGCGCACGTACGACCGCGAATCCGGCACCTGGCGCGACGGCGACGCGATGTTCCTGCGCTGCAACGTGTGGCGGCAGTACGCGGAGAACGTCGCGGAGTCGCTGGGGCGCGGCGCCCGGGTGATCGTCCACGGCCGGCTGAGACAGCGGTCCTTCGACACGAAGGAGGGCGAGAAGCGCACGGTGACGGAGCTGGACGTCGACGAGGTCGGCCCGGCCCTGCGCTACGCGACGGCGAAGGTGACGAGGATGAGCCGGGCCACGAGCGGCGAGGCGACGAGTTCGTGGACCCCGGAGCCGGTTCCGGCGGCCGTGGGGGTGGACCCTCCGTTCTGAGTCGACCCGGGCTCGACCGCCGGCGGTGACGATGGAGCGAAACTTCTGTCGAAATCCCGGCAGCTGGTTCGACGCATGAGCAGGACGAGGTCGAACCACGAGCGGGAGGGACCGAGATGAACGAGCAAACCGGAACACCGGCCGTGCACCCCCTGGTGAACCACCGGATGCTGGCGATGCTGCGAGCGGTGGCCGCAGGCCGCGGCCGGGTGTCGTGCAGCAGCGAGCCGGACTTGTTCATCGACGGCGTCTCGTGCGGCGACCAGTTCGCGGCCCATGCGCTGGCCCACCAGGGCCTGGTCCGCGCGGCCCGGCCGGGCCTGCCGGGCGAGCTGGTCCCGGCCATCTTGACCCCCGCGGGCCACGAGGTGGTGGCGGCCCGCCAGCAGCACCACGCCGCCTGAAGGGGCGACGCGAAGCTTGACAACTCCACAAAGCAACGGGCGAGCCGGTGTCGGCGGCCTGAGCCCCGGCGAGCGACGCGACTACCGTGACGGGCATGAGCAACACCGAGGCCGCCCCCGCCGAGCTCGCCTGTGGTGACCGGCCCACGGCCGCCGATCCCGAGCACCCCGCCGTCGAGATCCTCACCCCGCGCGAGGTGCCCCTGGGCGGCCCGCGCGCGATGCGGGTCCGGCGGACGCTCCCCCAGCGGTCCCGGTCGCTGATCGGCGCCTGGTGCTTCGCCGACCACTACGGCCCGACCGAGGTCACCGGCGCGATGGACGTCGCCCCGCACCCGCACACCGGCCTGCAGACGGTGAGCTGGCTGTTCGCCGGCGAGATCGAGCACCGCGACAGCCTGGGCACGCACGAACTGGTCCGCCCCGGCGAGCTGAACCTGATGACCGGCGGGCACGGCATCTGCCACTCGGAGGTCTCGACCCCGGCGGCGAAGACGCTGCACGGCGTCCAGCTCTGGGTGGCGCTGCCCGAGCGGCACCGGCACACGGCCCGCGCGTTCGACCACTACGTGCCCTCGGTGAACCGGATCGAGGGCGCGGAAATCCGGGTGTTCCTCGGGTCGCTGGCCGGGCGCACGTCGCCGATCCCGACGTACACCCCGCTGCTGGGCGCGGAGATCGTCCTGGGCCCGGACGCCCACATGTCGCTCGGCGTCGACCCCCGCTTCGAACACGGCGTCCTGGTCGACACCGGCGACGTCGTCGTCGCGGGCACCCGCGTCCGCGCGGCGGAGCTGGGGTACATCGGCATCGGCGTGCGCTCACTGACGTTGAGCAACCGCGGCCCGGCGCCGGCCCGGTTCCTCCTGCTCGGCGGCACCCCGTTCGACGAAGAGATCCTGATGTGGTGGAACTTCGTCGGCCGCACGCACGAGGAGATCGCGGCCTTCCGCGAGGCCTGGGAGGCGGAGTCCGACCAGTTCGGCAGCGTCACCGGCTACACGGGCACGCCCCAGCGGCTGCCGGCGCCCCAGCTGCCGGCGGTCCGCATTAAGCCGCGCCGGAACCCGGCGTCACCGCAGGAAACCCGCGACAGCTGAGCCGAACCCGGCGGCGTCGTCCAGCCAGGGGTAGTGCGCGGCCCCGGGCAGGACGACGACCCGGGCGTCCGGGAAGAGCCCGGCGAACTCACCGGCGACGGCCGGGCTCGCGATCCAGTCCAGCTCGCCGGCGAGCACCAGCACGGGAGCATCGACGGCCCCGAGCGCGGCCCGCGTGACTTCGGGTTCGAAGGCGCCCTCGGCGTTGTAGACGCGCGCGGCGGCGCCGTTGCGCTGCGCCGGCTCGGTCGCTTGGTGACGCCGGGCGGCGGCGTCCCACCGGCCGTAGTACATCGGCGCGACGGCGGCCCAGTCACCACTGGTCGCCCGCCGCGCGGCGATGGCGTCGTAGGCCGCGGCGGCGTCGTCGAACCACGGGGCCCCGGCCCGCCGGGCCATGATCCGCCGCCGGTCGTCGACGGAGAGCTGCAACCCGACGGCGCGCGGACTCGGCGCGACGAGCACGAGCCGCCGCAGCCGGCCGGGATACCGGGCGGCGTAGAGGACGGCGAGGCTGGCCCCGGCCGAGTGCCCGAGCAGGTCGAGCCGGTCGAGGCCGAGGCGCTTGCGCAGCGCCTCGACGTCTTCGACCTGCCGATCGCACCGGTAGGTGCCGGGATCGGCGGGCGTTCCGGAGTCCCCGGTCCCCCGCAAGTCGAGCACGGCGAGCCGGACGCCGAGCCCACCGAGGTCCCCGAGGTAGGCCCCGGCGCGCATCGGGCCGCCGGGCAGGCAGACCACGGGCTCGCCGCCGGACCCGACAAGACGGAAGGAGAGCGCGGTCCCGTCCGGCGCGGAGAAGATCGGCATCCCCGACCCTGACACTCCGAAGGCGGCTTGAGCAACCCTCCGGCGACGGTCACCGTTCCCGGGCGAGATAAGCCTCCAGCGTCGCCAGCCGATGCTCCCGCGCGCACTGCTCGACCTCCGCCGGCCCACCGCCGCTCTCGATCAGGGCCAGCAACCGCTCGTGCTCCTCGACCGACGCCGGCGCCCGGCCCGGGACCGACGCGAACGTGCTGTCCCGGACCGCCGCCAGCCGGGTCCAGCACCGCTGCACCAGATCCACCAGGTTCGGGTTGGGGCAAGCGCTGAACAGCACCTCGTGGAACTCGGCGTTCAGCGCGGTGAACGTCAGGGGATCGAACTCGGCCAGGCTCCGGCGCATCCGCTCGTTCAGCGCCCGGGCGCGCGCCAGGTCGTCCGGCGTGAGCAGCGGCGCGGCTAGGCCGGTCGCCGCGCCCTCGACGATCGCCACCGTCTGCATCGCGTGCCGGTACTCCGTCGGGTCGATGGCGACCACCCGGGCCCCGACGTTCCGCTCGAACTCGATCAGCTCCTCGGCCTCCAGCCGACGCAGGGCCTCGCGGACCGGCACCGCGCTGACCGCCAGCTCGCGGCCGATCTGGTCGAGCACCAGCCGGTACCCGGGCCCGTAGCGGCCGTCGAGGATCCTGGCCTTGATCGTCTCGTAGGCCAGTTGGGACTTCGTGACCGGTCTTCCCGAGGACGCGCTGATCATGTAGGAAACCATATATGGTCCCGTCGACGGATGACGCCCAGGAGGCCGCGCCGATGCCGAGTTCCCCGCCCGCCCCCACCGCGGCCGACCTGATCGTCGACGGCCTGCGCGCCCACGGCGTCGACACCGTCTTCGGGCTGCCCGGCGTGCAGACCTACGACCTGTTCGACAGCCTGGCCCGCGCCGGCGACGACATCCGGGTGATCGGCGCCCGGCACGAGCAGACCGTCGCCTACATGGCGTTCGGCTACGCGCAGGCGACCGGGCGCACCGGCGTCTACACCGTCGTGCCCGGCCCGGGGGTCTTGAACTCGTCGGCCGCGCTGCTCTCGGCGCACGGCGCCAGCGCCCCGGTCGTGTGCCTGACCAGCGAAATCCCCCGCGCGTACCTCGGCCGAGGGCTCGGGCACCTGCACGAAATGCCCGACCAGCTCGCCACCCTGCGAACGATGACCAAGTGGTCGGAACTGGTCGAGCACCCGGCCGGGATCCCGGACGCGCTGGCGACCGCGTTCCGCGAAGCCGCGGGCGGGCGGCCCAGACCGGTCTCGCTGGCGGTGCCCTGGGACGTGCTGGGCCTGCGCGCCCCGGCCGAACCAGTAGGCCCGCTGCCGCTACCGCGCCCGGCCGTCGACCCGGTAGCCGTGGAGCGAGCCGCGGAACTCCTCGCCGGGGCGAAGCACCCGATGATCATGGTGGGCGGCGGCGCCCGGCACGCGGCCGCCGAGGTCCGGGCGCTGGCCGAACGGCTGCAGGCGCCGGTGGTGCCGTTCCGCGGCGGGCGGGGCATCGTCGGCGACGACCACCCGCTCGGCTTCACCTGCGTCTCCGGCTTCGAGCGGTGGGCGGAGACCGACGTCGTGGTCGGCATCGGCTCGCGGATGGAGCTGTCGTGGTTCCGCTGGCCCGACAAGCCGGCCGGCCTGAAGACGATCCTGCTCGACATCGACCCGCGGCAGGCGACTCGGCTCGACGCGGACGTCGCGATCGTCGCCGACGCCGCCGACGCCACGGCCGCGCTCACCGCGGCCGCCGGTCTGCAAAGGACGGACCGGACCGCGGAGTTCACCGCGCTGAAGGCGGCGGTGGCCGAGCGGTTCGCCGACGTGGGGCCGGAACTGGAGTACCTGCGGGCGATCCGGGACGTGCTGCCGCGCGACGGCTTCTTCGTCGAGGAGATCTGCCAGGTCGGCTTCGCGTCCTACTTCGGGTTCGAGGTCTACTCGCCGCGCACCTTCGTCACCTGCGGCCACCAGGGCACGCTGGGCTTCGGCTACCCGACGGCGCTCGGCGTGCAGGCGGCCTTCCCGGACCGCCCGGTGGTGTCCGTGGCCGGGGATGGCGGGTTCATGTTCGCCGCGCAGGAGCTGGCCACCGCCGTCCAATATGGACTGAACGTGGTTGCGGTCGTGTTCGACAACGGCTACTACGGCAACGTCCACCTCGACCAGGAGCGGCTGTTCGAAGGCCGCGCCCTGGGCGGGCGGCTGCGGAACCCCGACTTCGCCCGGCTCGCCGAGACGTTCGGCGCGCTCGGCCTGACCGCGCGCACCCCGGACGACCTGCGCGGCGCGCTGGACAAGGCGTTCGCCGCGGGCCGGCCGGCGCTGGTGCACGTGCCGTGCGAGCTGGGCGCCGGCGCCTCGCCGTGGAAGTACCTGATGCCGAAGTCGGACCGGAGCTAACCGGCGGTCACGCGTTCGAGCGCGGCGAAGACGCGGTCGACGTCGGCCGCGGTCGTCCGCCAGTTGCTGAAGGCGGCGCGCAGGGCCGGCCGGCCGTCGAACACCGTCGGGGTCAGGAACGTGGTGCCGTCCTCGGCGATGGCGCGGACGAGGGCATCGATGTCACGCTCGGCGGCCGGGGCGAAGCAGACGACGTTGAGCCGCACGGGCGCGAGCAGCCGCCAGCGCGGCGAGCCGTCGAGGCGCGCGCCGAGGTCGCGGGCGAGCGTCACACAGCGCTCGACGATCTCGCGGTGCCCGTCCCGGCCGTAGGCCACGAGCGAGAACCAGGCCGGGAGGGCCCGCAGCCGGCGGGAGTTCTCCGGGGTGAGGTGCAGGAAGTCCGGGGTGTCGCCGATTTCGCCGAGGTAGGCCGCGTTGTTGCCGAACACGCGCAGCTGCAGGTCGCGGCGGCGGGTGAACTGGACGGCGGAGTCGTAGGGCACGTTGAGCCACTTGTGCAGGTCGACGACCACCGAGTCGGCCTGGTCGAGGCCCGCGGTCAGCGCCGCGTGCTCCGGGGCGAGGGCGGCGAACCCGCCGAACGCGGCGTCGACGTGCAGCCAGAAGTCGTACCGCCGCTTGAGGGCGGCGATCGCGCGCAGGTCGTCGAAGTCGACGGTGTTCACGGTGCCCGCGTTCGCGACGACGACGGCCGGCCCGTCGAGCGTTTCGAGCGCCTCGGCCAGCCGGTCGACGTCGACGGCTTCGCGGCCGGGCAGCAGCGGCACCTTCCGCAGTGCCGACCGGCCCATCCCGAGGAACGACAACGCCTTCAGGACGCTCGAGTGCGCCGAGCCGGACAGGACGGTGACCGGTCCGAGCGCGGCGGCGCCGTCGTCGGACACCGGAATCCCGGCGCGTTCCCCGAGCCATTCGCGGGCGATGGCGAGCCCGGTGACGGTGGACATGGTGGCGCCGGTGACGAACGCGCCGGAGAACTCCGCGCCGAGCCCGAACAGCTCGGCCAGCCAGCCGACCGTCTCGCGCTCCAGGTCCTGGGCCGAGGAGTCCAGGCCGCTGGCGGGGTTCTGGTCGTAGGTGGCGGTGAGCCAGTCCCCGGCGAGCGCCGCCAGGGTCGCCCCGCCGGTGACGAACCCGAGGTAGCGCGGTCCGGCGCTGCCCGCGAAGCCGGCTTCCCAGCGCCGCGAGAACTCCTCCAGCGCACCCCGGGCACCCGCGCCTTCGAGCGGCAACGGCGCCCGGGTGACGTCCCCGGGCGGGACGGCGGCGGGCCGCTCGGGCAGGCCGGCCAGCGCCTCGCCGGCGAGTTTCCGCGCGGCGTCGAGCAGGCCGGGCAGGGAGTTCAGGTCTTCGGCGAGCCTCGGATGCACGTCCCCGACGCTAAGCACCGCGAACGGCGTTGTCGCGGGCCAATCCGCCGAAACTGGCCCGCCGGGCTCAGCGGCGCCGGAGCCGCCGGACGCGGGCCTCGGCCGGGTCGAACGCCACCCGCCGCAGCGGGCCCACCAGCAGCACCACCACCGCCATCGCCGACAGCGCGGCGAGCACCATCGCGGCGACGAACTGGGCGGCCCCGGACGTCGCCGTCCCGAGCACCAGGTAGCCCGCCAGCACCACGGCCACCGGCGCGAGCAACCCGCACAGCACCGGCAGGGGCGGCACACGGTCACCGTCGGGGCGGCGGGCGGAGACCACCGCCGCCCCGGCGCAGGTGACCGCGGCGACCAGGAGGCAGCCGCCGACGGTGTCGCTCAACCGGTGCCAGCCCAGCGCCACCGCCGCGGCCGAGACCCAGGCGACGCCGACGCCGCCGATCACCAGGGCCTGCGGGCGGTAGCGGCGGGGCAGGACGATCGCGATGGCCACCAGCACGGCCATCGCCGCGCTGACGTGCCCGCTCGGGAAGCTGTTGTGGCTCGCGACGCCGAACCGGTCGCCCGTGCTCGGACGGTCCAGGACGTACAGCTTGAGCAGCTGCGCCACCACCAGTGGCGCGGTGAGCAGGAACAAGGCCGTCACGCCGAGCGCCAACCGGCGCCGCACCAGGGCGATCACCACCACCAGCACCGCCACCCCGCCGAGCAGGATCACCTGGTCGGCCTGCCGCAGCGGGCCCGCCCAGTCCACTGTGGTCCCCGCCGCCTGCGCGCTGCGGACGACGCCGTTCTCGACGCTGCGGCCGGCTTCGGTGCGGACGAACAGCACGTAGGCCGCGACGAAGGCGAAGGCGAACCCGGCCGCGCTCGCCGCGAGCACGGCGGTGCGGGACACGGCGCTGGTCACGAGCGCGGGGCGGGCGGGAGCGCGTCGCGTCTCGGAGATAGTCACTGCCATGTCCCCGAGTCTGGGGACCGCATTTCGGTATCCCGTCAGCGCGATGTCATGGTTTCGCTACAAGATCCGCCCGGGTCGCCACGACGTGCGCTTTTCCGAATAATGGCGCCGTGGCCGAGGTACTGGTGGTAGAAGACGACGCGGCGGTGCGGGAAGGACTGCAACTGGCCCTGCGCCGGCAGGGACACGTGGTGCACACCGCCGAATCGGGTGAGCTCGGCATCGAGGTGCTCGTGCGGCACCGGCCCGACATCGTCGTGCTCGACCTCATGCTGCCCGGCATGGACGGCTTCGAGACCTGCCGCCGGATGCGGGCGTCCGGGCCGATCCCGATCATCATGCTCACCGCGCGCAACGACGACTTCGACGTCGTGGCGGGTCTCGAAGCGGGCGCGGACGACTACGTCGCCAAACCGGTCGAGCCCCGGGTGCTGGACGCGCGGATCCGGGCGGTGCTGCGGCGGGCCGTCAGCGAGCGGCCGGGCGAGCCGCCGGAACCCGAGGAACGCCACGGCGACCTGGTGATCGACCGGGCCGGGCTCGAGGTGACCAAGCGCGGCGCCGCGGTGTCGCTGACCCCGACCGAGCTGAAGCTGCTGCTGGAGCTCTCGCGCACGCCCGGGCAGGTGTACAGCCGCCAGCAGATCCTCTCCGCGGTCTGGGACCACGACTACCTCGGCGACTCGCGGCTCGTCGACGCGTGCGTGCAGCGGCTGCGGGCGAAGATCGAGGACGTACCGGCAAAGCCGGAGTACGTGCAGACGGTCCGGGGGTTCGGCTACCGGTTCGGCCGGTCGTGATCCGGCGGATCCGCTCGTGGCTCGCCGGGCTGCGGCCCCGGCTGGTCGCCGCGTTCGCGGTCATCATGATCCTCGGCGCCACCGCCGCGGCCGGTGCGAGCTACGTCTCCGCGCGCAACACCATCCTCGAGGGCATCCAGGACCAGACGATGCTGAAGCTGCGCGACCAGATCGTCGCGTACCTGCCGACTGTGTCGCTGCCGCCGACCCAGGCCACGCTCGACGCCTTCGCGGCCGCGCTCAAGCCCAGCGGCGCGCTGGTCGTCTACCACGGCCTGTACTCGTCGTCGGGCATGGCGCCGCAGGACGTGCCGGGGGCGCTGCGGGAGGCCGTGGCGAACAGCACGAACATCCAGTTCCAGCGGGTCGACATCCAGGGGTTCCCGATGTTCTTCGTCGGGATCCCGGTGCAGACCGGGTCGGGCCGGGCGAGCGGCCTCGAGGTCTACGCGGGAACGCCGCTGGGCCAGCAGCAGACCGCGATCGAGGACCTGTCCCGGACGGCGTGGCAGACGGCCGCGCTGGCCCTCCCGCTCGCGGTGGCGGTGGCACTCTTGGCGGCGCGGCAGGTGCTGCGGCCGGTGCGCGCGCTGAACACCGCGGCGGACCAGCTCGGCCGCGGCCGGCTCGACGTGCGGCTGCGCGTCAAGGGCTCCGACGAGCTCGCGCAGCTGGTCACGACGTTCAACAACACCGCGGCGGAGCTGGAGCGCACGGTCGGCACGCTGCGCGCGATGGAGGCCGACGCGCGGCGGTTCGTCGCCGACGTCTCGCACGAGCTGCGGACGCCGCTGGCGGCGATGAACGCGGTCACCGACGTCCTCGACGAGGACGCCGGCCAGCTGCCGGCGGACACCGCGGTGGCCGCGCGGCTGGTCTCGGCGGAGACGAAACGGCTGACGCGGCTCGTGCAGGACCTGATCGAGATCTCCCGGTTCGACGCCGGCCGGGCCGAGCTGCGCCGGGAGGAGCTGGACGTCGCCGCCGCGGTCACCGACAGCCTCACCGCGCGCGGCTGGGAACCCGGGCCGGACGTCGTCGCCGACCTGCCGGCCGGGATCACGGCGGCGCTCGACCGGCGGCGGCTGGACATCGTCGTGGCGAACCTCGTCGGCAACGCGCTGCGGCACGGCGCCCCGCCGGTCGAGGTGGTGCTGCGGGCCGACCAGGGAACCGTCGTGCTGACCGTCACCGACCACGGGCCCGGCATCCCCGACGAGGTGCTCCCCCGGATCTTCGACCGCTTCGCCAAGGCGGACACGTCCCGGGCGCGGTCCGAAGGCAGCGGGCTCGGGCTGTCCATCGCCCGCGAGAACGCGCGGCTGCACGGCGGTGACATCGTCGCGGCCAACACCGGCAGCGGCGCCCGGTTCGAGCTGCGCCTGCCCGGCGAAGCCCGGTTCGAGGAGGCGCGGTGAAGAGGCTCCTCGTCCTCGTCGTGGTGCTGCTGGTCAGCGCGTGCGGCGTCAAGCCGACCGGCGTCGTCACCGCCGGGCCGGCGCCGACGCTGCGCAACCCGGGCAGCCCGGGGCGCGACGCCGAAGTGATCCTCTACTTCGTCACCGACGGGCGGGCGGTCCCGGTGACGCGCCCGATCGGCGGGGCGGTCGGTGTCGAAGCGGCGCTGTCGATGCTGCTGGACGGACCGACCGCAGCCGAGCGATCCGACGGGTACGTGACGGCCCTGCCGCGCCGGGCCGGATCGATCACGCTGGAGCCCGGGCCACCGGCGACGATCACCGTCTCGTTCCCGCTGAAGCCGATCGCCGGCGTCGGGGTCAACCAGCTGGTCTGCACGGCGTTCGCGGCGCTGGCGGCCGACGGCCGGGACTCGGTCGGCGGCACGATCGCCGTCTCCGGGCCCGACGTCCGGCTTCCGTACCAGGCGTGCCAGGCGTCCTGAGCACCGTCTACTGTGGACACCCGGTGGCGGAGGCGGCGATGGTGTCGGCGCGGACGTGGACGATCACGCGGGTCAGGGCCGGCCGGTCCGAGTCGAGGACGAGGGTGTCCCAGTCCTGCCCGCACAGCACGATCCGGCCCCCGTGAGCCAGCACCCGCCGGGCCTCGGCGACGGCCGCCGCCGGGTCGGCGAGTGCGTGCAGCACCTTGTCGGCGCGGTAGCCCGGAACTCGCCGTCGGCGAACGGCAACCCGAGCACGTCGGCCTCGACAAACTCCGCCTGCGGAGACGACCCGCGCGCCCGGGCCGCGGAAGCAGGCGCCGGGAAGCCCGGCGAAGCCGCACCTCGCGCCGGCATCCGCGGGTCGCGATCCGCGCCCAACGCGCGTACCCCGCGGGCGCACAGCTCCGCGACCGCCCGTCCCCCGCCGCAGCCGACGTCCAGCACCCGGTCGCCCGGGCCGCAGCGCAACAGCTCGTACGTCGCTTCGCGCAGCTCGGCCGCGCCTGGGAGGGCGTCCGCCAGGTCGAGGCGCGCCAGCAGCTCCGACGTCATGCCCGCCATCGTCGGCCTTCAAGTGCCCGTGAAGTCAAGCTCCGGGGTACGGCCGGACCGCGCGGGCCTCCGTCAGCGACCGGGCCCACCAGCCCAGCTGGTCGAGCATCGTCTTCGCCGCGACCGCCGCGCCGTCGTCGGTCGGGGTGCCGTCCGGTCCGAAGCGCGCGTGGGCGCCGTGGAAGCTGACCGTCTCGCGGATCGTGACCGCGTGCAGCTCGGCGAAGACCGGGCGCAGGTGCTCGACCGCGCGCAGGCCGCCCGACATGCCGCCGTACGAGACGAAGGCGACCGGCTTGGCCGCCCATTCCGTGCGGTGCCAGTCGATCGCGTTCTTCAGCGAAGCCGGGTAGCTGTGGTTGTACTCCGGGGTGACGACGACGAACGCGTCGGCCGCTTCGAGCCGTGGCGTCACCTTTGCCACCTCGGCGACGACCGCCGGTGGTGGCGTCGCCCCGAAGGCCGGCAGCACCATCGGCAGATCGGGCTCGGCCAGGTCGACCACGTCCACCGCGAACCCGCCGTGCTCGCCCGCCACGCCGGCCAGCCAGTCCGCGACCACCGGGCCGAACCGTCCTTCCCGGACACTTCCCACGATCACCGCGACCCGCACAGGAGCTTCGGACACATTTCCTCCTTGGCACAGCGGCGTTGTTGCCGTCCGGGCCAGGATCAGACTTCAAGCTCGCTTGAAGTCAAGCACGCGCGTGTGGTTGGCTGGGAAGCATGGTGAACGCCACAGCCCGGCCGTTGCCCGACCTGAGCGTGGGTGAACTCGCGCGGCGCAGCGGGGTGCCCGCGTCGGCCCTGCGGTTCTACGAAGACGAAGGCCTCATCCGCAGCCGCCGCACCGCCGGCAACCAGCGCCGCTACTGCCGCGACGCGCTGCGGCGGGTGACCTTCATCCGGATGTCCCAGCGGGTCGGCATGCCGCTGTCGGCGATCCGGGAGGTGCTCGCGCTCCTGCCCGACGACCGCACGCCGACCCGGGCCGACTGGGCGCGGATCTCGAAGTGCTGGCAGGAAGACCTGACCGCGCGGATCCGTCAGATGGAACAGCTGCGCGACCAGCTCACCGACTGCATCGGCTGCGGCTGCATGTCGCTGGCGAAGTGCCGGCTCGCCAACCCCGGCGACCGGCTCGGCGCCGACGGGCCCGGCCCGCAGCGCCTGGCCGACCACCGCGGCGACGGTTACGAGGGCTAGCGGCGGTCCAGCATGCCACGGACGAACATCGCCTGCCCGGCGTGCTGGATGTCGTCGTCGAGGACACTCACCAGCCGCACGCCGAGGGACACCGGCGGGTCCCAGGCCTCGTCGACGATCCGGTCGAGGGCCTTGTCGTCGAGGTTCTCCACGAACCGGAGGGTCTGCTCGTGCACGGCGTCGTAGTAGCCGGTGAGCAGGGCGGGATCGTCGACCCGGACCGCCTCGACGTCGGCCGGGCGGTGGCCGTAGCCGGTGTCGCCCGCTGGGAACGGGAGGCCGAAGCGCGAAAGCCAGCCCTCGCCGGTCCACACCTGCTCGGTCCCGGCCACGTCCGCGACGTGGTCGTCCTGGACCCGGGTCAGGTGCCACACCAACCAGGCGATCGAGTTGGCCTCGGGGGCCGGCCGGGTCCGGAGCTGCTCGGCGGTGAGCCCTTCCACCGCTGCGTGCACGTTCTCCCGGACCCGGCCGAACCCGTCGATGAGCAGATCGGCCACGTTCATCGGCTGCCTCCCGTTGCGGAACCCGTTCACCGGCGTGCTACCCGATCATGCCCGCCGGCAAACGGATCTCGCTACCGCGGGAGCAGCTGGTCGAAGAACGAGCGGTAGCGCCGCAGCGCGATCCGCAGCTCCTCGGTGGCCGGTTCCCCTTGCTGCCACTGGGCTTCCAGGTCACCCTTGTGCTCGGCGAACGTCGTGGCCAGCGCGCTGATCACGGCGGCGACGAGCTCGTCGGCCTGCTGCACGGCCTGCTTCGGGTCGTCGACGAAGCCGGTCTGCACGTTCTGCCAGCGGTCGCGGAACCCGGTGACCTTGTCCTCGTCGATCAGCGGCGGCGTCTCGACGTCGCCGCCCGACCGCGCGGGCGCGGCGGTGTCCGTGGCAGACCCGGTGGTGTCCGGGCCCGCCGACGCCGAAGCCAGGTCGGCGGTGCTCAGGTTCTGGTCCTGGCCGGTGCCGCGGTCCTCGTCGGTACCCGGCTCGCGGAAGTCGGTCCGCTCCTGGTCGGGGGCCTCGGCGGTGCCGTCGCGCACGTCGTCGTGGCGGGACACGTCGTCACGGGCGCCGTCCTCGTGGGACAGGTCATCGTGGGCGAAGTCGTCGTCGCGGTCGGTGCTGTGCCGCGTCAGGTGCTCGGTCATGGTCAGCGTCCTCCGTTCCACTCGGTCCGCGGCTGCGCGGACGCCTGGTGCTCTTGCTTGGCGGTGTCATCACCACGGTCGGCGCGGTCGTGGTCGTGGCCGTTCCGGCGGTCGTGGTGGTCGTGCTCGTGGTCCCGATCGTGGTGCTCGTCGTCGGCGCCGTCGGTCAGCAGGTCCTCGAAGACGGTCCGGTAGCGCACCATCGCGTCGCGCAGGTCCTCAGTGGACGCTCCGTCACGCTTCTGCTGCGTGGTGTGCGCGGCGCGGTAGTGCTCCAGCGTCTTGGCGTGGCGCACGGAAAGGTCCGTCACCTGCTGCTCGTAGCCTTCGGTCGGGTAACCGCGTTCGCCCATCAGCGCCACGAGGAGCTGGTCCGCCTCGCTGACCACTTCGGCCGGCTGGTCGACGAACTTTTCCTGCACCTGCGCCCATTCCCGGGCGTAGCGCTCACGCGCCGACGCCGACAGCGGGCGGATGTCGAGCTCCTTGTGCCGGCGCTCGCGCTCGGCGAGTTCCCGTTGCGCCGCACGGGGATTGTCGCTCTCCTTGACGACCCGCTCGTACTCCGGCCCGAACCGCTCTTGCAGCCGTTTTCGCTGCATCTCCTGTGTCACAAGCCAAATCACAGCGCCGAGCACCGCGACGGCCACGACGACGATCACGACGATCAGCCATGTGGGCATTGCGCAATCTCCTTCACGGATCTCGCCCCCGATGCGCTCGGTGTGCCCGCTACCCGGGAGCCGAAAACCGTGTTCATCCGCGATTCGGCCGACCGGCCGCGCGGATACCGCCGGATGCCGAGGTCCCCCAGCGGTGTAACGACGATAACAATCAAAGGCTAGCGTTGTTACCATTCGACTGCTATCGTCGATAACAGCAAGCCGGAAGCAGTGTTACCCGAGCAGGAAGAAGGCACCGATGAGCACCACCGAGACCCGCGTCGCGATCGTCACCGGCGGCTCCCGCGGCATCGGCCGCCAGGTCGCCGAGCGCCTGGCCGCCGACGGCATGGCCGTCGTCGTCAACTACGCCGGCAACGAGAAGGAAGCCCAGGCCGCGGTCGACGCCATCACCGAGCGCGGTGGCCGGGCGATCGCCGTCCGCGCCGACGTGGCCGACCCGGCCGCGGTCGCGGAGCTGTTCGACACCGCGGAAGCCACTTTCGGCGGCGTGGACGTCGTCGCCCACCTGGCCGGCGTGATGAACGCGCCGGCACCGATCGCCGACACCGACTTCGAGGTCCTCGACCGGGTGCACCGCACCAACATCCGCGGCACGTTCGCGGTGGCCCAGCAGGCCGCGCGGCGCGTGCGCGAGGGCGGCGCGGTCATCACGACGTCGACCTCGGTGCTCGGCCTGAACCTGCCCGGCTACGGCATCTACAACGCGACCAAGGGCGCGGTCGAGGCGATCACCATGATCCTGGCGCGCGAGCTGCGCGGCCGCGACATCACCGCGAACACGGTCGCGCCCGGCCCGACGGCCACCGCGCTGTTCCTCGACGGCAAGGACGAGGAAACCATCGACCGGATGGCCAAGCAGCCGCCGCTCGAGCGGCTCGGCCGGCCCGAGGACATCGCCGAGGTCGTCGCGTTCCTCGCCGGTCCGGCCCGCTGGGTCAACGGCCAGGTGCTGCGCGCCAACGGCGGCATCGTCTGAGCATCCCCCGAGCGCGAAGGAAGAGACCATGATCATCGTCGTCACCGGCGCCTCCAGCGGGATCGGCGCCCTCTCCGCCCGGGCGCTGGCCCGCGCCGGGCACACCGTCTACGCGGGCATGCGCGACCCCGGCGGCCGCAACGCGCCCCAGGTCGAAGCCGCCACCGCGTACGCCCGCGAACACGGCGCCGACCTGCGGACGGTCGACCTCGACGTCACCAGCCAGGACTCGGCCGACGCCGCCATCGCCCGGATCGTGGCCGAGCGGGGCCGGCTGGACGTCGTCGTGCACAACGCCGGGCACATGGTGCTCGGCCCGGCCGAAGCCTTCACGCCGGAGCAGCTCGCGCAGCTCTACGACACCAACGCGATCGGCACCCAACGCGTCAACCGCGCCGCCCTCCCCCACCTGCGCGCCCAGGGAGACGGGCTGCTGGTGTGGGTGTCGAGCAGCAGCGTCCGCGGCGGCACCCCGCCCTACCTGGCGCCGTACTTCGCGGCGAAGGCGGCGATGGACAGCCTCGCGGTCAGCTACGCCGCCGAGGTCGCGCGCTTCGGGATCGACACCACGATCGTCGTGCCGGGCGCGTTCACCGCGGGCACCAACCACTTCCCGAACTCCGGGCACCCGGCCGATGAGGCCGTCGCGAAGGCCTACGAAGAGCGGTACGCGGGCCTGACCGACCACGTCGCGGCGAAACTGGCCGAGATCACCCCAGCGGACGCGGACGTCGCCGTCGTCGCCGAGGAGCTGGCGCGCGTGGTCGACCTGCCGAAGGGGAAACGGCCGTTCCGGGTGCACATCGACCCGGCCGACGACGGCGGGTGGCTGGTGGCCGAGGTCGGCGACCGCGTCCGGAGCGAGTTCCTGCGCCGGATCGACCTGGCCGACCTGCTCAGCCCGGCGGCCGGCTGAACCGGGTGACGATCACGTGGTCCTTCGCCGGGCCGCGGACCGCCCACTCCTGCCGCCAGCGGCGCGCGTCGAGCACGCGGTAGCTCCCGCGGTAGAAGTCGTCGCGGCAGGGGTGGTCCGCTTCCCAGTGCCCGGCACGCAGGTCGACGGCGTGGAAGAACCCGCCGTGGTCGAAGTGCACGTCGGCGCGGCCGGGCGCGGTGGGCCGGTAGTGCAGCTCGCGCGTCACCGGCCCGGTGTACCCGCCGAGCCGCAGTTCGCCGGCTTCGCGGTAGACGAGGATGCCGTCTTCCTCGGTGAAGACGGCGGTGCCGGTGACGTCCCCGGCCGGATCGCCTTCGGCGGTGCGGATTTCCCGGTCGAACCGCCATTGGCCGGCGAAATGCGCGGCGAGATCGGGAACCGGGAAGTACGCGTCCATCCGGTCCAGTGTGTCATCCGCCCGTGACCGCCCGGGGCTAGGTTCTGATCATGCGCTTCGCGAAGGGGATGGCCGCCGTGGGCGTGCTCGCCTGCGTCACCGCCTGTTCCGGCCCACCGGCCCCGGCCCCGCCGCCGGCCACGACCACCCACGCACCGACGCCGCACCCCACCACCAGCCCGCCGGCGACGCCCGCGTTCGTCTCGCCGGCGAAGGTCACCGCGGCCTGCCCGTTCGTCACGGTCGACGACATCACGCAGGCGATCGGCGGCAGCTGGTCGGCGACCGCCGTCGAGCAGCCGGCGGAGAAGGACTCGTTCCGGTGCACCTACCAGAGCAAGTTCCACGACGCCGCCGCGTTCCAGCTGCGGATCCTCGTGCCCGCGGGCCGGTCACCGCGGACGCTCTCGGCCGACATCGCCAAGACGTGCGCGAAACCGTCGGTGGCCGTTCCGGGCGTCGGCGACGCCGCGTTCCACTGTCCGGGACCCGACCAGGAGATCGACGGGATCGCGGAACAGCAGACGCGGATCGTCGTCACCAAGACGAGCCACGGCCAGACCCGGGCCGGGGTGCTGGACCTGCACACGATCCGCGAAGAGGTCTACGTCGCCCTCGCCCGGCTGCTCGGCGATCGGCTCTGATCCCGCTGCGCCGGCGAGGGCGGCCGGAAGTTGTCGGACCGCGGCTCTAGACTCGGCCGCGTGGCAGCCCCCGAGACGGCAACCGTGTCCGACGCGCTGGAGACCCTCCGGCGCGTGTTCGGTTATGACAGCTTCCGCGGCGACCAGGCGGCGATCGTCGAGCACGTGGTCGCCGGCGGCGACGCGCTCGTGCTGATGCCCACCGGTGGCGGGAAGTCGTTGTGCTACCAGATCCCCGCGCTGGTGCGGCCGGGCGTGGGCGTGGTGGTCTCGCCACTGATCGCGCTGATGCAGGACCAGGTCGACGCGCTACGCAACGCCGGTGTCCGCGCGGGGTTCCTGAACTCCACGCAGGACTACGCGGCTCGCCAGGAGGTCGAGTCGGCGTTCCTGGCCGGCGAGCTCGACCTGCTCTACCTGGCGCCGGAACGGCTGTCGATGGAGTCCACCGCGCGGCTGTTCGACCGCGGCAAGATCGCGTTGTTCGCGATCGACGAGGCGCACTGCGTCTCCCAGTGGGGCCACGACTTCCGGCCGGAGTACCTGGCGCTGTCGTCGCTGCACGAACGCTGGCCGGACGTGCCGCGGATCGCGCTGACCGCGACGGCGACCGAGGCCACGCACCAGGAGATCTCGGCCCGGCTGAAGCTCGACGAAGCCCGCCACTTCGTCGCCAGCTTCGACCGGCCGAACATCCAGTACCGGATCGTCGGCAAGAACTCGCCGCAGCGGCAGCTGCTCGAGCTGCTGCAGACCGAGCACAAGGGGGACGCGGGGATCGTCTACTGCCTGTCCCGGAACTCGGTCGAGAAGACCGCGGAGTTCCTGATGCAGAACGGGATCCCGGCCGTGCCCTACCACGCGGGCCTCGACGCGCGCACCCGCGCGAAGCACCAGTCGAGGTTCCTGCGGGAGGACGGCCTGATCGTGGTCGCCACGATCGCGTTCGGGATGGGCATCGACAAACCGGACGTCCGGTTCGTCGCGCACCTCGACCTGCCGAAGTCCGTCGAGGGCTACTACCAGGAGACCGGACGCGCGGGACGGGACGGGCTGCCGTCCACCGCGTGGCTCGCGTACGGGCTGCAGGACGTCGTGCAGCAGCGCAAGATGATCGACACGTCCGAGGGCGACGAGGCACACCGGCGGCGCCAGGCCGCGCACCTGAACGCGATGCTCGCGCTGTGCGAGACGGTGGAATGCCGGCGCGTGCAGATCCTCAACTACTTCGGGCAAAAGGCCGAGCCCTGCGGCAACTGCGACACGTGCCTGAACCCGCCGGAGAAGTGGGACGGCACGATCCCGGCGCAGAAGCTGCTCTCGACGATCGTGCGGCTGCGCAACGAGCGGCGCCAGAAGTTCGGTGCGGGGCAGGTGATCGACATCCTGCTCGGCAAGTCGACGCCGAAGGTCACGCAGTTCCAGCACGACACGCTCAAGACGTTCGGCATCGGCACCGAGCTGCGCGAGCCGGAGTGGCGCGCGGTGGTCCGGCAGCTGCTGGCCCAGGGCCTGCTGGCCGTCGAAGGCGACTACGGCTCGCTGGTGCTCACCGAGGCCAGTGCCGAGGTGCTGGGCGGCGGACGCGAGGTGCTGCTGCGCCGCGAGCCCGAGCGCGCCGCGGCCGCCCGGGTCCGCAGCGCGCGGAAGGCCGCCCCCGCGGCGGACATGCCCGCGGAAGCGGCCCCGCTGTTCGAGCGCCTGCGGGCCTGGCGCGCCGGCGTCGCGAAGGAGCAGGGCGTCCCCGCCTACGTCATCTTCCACGACGCGACCCTGCGCCAGATCGCCACGCAGCGGCCGTCGTCCCTGCCCGAGCTGGGCACGGTCAGCGGCGTCGGCGAGAACAAGCTCGCCAAGTACGGCGAGGGCGTCCTCGAGGTCCTGACGGCGGAGTGACCTACCGGGCGGCCGGACCCGGGCGGCCGTCCGGGCCGGTCACCGAGTTGACCTTGCGGACCGCGCCGGCGATCTGCTCGTGGTACTTGCCCTTGGTCTTGTCGTCGACGAACTTGGCCGCCTTGCCGACGGCCCCGTTCACCTTTTCGGGGTTCTTCTTGGCGTACGCGCGGGCGGCGCCGGCCGCGCCGGCCAGCACGGTGAGCTTGCGCAGGAAAGCCATGGTCGTCTCCCTCGTCGGTGTGCGGTCATCCTGACAACGCGGACGAACCACCCCGAGGTTCCCCGTGTGACGGGGGCCAAACAAAAATGCCGCGCGAGCGGCGCCCGGCGGCCTCTAGGGTCGGGTTCATGCGCGACCTGGCGGCCCTGCCGAAGGCCCACCTGCACGTCCACCTGGAGAGCACGATCCGGCCGGGCACGCTCCGTGAACTCGGCGAGGCGAACGGCGTCGCCGTCCCCGCCGAACCGCCGGAGTTCGCCGGTTTTCGCGCGTTCGCCGACTACAACGCGCTCATCCGGGCCTGTCTCCAGCAGCCCGAGGACTTCGAGCGCATCGCCCGCGAATACTGCGAAGACGAGCTCGCCCAAGGTACGCGCTACGCCGAAGTCACGTTCACCGCCGCCTCGCACGGGGAGCGGTTGGGCGACCTCGAAATGCCGCTGGCATCCGTCCTCAAGGGACTGTCCGGGCTCGAAACCCGGCTCGTGCTGGACCATTCGCGACGCCGTCCCGTCGACCGCGCCGAGCGCACCCTCGACCTCGCGCTGAAGTACGACGAAGTCTTCGCGATCGGCATGGCGGGCGAGGAGAACCACTCCCTCCGTCCTTTCGCGACGGTCTTCGAGAAGGCGCGCGAAGCGGGCATCCACCTGCTGCACCACACCGGCGAGGACGCCGGCCCGGACAGCATCCGCGAGGCCCTCGACATCGGCCGCACCGAACGGCTCGGCCACGGCATCCGCGTCCTCGAGGACCCGTCGCTCGTCGCCGAGGTGCGCGAACGAGGGCTCGCGCTGGAGGTCTGCCCGTCGTCGAACGTGACGCTCGGGCTGGTCCCGTCGCTACCCGGGCACCCCCTCCCCCGGCTGGTCGAGGCCGGGCTGACGGTCACGCTCAACACCGACGTCCCGTCGGTCACCGGCGCGAACCTGGCCGCGGAGTACGCACGCGTCCGCGACGCCTTCGGTTACGACGACACCGCGATGGCCGGCTTCGCGCGGGCGAGCGTCACGGCGTCCTTCGCCCCCGAAGCGACGAAGCGGAAGGCCCTCGAAGACATCGACGCCTGGCTCACACCGGCAGCAGGCGGGTGACCAGCGTGCCGAGCTGGTGCACCGTGCGGCACTCGTGCATCTCGACGACCTCGGCGTACTCCAGCGCCGCCGAGTCGCCGGTCGACCACAGGGACCGCCGCTCGGGGTTCAGCCAGTAGACGTGCCGGGCGCGGGCCTTGATCTGGCGGACCGCGTCGAGGTTGGGGTCGCCGCCGTTGGTGCGGGCGTCGCCGAGGATCAGCACCGACGTCCGCGGGCCCACAGCGTCCAGCCAGTTCGTGGTGAACTGGCGCAGCGAGCCGCCGTAGTCGCTGTGGCCGTCCCAGCGCACCAGCGCCGCTTCGGACAGCATGCGCGCGCCCAGGTGCTCGGGGTCCGCGACGCCGGTGGTGACCAGGTGGGTGACCTCGTCGGCGCTGTCGACGAACGCGAACACGCGGATCTTGCTGAACTGGTCGCGCAGCGCCTGCACCAGCAGCATCGTGAAGTTCGCGAAGCCCGCCACCGACCCGGACAGGTCGCACAGCAGCACGATCTCCGGCCGGCCGGGCCGCCGGTGGCGGTAGGCCGGGCGCAGCGGGACCCCGCCGGTCGACAGCGACCGCCGCAGCGTGCGGCGCAGGTCGATCTGCCCGCGCGTGGTGCGCTTGCGGCGGGCGGCGAGGCGCGTCGCGAGCTTGCGGGACAGCGGCTGGATCGTGCGCCGCAGCTCGGCGAGCTGGTTGCGGCTGGCGATGAGGAAGTCGACGCGGTCGGGCGCGGGCGCGATCGCGTGCTTGGCGACGCGCTCGCGGCCGCGGACCTCGGCGGCACGCCGGCGCGCCTCGGTGCGGACCTGCCCGCGGAACCCCTCGACGCGGCGGCGGATCTCGTCGCGGTCGAGCCGGTCGGTGAACTCGCCGCGCGCGCCACCACCGCGCACCGCGGCCAGCACTCGCGCGATGAGCGTCTGCGGCTGGAGCCGCTCCAGCGTCTGGTGGGCCGAGAAGCCGCCACCGGGTCCGGACGCCGAGCCGTACTGGCCCAGCATGTCGACCGCGAGCCCGGCGAGCTGGGCCAGCGCCTGCTGGTCGCCGTCGGCCAGCGCGGTGGCGAGCTCTTCGCGCAGCTCCTCCAGCGTCGACGGCTGGTCCTCGCAGGCCCGCTCGGGCGTGCCGATCCCGGCCGGGAAGTACAGGTCGAAGGCGGCGTCGAACACCGCGCGCTGCCCGCCGCGGCGGACCAGCGCCGCGGCCAGGCCTTCCCGGACGAGCGAGCGGTCGTCCATGCCGAGGACTTCCAGCGCGGCGGCGGCGTCGACGGTCTCGGCGGGCCCGGCCGGGATGCCCTGGGCCCGCAGTGCCTTGACGAACGACGCGAGCCGCTCCGGCACGCCGCCGGTCACGACGCGTCCAGGACCTGTTCGAGCTTCAGGCCGGCGCCGGCCTTGGCGATGTCGTCCTGGTGCTTGAGGACGACGCCGAGGCTCTCGCGGACGACCTGCTCGTCCAGGGTCGAGGCGCCGAGCGCGAGCAGCGTGCGCGCCCAGTCGATCGTTTCGGCGACCGAGGGGAGCTTGCGCAGGTCCATCGCGCGCAGCGCGGCGATCACCCGGACGACGGAATCGGCGAGCGCCGCGTCGATGCCCGGGACCTTCAGCCGGACGATGTCGCGCTCGAGGTCCTCGTCCGGGAAGTCGATGTGCAGGAACAGGCACCGGCGGCGCAGCGCCTCGGACAGCTCGCGCGTCGCGTTGGACGTCAGCACGGCGAACGGCGCGCGCGTGGCGGTGATCGTGCCCAGCTCCGGCACGGTGACCTGGAAGTCGCCGAGCACCTCCAGCAGCAGGCCCTCGACCTCCATGTCCGCCTTGTCGGTCTCGTCGATCAGCAGCACGGTCGGCTCGTCGGACGAGATCGCCGTCAGCAGCGGGCGGCGCAGCAGGAACTCCTCGCCGAAGATGTCGGTGCGGGCCTGCTCCCAGGTCTCGTCGCGGCCGGCGGTGATCCGCAGCAGCTGCTTCGCGTGGTTCCACTCGTACAGCGCGCGGGCCTCGTCGATGCCCTCGTAGCACTGCAGGCGCACCAGCCGCGAGCCGCTGACCTGCGCGACGGCCTTGGCGAGCTCGGTCTTGCCGACGCCGGCGGGGCCCTCGACCAGCAGCGGCTTGCCGAGCCGGTCGGCGAGGAACACCGTGGTCGCCACGGCCGTCGACGCCAGGTAACCGGCCTCGGCCAGTTTGGCCGACACGTCGTCGACGGAGGTGAAGAATCCGGTGCCCACCACGTGCCTCCTAAGCGGTCGCTCACCAGGAGCGTACCCGACCTTCGGGCTAGCATCGGCCGCGTGACCTACGTTGCCGCTTCCGGCCGATACGAAACGATCCCCTACCGCCGCTGCGGGCGTTCCGGGCTCAAGCTGCCCGCGATCTCGCTCGGGCTGTGGCACAACTTCGGCCACGACAAGCCCCTGCAGACCCAGCGCGACATCACGCGCCGCGCGTTCGACCTCGGCATCACGCACTTCGACCTGGCCAACAACTACGGCCCGCCGTACGGCTCGGCCGAGGAGAACTTCGGGCGGCTGCTGGCCACCGACTTCAAGCCCTACCGCGACGAGCTGGTGATCTCCACCAAGGCGGGCTACGACATGTGGCCCGGCCCGTACGGCGAGTGGGGCTCCCGCAAGTACCTGCTGTCCTCACTGGACCAGTCGCTCGGCCGCATGGGCCTGGACTACGTCGACATCTTCTACTCGCACCGGTTCGACCCCGAGACGCCCCTGGAGGAGACGGTCGGGGCGCTCGACTCCGCCGTCCGCGGCGGGAAAGCGCTTTACGTCGGGATTTCGTCGTACAGCTCGGAGCGGACCGCCGAGGCCGCGCGGCTCCTGCGCGAGCTCGGCACGCCGCTGCTGATCCACCAGCCGTCGTACTCGATGCTGAACCGCTGGATCGAAGAGGACGGCCTCCTGGACACCCTCGAAGAGGTGGGCGCCGGCTGCATCGCGTTCTCGCCGCTCGCGCAGGGGCTGCTGACCGACAAGTACCTGAAGGGCGTCCCGACGGATTCGCGGGCGGCGCAGGGGAAGTCGCTCGACCCGGACACGCTGGACGAGAACCGGCTGAACCGCGTCCGCGCGCTCAACGACATCGCGGCCCGGCGCGGCCAGTCACTGGCGCAGCTGGCGCTCGCCTGGGTGCTGCGCGACAGCCGCGTGACGTCGGCGCTGATCGGCGCCAGCAGCGTCAAGCAGCTCGAAGACAACGTCGGCGCGCTCGACAACCTCGACTTCTCCTCCGAGGAGCTGACCGAGATCGACGGGCACGCGACCGACGCGGACATCAACCTCTGGAAGCGGTCCTCGGACGCCTGAGGCCCGGCGGCGGGGCGCTGCGCGCGTCCCGCCGTTTTCCGGGTTAACCTTTGACCAGATTTCGAATCTGGTCATATGATGGCCGAGTGCCTCCTGCCGAAGACCGCGCCGAGCGAGCCGAACGGATCCTCGACGCGGCCGCCGAACTGCTGCTGCGAGCCGGCTACCGGCGCACGACGATCGAGGACGTCGCCGAGCGCGCCGGCGTCGGCAAGGGGACCGTCTACCTGCACTGGAAGAACCGCGAGGAGCTGTTCCTCGCCGTGCTGCTCCGGGAGTCCGTGCGCAGCATCGAAGACCTCGTCCGGGCGGTGGACGCCGACCCGCTCGCCGCGCGGCTGTCGACGCTGACCGAGGTCCAGTACGCGAACGTGCTGGGGCGGCCGCTGCTGCACGCCGGGCACGCCGACGACGCCGGCACGCTCGGGAAGCTCCTGCCGAAGCTGCACGCCAAGCTCGACCCGCGCCACGACGAAGCCTTCGTCGAGTACCTCGAACTGCTGGCGGCGAACGACCTGCTGCGCACCGACCGGCCGCCCCGGGAGCTCGCCGTCGCCTACCGGGCCGTGCTGCACGGCTTCCTCGTCGAGACTCCCCCGCCGCCACCGGCGTTGCTCGCCGACACGGTCGCGCACGCCTTCGAGCCGGTCGCGGTTTCGACGATGCGGCTGCGGGCCGTCGCGCCGCGGGTGGTCGCGCTGTTCACCGAATCCGCCGCGCTCGACCGGAAGCAGCTCGAGCGCGCGTACTGAAACCTGGGAGGACACCATGCGCACCGGCATCCTGATCGACGAACTGGGAGTCGGCTTCGACGGCATGCGCGCGCAGGCACGCGAAGCCGCGAAGCTGGGCTACGGCACGCTATGGCTGGCGCAACGCGGCGGCTGGGACGCGCTCACGGCGTTGCCCGCACTCGGGGTGACCGGCGTCGAACTGGGGACGTGCGTCGTGCCGACGTACCCGCGCCACCCGATCACGATGGCCGCCCAGGCTTTGACCGTCCAGGCCGCGACCGGTGCGCCGGTCCACCTCGGCGTCGGGCTGAGCCACCGGCACATCGTCGAGCGGGAGTTCGGGTACTCCTACGATCGCCCGCTGCGGCACCTGCGCGAGTACCTCGAAGCGCTGAACCCGTTGCTGCGCGGGGAAAAAGCGGACGTCCACGGCGAATCGCTGACGGCGGCGGGCGGCCTGACCACGCCGGGCGCGTCCCGCCCGGCCGTCCTGGTCGGCTCGGTGAGCCCGGGTTCGACGCGGCTGGCGGGCGAGCTGGCCGACGGCGTGATCACGACGTGGGCCGGACCGCGGGCGACCGGCGAATTCGTGGCGCCGACGCTCGGCGCCGGCCGCCGGGTGGTCTCCGGTCAGCTGATCTGCGTGACGTCCGAAGTGGACGAACGCCGGTCGTGGGTGGAGGAGACCTATGGCGCGGCGGCTCAGGTTCCCGCCTATCGGTCCATTTTGGACCGCGATGGTTACGCGCGCGTGTCGGACAGCGTCATCGTCGGGGACGAGGAAACCGTGCGCCGCCAGGTGAAATCGCTCGAAGACGCCGGCGCGACCGAGCTGCTGGTGATGCCGTTCGGGTCGCCCGCGGAGCAGGCCCGCACCCGCGAACTGCTCGCGGCATGACCGGCCTCTGGGTGGACGACCTGCGCCCCGCCCCGCCGGGCTGGACGTGGGCGAAGTCGAGCGCCGCGGCGATCGAGCTGCTCGCCGCCGGCGAGTTCACGGCGATCTCCCTGGACCACGACCTCGGCGGCGACGACACGACCCGCCCGGTCGTGCTGTGGCTGTGCGAAAACGACCGGTGGCCGCCGGAAGTGCGCGTCCACACGGCCAACCCGGTGGGCCGGGAGTGGCTCGTCGGGATGGCGCGGCGGTACGGGCCGGGCGTCCGCTAGCCGGCGCCGCGGGCGCGGCGGGCCTGGACCAGGTCGTCGCGGGCGCGGGCGACGCGGGAGCGGACCGTGCCGACCGGGCAGCCGCAGACGTCGGCGGCCTCGGCGTAGGACAGGCCGAGGACCTGGGTCAGCACGAGGACTTCGCGCCGCTCCGGTTCGAGGCCGTCGAGCAGCAGGCCCAGCTCGACGAGCTCCTCGAAGCCGGCCGCGGGGTCGCGGGTGCGTTCGGCGGCGGTTTCCCAGTCGGTGTCGGCGATCTTGGGGCGGGCGCCGGCGGCCCGGATCTGGTCGACGACCACCCGGCGCGCGATGGACAGCAGCCACGTCCGCGACGACGAGCGTCCGGCGAAGCGGCGAAGGCTGCCGAAAGCGCGAAGGTAGGTCTCTTGGGTCAGGTCATCGGCCGCGGCCGCGTCGGTGAGGTGGGCGAGGAAGCGCCAGACGTCGGCCTGCGTCGCGCGGACCCACTCGTCGAGGGCACGCCGGTCGCCGCGGCCGGCGGCCATGGCCAGTCCCGTGACGCGTTCGTCGTCTTCACCGCGGGTCATGATCCGGAACGTAGCAGTAACCGGGAACCTCCGGGACCCGCCGTCCGACTACTGGGAGGTGAAGTGCGAGGAGTGCCGCGAAGGGCTTTCGGCCCGGCTGGACGGCGAAGACGAGCCGGTCGGCGTCGACCGGCACCTGGACGGCTGCGCGGCGTGCCGGGAGTGGTTCGCGGCCGCGTCCGACCTGCGCCGCGCGATGGTGCTGCGCCCGGCGCCGCCCGTCCCGGACCTCACGGCGGCGATCCTCGAGCGGACGCCGGCGCCGTCCGGTGAGGGCTGGGGGCCGCGGATCGCGCTGGCCCTGGTGGCGATCGGGCAGCTCGGCCTGGCCTTCGCGCAGCTGCTCGGCACCGACGGCGAGCACGGCCTCGCCCACCTCGGCCACGAGAGCGGCGCGTGGAACCTGGCGATCGGGATCGGCCTGCTGACGGCGGTGGCGCGGCCCCGGACGGCGGGCGGCCAGCTGCCGGTACTGGCCGGGTTCGTCGGGGTCCTGCTGGCGCTGTCGGCGGGTGACCTGGCGGCGGGCCAGGTGACGCTCGCGCGGCTCGCGACGCACGTCCTGGTCGTGCTGGGCCTGGCGCTGCTGTGGACGGTGCACCGCGGTCACCGCGACCACGGCGGCGCACCGCTACCGGCAGCCACGGCCGACGACGGCGGCCCGACGGTGTCCGGGTCCACTGTGGACGCCCCGGCGGGACGGCCGCGGCCGCGCCTCTTCCGCCGCCAGGCCCACGGCCGGCACGCGGCCTGAAAGAACCGCCGAATAGGGCGTTATACGCCGGTCATTCGATCTGCTTGACCGCCCACTCCGCCCACTCCCTCTGCATGACCGAGAAGCGCTTCCCCCACTCCAGGACGAGCCGGCCGTAGACCGACTGGTTGTCGTCCCCCCAGTCGATCGAGCCCTCCAGCTCCTCCAGCCGCTTCTCGCGCTCCCTCCCCGCCTCGCCCATCGTCGCCACGTAGCCGCGTGCCTGCTCCGGGGAGACCGAGCCGAGGAAGTACACGCGCAGCAGGCCCGCGCTGCGCGGAGGGCCGCCCGGGTCGACCTCGATCAGCCAGTGCCGCAGCTCGGCGAGCCCGGCGTCGGTGATCTCGTACTCCTTGCGCCCGCGTGGGCCCTCGGCCTGGACGTGGATCATGCCCGCGCTCTCCAGCTTGCCGAGCTCGCCGTAGAGCTGGCTCTGCGTCGCCGGCCAGACGCTCGCCATCGCCCGCTCGAAGCGTTTCAGCAGGTCGTAGCCGCTTCCCGGCTCGTCGGCCAGCATCCCGAGCACCGCGTGTCGAAGGCTCATACCGCCATCATGACATTCCACTCTTGACATGTCGACTCAGCAGCTTCTAGTTTCGACATGTCAAAGTTGGAATGTCGGGAAGGACCCGCCGTGAACTACCTGAAGAGCCTGCTGCCGTGGATAGCGTTCGCCGTGGTCGCGACGCAGTTCGACTGGCGCTGGTCCGGGCTCACCGGCCTGGCGATCTCCGCCGCCCTCTTGCTGCTGGCCCGCCGCGACGGCCGCAAAGCCGACACGCTGATCCTCGAGTGGAGCGGCTTCACCTTCTTCGCGCTGCTCACCGCCGTCGCCTTCATCTTCCCGGCGTCGCCGCTGAAGACCTACACCGGCGCGCTCACCGACGCGTGGCTGGCACTCACCGCCTGGGGCTCGCTCGCCATCGGACAGCCGTTCACCCTCGGCATCGCCCGCACGACGACGCCGGAGAAGTTCTGGGACAACCCGATCTTCAAGCGGGTCAACGTGATCATCACGCTCGTCTGGGCGATCAGCTTCACCGTCGGCGGCCTCGCCGGCATCGCGCTGCTGAACTACGCGCCGCACGCGACGGCGGCGTTGATCGCGCTCAAGGTCGCCTGCTTCGCGGCCCCCGTCGCCTTCACCATCCGCTACCCGCGCAGCGTGCGCGCCCGCGCCCAGGAAGCCGCATGACGACCTCCGCGTTCCACCTCACCGGCGCCTACGCGCCCGTCCACGACGAGCTGACCGCGTTCGACCTCCCGGTGACCGGCGCGCTGCCGCCCGAGCTGACCGGCTGGTACCTGCGCAACGGCCCCAACCCGCGCGGGGACAGCAAGCACTGGTTCACCGGCGACGGCATGGTCCACGGCGTCCGCCTCGAAGCCGGCCGGGCCGCCTGGTACCGCAACCGGTGGGTGCGCACCGACAGCTTCGCGGACCCGGATCTCGAGCTGTACAACGAAAACGGCACGCGGAACCTGCACGCGAGCGCCGCGAACACCCACGTCGTCAACCACGCCGGCCGCACGCTCGCGCTCGTCGAGTCGTCGCTGCCGTACGAGATCACGACGGACCTCGAGACCGTCGGCGCCTACGACTTCGGCGGCGAGCTGGCCGACTCGATGACCGCCCACCCGAAGATCTGCCCGGTGACCGGGGAGCTGCACTTCTTCGGCTACGGCAGCATCACCGCGCCGCACGTGAGCTACTACCGCGCCGACGCGGCCGGGAAGCTCGTCGTGAAGCAGCCGATCGACGTGCCGGGGCTGACGATGATGCACGACTTCGCGCTGACGAACGAGCACGCGGTGTTCTACGACCTGCCCGTCGTTTTCGACCGGGCGTCGGTCGGCCGGGGCATGCCCTACCGGTGGGACGCGGGCTACGGCGCCCGGCTCGGCGTGCTGCGCCGCGACCGGCCCGAAGCCGGGGTGCGCTGGCTGGAGATCGAGCCGTGCTACGTCTTCCACACGCTCAACGCGTTCGACACCCCGGACGGGCGGATCGTCGTGCACGTCCTGCGCTACGACCACCAGTGGTGGGCCGGCCACGAGGACCCGCCGGCGTCGCTGTGGCGCTGGACGATCGACCTCGCCGCCGGCACGGTGACCGAAGACCGGCTCGACGACCGGCCGGCCGAGTTCCCCCGCATCGACGACCGGCTCGCCGGGTCCGACGCGCGCTTCGGCCACGTCACCGGCCGCGGCGTCCTGCGCCGCCACGACCTGCACGCGGGCACCTCGGCCGAGCACGTCTTCGGGGCCGGGCGCGTTCCCGGCGAAGCGGTGTTCGTCCCGGCGGAGCACGGCGAAGGCTGGCTGCTCACCTACGTCTACGACGCGGCGGAAGACCGCAGCGACCTCGTCGTGCTCGACGCCGGCGCCGTCGCCGCGGAGCCCGTGGCGGCCGTCCACCTCCCGCGGCGCGTTCCCGCGGGCTTCCACGGGAACTGGCTGCCGGACGCGTGAGCGCTCAGGCGAACTTCGTCTTCGGCCGCTCCTGCCGGACGCCGTCGACGAAGACGTCGACCTTCTCGTCGAGGAACGCCACCAGGCCGGCGGCGCGCTCGCTCTCCGGCAGCGGCGTCGGGTAGCTCCAGGCGAGGTCGGCGTGCCCGGCCACGTCGAAGTGCTCCGCGGCGCCCTTGTACGGGCAGTGCGTCACCGTGTCGATCTTCTCGAGGAGGTCCATCCGGACGTCCACGCGGGGCAGGTAGTAGCGGGTCGGCAGCCCGGTCTCGAAGAGCAGGTGCGGCCGCACGGTGTCGGCGACGGTGACGCCGTCGACCTCGATCCGCACGTGGCGCGAGCTCGGCAGGATGTCGACGCGCACGCCGGGGTCACGCGGGTGCGTGAAGATCTGCTCGTCCTCTTCGAACCAGTCGAAGGCGCCGAACTCGAAGCGGACGTGGTCCCGCAGCTCCTCGATCGGCGAATCCGGGTATTCCAGCGCGCCGTCCACCGCCTCGGCTCGGCCAACCTTTATCGTCGACCGAACACCTTCTCCGCGGCTGGGCGAGTGCGACGTCCGGCCGGAGGGGGCGAGAACGCCGCTCACGACGTCCGCGCGCGGGAAGTAGTACGTGGGGTAGTACGGGACTTCCCACACCAGAAGGGGGTGCACCGTGTCCGCGACGACCTGCCCGCCGAGGAACACCCGCACCCGCTTCGCGCCTTGTGCCACGCGGACCCGGCCGCGTACCGGAGTGCTCATGCCCCGGTCAACGGGTCCCGAAGCGGGCGTATTCCGGCGAAACCGGGGTTCGGGCGGCTAGCGTGGCAGGAAGTACGAGGACGAGTGGAGGCGGGCACGGGTGGCCGGCGTAGATGCTCCAACGGTCGGGACCCCCGCCGGGATGCGCAAGATCAACCAGCGGGCGGTGCTCGACCTGCTGCGCCGCAGCGGCGCGGCGACGCGCCCGCAGGTGGCGAAGGAAACCGGGCTGTCGAAGCCGACGGTGAGCCAGGCCCTGCTGGCGCTCGAAGCCGCCGGGCTGGCGCGCCCGACCGGGCAGACGTCGACCGGCACCGGCCGCTCGGCGGTGCTGTACGAGGCCGACCCGACTGCGGGGTACGTGCTGGGCGTCGACATCGGGCGCGAGCACATCCGCGTCGCGGTGTCGGACCTCGGCCGCAGGATCGTGGCCCGCCGGGACGAGCGCAACAGCGCCCGCTCCGGGGCGGCGCTGGTGACGGCGGTCGGCAAGATCGCGGCTTCGGCGGTCGCGGAGGCACGGCTGTCGGCCGCCGACATCGTTGTCCGCGTGGTCGGCTCCCCCGGCGTCGCCGACCCGGAGAAGCGCTGCTTCCGGCACGCGCCGAACCTGCCGGGCTGGGGCCGGGCCGGGCTGATCGACGACCTCGAAGCCGCGCTGGGCCCGGACCTGATGGTGGAGAACGACGCCAACCTGACGGCGGTCGGCGAGGGCGAGAGCGGCGCCGCGCGCGGGGCGTCGGTGTTCGGCTGCATCACGATCGGCACGGGCGTCGGCATGGGCATGATGGTCGACGGCCGGGTGTTCCGCGGCGCGACGGGCGCGGCCGGCGAGATCGGCTACCTCCCGTACGGCCGCACGCGCTCGTCGTCGGAGGACGGCACGCCCCCGGCCCGCGGTCACCTGGAGGAGGCGACGGCGGCCCAGTCGGTGGTCCGCGGCGCCCGCGAACTCGGCTTGGGGACGGCGAAATCGGCCCGCGAGGTGTTCCGCCTGGCCCGCGAAGGCGACGAACTGGCGAAGCAGGCCCTGGAGGCGGAGGCCGACCGGCTGGCGTACACGGTGGCTTCGGTGGCGGCGGTGATCGACCCGGAGCTGATCGTGCTGGGCGGCGGGATGGGGACGGCGGCGGACCTGCTGCTGGAGCCGCTGGACCGGGCGCTGCGGGCGTTCACGCCGTTGGTGCCGAAGGTGGTCCAGGGCGAGCTGGGCGAGGACGCGGTGCTGACGGGCGCGATCAGCGTGGGACTGCGGGCGGCCGAGGGCCTGGTCTTCGACCGCCGCGTCGGGGCGGCTTAGGCCGCGCGGGGCTCCGGAGTCGAGGCGAAGAGCTCCCACAGGTACTTCCGCGACGGCTCGTCGTCGGCGAACTCCGCCACCTCCACTTCGTGCCGCGGGTCCCAATACGAGCACGACACGTACGGTGTCGCCGCCAGGTGCGCCACCTTCAGCGGCGTCTGGCGGGTGAAGAGCCATCCCGTCAGCCCGAGGGCGCCCCGCTCCCGGATCGGGTGGACCACCCGCGACCGCGGCCGGCCCGGGCCGTCGAAGGTCACCAGCGTGCACCAGACGGCGGCGGCTCGCCGGCCGGGGTCTCGGCGACCTCCGGTTCAACGACGGCGTCGTCATCCAGCACGTCCTGGCCGCGTCGAAGGCCGTCGCCGATCTCGAACGCCGGGGACTGCTCAGCCGCGAACCCGACCCCGCCGACGCGCGCACCAAGCTCCTGCACCTGACCGAGCACGCGCGGACCGCCGTCGAGGCCACTCGCGCGCTCAGGGAGGAACTTCAGGAAGAACTGGAGACGGAGTCCGGCGCCGAGCGGATCGCCGACGCCCGCGCCCTCCTGGCGGCGGTCATCGGCCGCTTCGGCGGCGACGACGCGATTCGCGCCCGGCGCGTCAGCCCGCCCCGGTGATTACCCCCGACGTAATCGACGCCCGCGCGAGAATCGGGACATGAGCGAAACGAACCGCATGATCGTCGTCGACTGCCTCGAGAACCTGTTCGTGCGCAAGGACTTCGACGCGGCCAAAGCCGCGCTCCACCCCGATTTCGTCACCCATAGCCCCGGCCTGCCCGACGGCCGCGATGCGTTCGCCGACGCCGTCAGGAACTCGCCGCTGGCCGGCGCGACCGCGGAGATCAAGCACGTCGTCGCGGAGAACGACCTCGTCATGGTGCACCTGCACGTCGCGGGCACCGCCGTCGTCGACGTCCTGCGTGTCGAGGACGGTCTCCTTGTCGAGCACTGGGACGTCAAGCAGCCGCTCAGCGCGTGATGACGCAGGTTCCCGACGCCGTGGCCAGCAGCTTGCCCTCGGCGTCGCGGATCTCCCCCTCGGCGAACGCGATCCGCGACCCCTCCTTAACGACGCGGCCGGTCGCGCGGATTTCGCCGCGGCCCGCGTGGATCGCCCGCAGGTAGCTCACCTTCAGCTCCACCGACGAGTAGCCGACGCCGGCCGGCAGCGTCGTGTGCACCGCGCAGCCGACCACCGAGTCCAGCATCGTGGCCGCGACGCCGCCGTGGACCATCCCGATCGGGTTGTACAGCGACTCGTCCGGCTCGGCGACCGCGACGACCTCGCCGTGGCCGATGTGCTCCCAGCGCAGCCCGAAGTGCGCGGCGATCGGCGGGCCGGGGACGCGCCCCTCGGCGACGGCGGTCAGGTAGTCGAACCCGGACATGGTGGCCCCGAGCCGGGCCGTCGCCAGCGGGTCCTGCCACGTGATGGTCTTCGAACGGACCTGCGCTTCGACGTCGGTCATCCCGGCTCCTCGACTATGACAACTGTCTTAATCGCAGCTTCGCCCGCCCACCCCGCCGTCGTCAAGCGCGCGTGACCCAGGCCACCGGTGGTCCGCCCGCGGGCCGGGTGGAATCATCCGGGGGTGAGCACCGACCGCAAGCTGATCGACCCGGAACGCGTCGCGGCGGCGGTCGACGGCCTGGGCGACCGCGCCGTCATCGACGAATGGGCCCAGCGGTTCTCCGTCGTCGCCGACCCCTCCCGGCTGGCGCTGCTGGTGTCGATCCACTACGCGCGCGAAATCAGCGTCACCGACCTCGCCGCGGTCACCGGGATGACCGACACCGCGGTGTCGCAGGCCTTGCGGCTGCTGCGGGCGCACGGGCTGGTCACCACGCAGCGCACCGGACGCGTCGTGCGCTACCGGCTCGCGGACGCGACGGTGCACGAACTCATCCATCGGGTGCGGCCGCACCCCCAGGAGCCCACACCCGATCGGGGTGACCGGTAGCGTGCGGGCATGACGGGATTGCCCGAGACCATCACCGCCTGCCTGTTCGACCTCGACGGAGTGCTCACCGGTACGGCCGTACTCCACAGCGAAGCCTGGAAACGGACTTTCGACGAGTTTCTGCGCGCCCGCGACGGCGAAAACTTCCGCGAGTTCACCGCGCAGGACTACGCGACCTATGTGGACGGCCGCCCGCGCGCCGACGGCGTCCGCGAATTCCTGCGTTCGCGCGGGATCGAGCTGCCGGAAGGCACGCCCGACGACCCGGTGGACGCCCCGACCGTGAACGGCCTGGGCAACCGCAAGAACGAGCTCGTCCTGAAGATCATCGACGAGCGCGGCGTGAACCCCTACCCCGGTTCGATCCGCTACCTCGAGGCCGTCAAGTCCGCGGGCCTGCACATCGCCGTCGTGACGTCGTCCGCGAACGGCGCGAAGGTGCTCGACGCCGCCGGCCTGAGCAAGTACGTCGAGGCTCGCATCGACGGCCTCGTCATCCGCGAACGGAACCTCAAGGGCAAGCCCGCGCCGGACTCGTTCCTGGCCGGCGCCGCGGCGCTCGGCGTCGAACCCGCGCACGCGGCCGTGTTCGAGGACGCCCAGTCCGGCGTCCAGGCCGGGAAGGCCGGCGGCTTCGGCTACGTCGTGGGCGTGAACCGGGCCGACCAGGCCGCCGAGCTGAAGGCGCACGGGGCCGACATCGTCGTCGACGACCTCGCCGACCTGCTGGAGGATTGATGACCGAAGAAGAACCCCGCGGCTACGAGTGCTCGCCGTGGGAGCTGCGCTGGCGCGGCATGGACGTCGACGCGCTGCAGCGCACCGAGTCCGCGTTCGCGGTGTCGAACGGGCACATCGGGCTGCGCGGCACGCTCGAGGAAGCCGAGCCGCGCGGGCTGCCCGGCACCTACCTCAACGGTTTCTACGAGCAGCACGAACTCCCCTACGCCGAGGCGGGCTACGGCTACCCCGAAGAGGGCCAGACCGTCGTCAACGTGACCGACGGCAAGATCATCCGGCTGCTCGTCGAGGACGAGCCGCTGGACATGCGTTACGGCGCGGCCACCGCGCACGACCGCGTGCTCGACTTCCGCAAGGGCACGCTGAGCCGGACCACCGAGTGGTCGTCGCCGACCGGGCGGCGGGTCCGCGTGCGCACCGAGCGGCTGGTGTCGTTCACCCAGCGCGCGATCGCCGCGATCCGGTACGAGGTCGAGCCGCTCGACGAGGACCTGCAGCTTGTCGTCCAGTCCGACCTGCTGGCCAACGAGCCGATCGAGTCCGACACCAGCGACCCGCGGGTGGCCGCCGCGCTGAACTCGCCGCTGGTCGGCGAGTTCCACCGCGCGTCGGACTACAACGCCGTGCTGGTGCACCAGACCCGCCGTTCGGGGCTGCGGATGGCCGCGGCGATGGACCACAAGATCGAGGTGGACGACGGGATCCGCGCCCGCATCCACTCCGAGGAGGACCTCGCGCGGCTCACCGTCGCGGTCGACGTGCCGAAGGGCGGCCGGCTGCGCATCACGAAGTTCCTCGCCTACGGCTGGTCCGCGCAGCGCTCGGTCCCCGCGCTGCGGTCGCAGGTCGAGGCCGCGCTCGCGGGCGCGCGCCAGACCGGCTGGAAGGGCCTGATCACCGAGCAGCGGCAGTTCCTCGACGACTTCTGGGCCACCTCGGACATCGAGGTCGAGGGCGATCCCGAGCTGCAGCAAGCCGTGCGCTTCGCGCTGTTCCACCTCCTGCAGGCCGGGGCCCGCGGCGAAAGCCGCGCGATCGCGGGCAAGGGCCTGACCGGCCCGGGCTACGACGGCCACGCCTTCTGGGACACCGAGTCGTTCGTCCTGCCGGTGCTGACCTACACGATGCCGGACGCGGCGCGCGACGCCCTCCGCTGGCGTCACTCCACAATGGACAAAGCGCGGGAACGCGCGCACCAGCTGGGGTTGCGCGGCGCGGCGTTCCCGTGGCGGTCGATCAACGGCGCCGAGTGCTCGGCGTACTGGCCGGCGGGCACGGCCGCGTTCCACGTCAGCGCGGACATCGCCGACGCCGTCCTGCGGTACCTCAACGCGACCGGCGACGAGGAGTTCGAGCGCGACTACGGCACCGAGCTGCTGCTGGAAACGGCGCGGCTGTGGGCGTCGCTGGGGCACCACGACCGGCACGGCGACTTCCGCATCGACGGCGTCACCGGGCCCGACGAGTACTCGGCCGTGGCGGACAACAACGTCTACACGAACCTGATGGCGCGCCGGAACCTGCTGGCCGCCGCGGACTCGTGCGAGCGGCACCCGGACGTGGCGGCGCACTTCGGCGTCGACACCGTCGAGCTGGACTCCTGGCGCGCGGCCGCCGCGGCGATGTACCTGCCCTACGACGAAGAGCTCGGCGTACACCCGCAGTCGGAGGGGTTCCTCGACCACGACGAGTGGGACTACGAGCACACCGACATCGCGCACTACCCGCTGCTGCTGCACTACCCGTACTTCGACCTCTACCGCAAGCAGGTCGTGAAGCAGGCGGACCTGGTGCTGGCGCTGCACCTGTGCGGCGACTCGTTCAGCCCGGCGGAGAAGGCCCGCGACTTCGCCTACTACGAGGCGCGGACCGTGCGGGACTCCTCGCTGTCGGCGGGGACGCAGGCGGTGGTCGCGGCCGAGGTCGGGCACCTCGACCTGGCCTACGACTACCTGGCCGAAGCGGCGCTGACCGACCTGCACGACGTGCACAACAACGTGCGCAACGGCCTGCACATGGCGTCGCTGGCCGGGGCGTGGCAGGGCGCGGTGGCCGGCTTCGGCGGCCTGCGCGACCACGGCGGGACGCTGGCGTTCGCGCCGCGGCTGCCGCCGCAGCTGGACCGGATCACCTTCCGGCTGATGTTCCGCGGCACGCGGTTCCAGGTCGAGATCGACCGCGACCAGGCGACCTACCACGTGCTCGACGGCGACCCGCTGGAAGTGCTGCACCACGGCGAGCGCATCACGCTCACCCCGGAGCCGCAGCGGTTCGCGATCCCGAAGATCGACGCGGGCGATCCACCGAAGCAGCCGCCCGGCCGCGCGCCCATGCGGCGCGACTCGGAAAAGCTGCGTCAGTACGCCGAACCGGCGAACCCGATCAGCGAGGTCTACTCCGACTGAGGCGTCACTGCGGGAGGTCGCTGGCGGCCTCCCGCCCGGGTGGGGCCGGGATCTCGTCGGTCCCGCCCGGGCTGACGTCCGGGTCGGGCGCGGTCGGCACGTCGTGCGTCAGCTGGCCCGGTTTCGGCAGCTTCGGGAGTTCGTCGTCTTCGTCGTCCAGGGTGTGGATGCGCTGCTGCTCGCTCATGCTCTCCGGATACCCGGTTTTCCCGGCCACGGCCAGCGGTCAGGCGGCGACGCCTTTGGCCGCCTTCTCCCGCGCGCGGTCCTGCAGGCTGAGCAGCAGACCGTCGCGGGTCGACCAGGGGCAGATCGCGACCTTGCCGCCGGCGACCGTCAGCAGCGCCTCGGCCACGATCGCGCCCGCCAGCGCCTGGTGCGCGCGGCTGCGGGAGATGCCCGGCAGCTTCGCTCGCTTCGACGGCGGCAGCGCGGCGAGCCGCGGGATCCAGTCGCGCAGGTCTTCCAGCCGCAGTTCCTTGCACTTGTTCGGCCGCGCCCCGGCCAGCCGCGCGAGCTGCTGCAGCACCTTCGAGCAGCCGACGACCGTCGGGTCGTCGACGTCCGCGGCAGCGAGCGCGGTGGTCACGACGTCGAGCGCGTGCGCGCGCAGCGCCTTGACCTGCTTGGTCGAAACGCGCTCGCCCGGCAGCCAGTCGCGGGTCATCGACCGCGCGCCCAGCGGCAGCGAACGCGCGAAGGTGGCCTTGTCGCCGCGGCCGGCGGCGAGCTCGACCGTCCCGCCGCCGATGTCGAGGACCAGCAGCGGGCCGGCCTCGACGCCGTACCAGCGGCGGGCGGCCAGGTAGGTCAGCTCGGCTTCCCGGCGGCCGGAGAGGAACCGCAGCTCGACGCCGGTTTCGCCGGCGACGTGCCGGACGACGTCGGCCGCGTTGGCGGCGTCGCGGATCGAGGACGTCGCGAACGGGTAGACGTCGGTGACGCCGTGGCGGTAGGCAGCCGTCATGCCGGCGGCGACGGCGGCCGTGATGTCGGCGATGCCGCGTTCGGTGAGCCGGCCGCGGTCGTCGAGCGCGCGGTCGAGGCGCAGCCGCGTCTGGTGGTTCAGCACCGGCTCGCGCGGCGAGCCGTCGACCGGCACCACGACGAGGCGGGCACTGAACGATCCGACGTCCAGCACGCCCACCGCGGGCTCTTCGATTTTCCGCACGACTCGGCGCACCTCGCTTCCGCCCCGATGGATATCCCCGGTTCGACAGGTCGAAACCAGGAATTCTGCCGGAATTCGTGGCAGTTCGCCGGGAATTGTCGGATTTACCTCCTCCGGATGTGCTCTGTTGACGTGAAGGTCACAGCCGCATAACCCGATCGAGTGAACCAGGACACCCCTGGACACGATTCGGTAACGCCCGTTCCCGCTCTCCCGACTTACCGGCGTGCGGCAGGGGAAGTTCGTCGGGCCGGCCGCCGCCGTGCTCGCGGTGGTGGCCGGGCTCGGTTGTGTCCTGCTCGGCGTCACGACCGTGCTGGCGCCGAGCGTGCCGCTCACCCCGGGCGCGGCGGCCGAGGACCGGCCGGCCACGGGTGTCCTGCCCACCGCGCTGGTGATCCCCGACCTCGGACTCGCCGTGAGCCACCTCGTCGACCTCGGCCACATCGCCGGCCGCCGCGAGCAGCCCGGCACGGCCCAGGGTGTCGGCTGGTTCGCCGACGGACCTGCTCCGGGCGCCCCGGGCGTGGCCGTGCTGTCCGGGCACGCGGGCTTCGGGTTCTCGCGAGGCGCGTTCGCCCACCTCGGAACCCTCCAGCCGGGCGCGGCGGTCCTGGTCCGCGACGACGACGGCCGCGAAGCGCGTTTCACGGTCCGGCGGACGGAGACGTTCCCGCCGGACGAGCCGGACAGCACGCTCGTCGCCCCGGACGGGTCGGGCGCCGAGCTGCGACTGATCACCAGCGACGGGACCCACGACTTCGCCGGCGTGGACACGCCGCGGGTGGCCGTGTACGCGACGCCGGTCTAGCGGCTCAGCCGAGCAGCTCGCGCAGCTGGGCCACCGCCGCCACGCGTGCCTCGCGGCCCGGGAGCAGCGGGTTGACCACCAGCGTCGTCGCGCCCGCTTCCTTGAACGCCGCCAAGCGCTCCTTCACGTACCCCGCCGGGCCGACCAGCGAAATCGAGCGCAGCAGCTCGACCGGCACGGCCGCCGCGGCCTCTTCCTTCTTGCCGTCCAGGTACAGGTCCTGGATCAGCTTCGCCTCGGCCTCGTAGCCGTAGCGGCAGGCGAGGTCGTTGTAGAAGTTCTTGCCCCGCGCGCCCATGCCGCCGACGTAGAGCGCCACGATCGGGCGCAGGTGGTCGAGCAGCGGCTCGACGTCGTCGCCGATCGCCAGGGCGGCGCTGACGAACGTGTCGAGCTCGCCCAGCGCCGGGTCGCGCTTGGCCTTGCCCGCCGCCAGGGACTCGCCCCAGACGTCGGCCGCCTTCTCCGGGTGGAAGAAGATCGGCTGCCAGCCCTCGGCGATTTCCGCGGTGAGCGCGACGTTCTTCGGCCCGAGCGAGGCCAGCAGCACCGGGATGCGCTCGCGCACCGGGTGGTTGATCAGCTTGAGCGGCTTGCCGAGGCCGGTGCCCTGCTCCGGCGGCAACGGGATCGTGTAGTGCTTGCCGTCGTGGACCACGCGTTCGCGGCGCCACACCTGGCGGCAGATCTCGACGATCTCGCGGGTGCGGGCCAGCGGCGCGTCGTACTTCACGCCGTGGAAGCCCTCGATGACCTGCGGCCCGGAGGCGCCGAGCCCGAGGATGAACCGCCCGTCGGAGACGAAGTCGAGGCCGGCCGCGGTCATCGCGGTCAGCGTCGGCGTGCGCGTGTAGATCTGGAAGATGCCCGACGCGAGCTGGACGCGCTCGGTCTTCGCCGCCAGGTAACCGAGCTGGCTCACGGCGTCGAAGGAGTAGGCCTCGGGAACGAACGCGACGTCGAGCCCCACCTTCTCCAGCTCGACGATGTCCGCGACGCTGTCGGCGAAGCCTCCGGCGTAGTTGATCGCGGTCCCGATCCGCATGGCCACCTCCGTTGCTGAGCAAGCGCTTAGCCGGAGCTTACTGGGGCCGGGCGCCGCGCGCCGGGACGATGTGCGCGCCGCCACTCAGGCGGGCTCCCCTTCCGCGGCGGCCAGGAGGCTGCGGGCGGTGTCGGCCACCGTTTCCCCGACCGGGCGGGGCCGCCAGCCGAGCACGGTCCTCGCCTTGGTGGTGCGGATGACGGGCACGCGGCCGAGGCGAGCGGCCGCTTCCCGCAGGGCCGGATCGGTTTCGGCCGCGGTGCGCACCTGCTCGGCGGTCAGCTCGGTCGTGGTCACGGCGTGCCCGCTTCCGGCGAGGATCCGGGCCGGCCCGAGGAAACCGATCGGCTCCCAGGCCGCGGCGAGGAACCGCTCCCCCGCGGCCCGGGGATGGGTCATCGCCCGTACGTGCAGGTCGGCCACGTCGCGGACGTCGGCCACGTCGCGGACGTCGGCCACGCCGAAGTACAGCGGCGGCACCACCGGCACCGCGCCGTCGAGCATCGCCCGCACCAGCGAGACCGACGACGACAGGCGCCCGCCGAGGACCGGTCCGAAGATGCCGGCCGGGTTGATCACCGCCAGCTCCGGGCCGCCCGCCACCCGCACCTGCTCCCACGCGGCGCGTTCGGCGATCACCTTCGACCGGACGTAGGCACTGTTGGGATCGGCGAGGTCCGTCCAGTCGGCTTCGGTGTACTTCTCCCGCGGCGCGGCGCTGTACCCGATCGCGGCGAACGACGACGTCAGCACGATCCGCCGGACCCCGGCCTCCCGCGCCGCGGCCAGGACCCGCACGGCGCCGTCGCGCGCCGGGCGGATCACCTCGTCGTCGTTTTCGGGCGCGGCGGGCGGGAACGGAGACGCGAGGTGGAGGACGTAGTCCACGCCTCGGTCGCCGCGGCCCAGCCGGCGTCGGCGTCGAGATCCGCGGCCACCACCTCCAGGTCACCGGGCCCGGCGGCGGCCCGGACCTCGGCCGCGCGGTCGAGGTCGCGCACGGTGGTGCGGACCCGGTGGCCGTCGGCCGGCAGCCGCGCGAGGGTGTGGCCGCCGAGGTACCCGGTAACCAGGACGAGCGCTCGGTCGTCGTTCATGTCAGTCCTTTGTGGATGGTCAGAATCGGTCGATCAGCGACCGGAGCGGCGGGAGGAGCCGGTGCGCCGAGCCGGTGTCGCCGCGGTCGCGGGCGTCCCAGAGCCGCGCCTTGAGCCGGAGGTACTCCAGCCGCAGGCGCAACCGCTCGATCTCGGCTTCCAGCCGGTCGGCGTGGTGGTCGAACAGGTCACGCTGCTCGTAGTAGCGCAACGTCGGCTCGCTGAGCCCGCTGCGCCGGGACGCCTCGAGGATCGTCAACCACAGCTGCTCGACTCCGGCCGCCATGGGAGCCAGCGTGCGGGACTTCAAGCACTTGAAGTCAACGCGCCCGGCCGGTGGGCCGGATCACACCCGATCGAGGCCGCCGCTCAGCGGCCGGTCAGGGTGCGGACCACCAGCTCCGCCGAGGCGCCGGCCCCGAGCGTCGTCCCGGCGTAGCGGACGTCGGCGGCGAGCGTGCCGGGCGGCGGGTCGTCCCGGACCGTGAGCCACACCGTGACCATCAGCAGCCAGCGGACCACCAGGTAGACGAACAGCAGCACGCCGACGAGCGTGCCGAACGCCGCGACCGCGGGCGACCGGCCGAGCAGGTGCAGGTACAGGCCGCCGGCCTGCTGGAGCGCGGCGAGCCCGACGGCGGCGGCCCCGGCCGGGCGCAACGTCGACCGCAGCGGCAGCGGCCGGCGCGGCAGGCGGGCCAGGCACCACGCGATGACCAGCCAGTTCGCCGCGAGGCCGAGCAGCAGCGAACCCGCGACGAGGACGAACTGCGCGAACCCGCCGGCCAGCCCGGTCAAGCCGAGCAGCCACGTCCCGGCCGCGCCGGTGAGCGCGGCCAGCCCGAACGACACGGCCATCGCGAGCCCGACCCCGACCAGCGCCAGGACGTCCGCGGCGATCCCGCGCAGCAGCGGCCGGGTGGTGCGCTCCTGCCCGAGCATCGCGGTGACGGCGTCGCGGACGTTGCTGATCCAGCTCCAGCCCGAGTACGCGGCGACGGTCAGCGCGAGCAGCCCGATCCGCCCGCGTTCCCCGACGACGGTGTGCACGACGTCGTTGACCCGCCCGGCAATCTCGGGTGGCAGGGCGCCGTCGATGACCCGGTCGAGCTCGGTGGCGAGCAGCCGGTCGCCGGCCAGCACGAACCCGGCCACCGAGACGGCGACCATGACCAGCGGCACCAGCGCGAGCAGGCTGAAGAAGGTGACCGCGGCGGCGTAGTGGTCGCCGTCGCGTTCGCGGTACCGGGCGAGCGTCGCCCCGACCCGCCGGAGCGGTTTCCTCACGACGGCTTTGTCCACCGGCCGACCCTCTCATCCGCACGTGTCCCCCGCAGTCCGGACCCGGTGGCCGGGGGAACGTCACGCGTCAGCCGGGGACGACCGTGCCGCGCACCTCCCCGAAGCCGATCCGCGTGCCGCCCGGCCCCGGGGCCGTCGCGCTGATCGCGACCTCGTCGCCGTCCTCCAGGAACGTGCGGGTCTGACCGTCCGGGAGGTCGAGTGGTTCCCGGCCGCCCCAGGACAGTTCGAGGAACGAGCCGCGCTGGTCGCGCTCCGGGCCGGTGACGGTGCCCGAGGCGAACAGGTCGCCGGTGCGCAGGCTCGCGCCGTTGGCCGTCAGGTGCGCCAGCTGCTGCGGCGCCGTCCAGTACTGCGTCGCGAACGGCGGGCTGGACACGAGATGGCCGTTGAGCCGGACTTCGATCGCCAGGTCGAGGCCCCACTTCTCGGTGGTGCGCAGGTAGTCGAGCGGCTGCGGGTCCTGCGGCGGGCCGTCGACCCGCGCGTGCTCGAGCGCGGCGAGGGGGACGATCCACGGCGACACCGACGTCGCGAACGACTTGCCGAGGAACGGGCCCAGCGGCTGGGACTCCCAGGCCTGGAGGTCGCGGGCCGACCAGTCGTTGACCAGGCAGACGCCGAAGACGTGGTCCGCGAAGCCCGCGGTGGACACCCGGGTGCCCGGAACGCCGACCACGAACCCGACTTCGGCTTCGATGTCCAGCCGCTGCGACGGGCCGAAGGAGGGCGCATCGGCGGTGCGCGGCTTGCGTTGCCCGTGCGGGCGGACGACGGGCGTGCCGGACGCGACGACCGTGCCCGCCCGGCCGTGGTAGGCGATGGGCAGGTGCTTCCAGTTCGGCGGCAGCTCGGCGGCATCGGGCCGGAAGATCCGGCCGGCGTTGAGGGCGTGCTGCTCGCTGGAGTAGAAGTCGACGTAGTCGGCGACTTCGAAGGCGAGGTGCGTGGTGACCTCGGCCAGCGGGTGGAGGTGCGGGCGGAGCTGGTCGGCGTAGCGGGGTTCGGTGAGCCAAATCCGGAGGTTTTCGCGTACCTCCCGCCAGGTGTCGGGCCCGGCGGCGAGCAGGGGGTTGAGGACGCCACCGGCGACCAGCGGCGCGAATGGGGCGGCGGTCTCCTCGGCGGCGGCAGTCAGGTCGAGGACGTGCTCACCGACGGGCACGCCGATGCGCCGCTCGGGCGCGCCGCCGACGGAAAAGACGCCGTAGGGCAGGTTGTCCAGGCCGAACGGGGTGTCGTCGGCGAGGTCGAGCCAGGTCACGTGTGCTCCTCAGGTCGAATGTCCGCAATGGACGGTGGCCGGCCGGGGTTGCGAGGCCGGCCGGGGGTGGCGAGGCCGCCCGCGGGTGGCGCCGACCGGCCAGGTCGCTGCCCGGGTGATGCCACCTCCGACCGGCCAGGTCGCCGGCCGGCGGCCGGGTCAAGCCAGCTCCCGCCCGCCAGGGGCGCCCCGGCCGGCCTGGCCCCGCGCCCTGGCGGCCGGGTGAAACCGGCCGCCACCTCCCTAGTGGATCCCCTTCGCGCGGGCCGCCACCCACTCGGACACCACGTCGGCCAGGACCGGGAGCGGGACCGTTCCGCTGCCCAGCACCGTGTCGTGGAACTCGCGGATGTCGAACCGGTCGCCCAGCGCCTGCTCCGCCTCCGTCCGCAGTCGCTCGATCTCCAGGCGGCCCACCATGTACCCCAGCGCCTGGCCCGGGTGGCCCGCGTAGCGGTCGATCTCCGCCTCGATCTCGATCCGGGCCATCGGCGTGTTCTCGACCAGGTAGTCCACCGCCCGCTGCCGGCTCCAGCCCAGCGCGTGCAGGCCCGTGTCGACCACCAGCCGCGCCGCGCGCATCGAATCCTGCGTCAGCAAGCCGATCCGGGCCACGTCGTCGGAGTACAGCCCCATCTCGTCGGCCAGCCGCTCCGCGTACAGCCCCCAGCCCTCGGCGTACGCGTTGAACATGCCGATCCGGCGCAGCAGCGGGACTCCCGTCAGCTGCTGCGCGAGCGTCAGCTGGAAGTGGTGCCCCGGCACGGCTTCGTGGAAGGCCACCGCCTCCCCGAGCGTCCGCTGCCGCTGGTCGGCCTCGTGCGTGTTCGCGTAGTACGTGCCCGGGCGCGAACCGTCCAGCGACGCGTCGATGTAGTACGCGATCGAGCCGCTTTCCGCCTCGGCGGCCGGCACCGGCGCGACCTCGCACTTCTGCTCCGGGACCCGCAGGAACCATTGCGGTGCCACGGCTTCCGCCCGCGCGATCGTCGTCCGCGCCGCGTCCAGCAGTTCGTCGCCGTCGCGCCAACGCAACGCCGGGTCCGTGCGGATCCGGTCGAAGATCTCCGCGAGGTCCGTGGTGCCGAACACCTTCGACCCGAGCTCGCGGTACTCCCCCACCAGCCGCTCGATGATCGCCAGCCCGGTGTCGTGCAGGTCCTGGGCCGTGCGCTCGGTCGTCGTCTCCGCGCGGATCAGCGCCGCGTACCGCTCCGCGCCGCCCGGCAGATCGCCGATGCCCGGGGACGACTCCGGCCGCGAGACCGGCACGACCTCGTCGGCCAGGAAGTCGCGGTACCGCGCGTACGCGGGCCGCACGACCTCGGCCAGCAACCGGTCGCGCTCGGCCTCGAGCCCGTGGACCGGCACCTTCAGCGGGTCGCCGTCCGGCGCCGCGAGGTACCGCTCGACGTAGCCGACGCCGATGCGCGCCAGGAACTCCGGCGGCGTCAGGCCCGCGGCGAGCGCGGCCCGCTGCCGCTCGATCAGCTGGTCCAGGTACGTCCCGATCGCGCCGAGGCGGCTCAGGTAGCCGCGGGCCTTGGCCTCGTCGTCGAGCACCGTCTGCGGCAGCATCATCAGCAGTTCCAGCGCCGGCGCGGCCAGCCCGTCGCTCACCGCGATGTCCGCGCGGCCCGAGTCCAGCACGTCGATCAGCGTGCGGGCCTGCCAGATCACGACGTCCCGCGTGACGCGCTCGGCGGGCGGCAGCGCCTCGAGCGCCTCGGCCCGCGCGATGAGCGCGGCGAACCCGGCGCGCTGCCGGGCGATCGCCTCGGCGGACTGGTCGGCGAGCTTGTCGTGCGCACCGGGCAGGCCGTAGAGCGACGGCAGCAGCGGCTGCGCCTCGAACATCAGCTCCAGGCACTCGTCGGCCAGCCGGTCGGCGGTGTCGCCCTGGGCCGCGACCCAGTCCGTGACCACCTTGGCCAGCGCCGACAGCGGCAGCATGCCGTGGCCCAGCACGACTTCGTGGAACGCGCGGATGTCGAAGCGGTCGCCGAGCGCCTCCTCGCACTCGGCGCGCAGCCGCTGGATCTCCAGCCGCCCGACCATGTACCCGAGGGCCTGGGCCGGCCAGCCGGCGTACCGGTCGATCTCCGCCTCGATCTCCATCCGCGCCATCGGCGTGTGGTCGACGAGGTAGTCGATCGCCTGCTGCCGGCTCCAGCCCAGCGCGTGCATCCCGGTGTCGACGACGAGCCGGCCCGCCCGCATCGAATCCTGCGTGAGCATGCCCAGCCGGGCCACGTCGTCGGAGTACAGGCCCATCTCGTCGGCGAGCCGCTCCGCGTAGAGGCCCCAGCCTTCGGCGTAGGCGTTGAACATGCCGATCCGGCGCAGCAGCGGCAGGTCCGTCAGCTCCTGGGCCAGGTTGAGCTGGAAGTGGTGGCCCGGCACGGCTTCGTGGAACGCGATCGCCTCGCTGGTGAAGCGCGGGCGCTTGTCGGCCTCGTACGTGTTGGCGTAGTAGGTTCCCGGCCGCGTGCCGTCGAGCGACGGCTGGAGGTAGTACGCGATCGTGCCGCTCGCCGCGTCGGCCTCGGGCACCGGCGCGACCTCGCACTTCTCCGCCGGGATGCTCGAGAACCACCGCGGTGCCACGGCTTCCGCGCGCGCGATGGCGTCGCGGGCCGCGGCCAGCAGCTCCTCGCCGTCACGCCAGCGCAGCTCGGGGTCGGTGCGCAGCCGCTCGAAGATTTCGGTGAGTTCGGTGGTACCGAAGACTTTTTGCCCCAGTTCGCGGTACTCGTCCGCGAGCTTCGCGATTAGCGCCAGCCCGGTGTCGTGCAGGTCCTGGGCCGTGCGCTCGGTCGTCGTCTCCGCGCGGATCAGCGCGGCGTACCGCTCCGCGCCGCCCGGCACGTGCCCGATGCCGGGCGCGGTGTCGGGCCGGCCGACCGGCTCGACCTCGGTGCGCAGGAAGTCGCGGTAGCGCACGTAAGCGGGGTGGACGACCTCGGCGAGCAGCCGGTCGCGCTCGGCTTCGAAGCCCTCGACCGCCGCGGTGGTGCCCACCTTCAGCGGGTCGGACTCCGGCGCGGCGAGGTAGCGCTCGATGTACTCGATGCCGACGCGGGCGAGGTAGGCCGCCGGAACGAGCCCGTCGGCCAGGCTCTCGCGCTGCCGCTCGGTCAGCTGCTCGAGGTACGTGCCGATCGCCGCGAGCCGGGCCAGGTAGCCGCGTGCCTTCTTCTCGTCGTCGAGCTTGTAGTGGGGCAGGTACAGCAGCAGCGCCAGTGCGGGCGCGGTCAGCCCGTCGCTGACCGCGATGTCGGCGCTGCGGGCGCCGAGTCGGTCGGCCTCGACCTCGGCGGCCGCGACCACGACCTCGCGCGTCACGGCCTCTTCCGCCGTCAGCGCCTCGGCGGGCAGCGCGCGGGCCCGGGCGGCGAGCTCCCGGTAGGCGGCGCGGTACTTCTCCTGCGCCGCCCGGCTCTGGTCGGCGAGCCGGTCGTGGTCGCCGGGCAGCCCGTAGACCGACGGGAACAGCGGCTCGTGCTCGAAGGTCAGCTCGACCAGCTCGGCGGCCAGGCCGTTCGCCGTGTCGCCGTGGCCGGCCACCCATTCGTCGACGGCGGAGGCCAGCGCCGACAGCGGCAGCGCGCCCCCGGCGAGCACCAGGTCGTGGAACGCGCGGATGTCGAACCGGGAGCCGAGCCGCTCCTCGGCGCGGGCGCGGATCCGCTGGATCTCCAGCCGCCCCACCATGTACGCCAGCGCCTGGCCGGGCCACGCGATGTAGCGGTCGACCTCCGCCTCGATCTCCACCCGGGCCATCGGCGTGTGCTCGGCGAGGTAGTCGACGGCCTGCTGCCGGCTCCAGCCCAGGGCGTGCAGGCCGGTGTCGACGACCAGCCGGCCGGCCCGCATCGAGTCGGCGGTCAGCATGCCCAGCCGCGCGACGTCGCCGGAGTACAGCCCCATCTCCTCGGCGAGGCGCTCGCTGTAGAGGCCCCAGCCCTCGGTGTAGGCGGTGAAGCTGCCGATGCGGCGCAGCAGCGGCAGGTCGGTCAGGCCGGTCGCGACGCTCAGCTGGAAGTGGTGCCCCGGCACGGCTTCGTGGAACGCGACCGACTCGGCCGTGTGCCGGAACCGTTCGGTGGCCTCGTAGGTGTTCGCGAAGTAGATGCCCGGGCGGGAGCCGTCGGCGGCCGGGCGCAGGTAGTACGCCGGGGGCGCGCCGGGCGCGGCTTCCTCCGGCACCGCTTCGACCAGGCACGGCTGCGACGGCACGGTCCCGAACCACTTCGGGGCCTCCGCGGTCGCGCGGGCGACGGCGGTGCGGGCGGTGTCCAGCAGCTCTTCGGCGCCGGTCCAGCGCAGGGCGGGGTCGGTGCGCAAGCGCCGGAAGATCTCCGCCAGGTCGTCGGTGCCGAACACCCGCTGCCCCAGCTCGCGGTACTCGGCGGCCAGCGAGTCGATGATGTCGAGCCCGGTCCGGTGCAGCTCCTCCGGCGTCCGGTCGGTGGTCGTGTGCACCTTCGCCAGGCGCGCGTACGTCTCGTCGCCACCCGGCAGCCACTTCAGACCGGGCTGCTCGGCGGGCCGGCCGTGCGGCTTGACGTCGGTGACGAGGAACTCGCGGTACTCGGCGAAGGCCGGGCGGACGACGTCGGCGAGCAGCTCGTCGCGGCGGCGCTCGAACTCCTCGTCCGGCGCCGGCTGGCGGCGCAGTGGATCGGTGGCCGGGTCGGCGAGGTAGCGGTCGAGGTGCGCGACCGCGGCCTCGACCAGGTGCGCCACCGGGGTGCGCCCGGCGGCGATGCCGTCGGCGTGCCGCCGGGCGGCCTGGCGCAGGTACGCCGGGATGGCGGCGAGCCGGCCGAGCTGGGCCTCGGCGGTGTCGCCCGCCGAGACCGTCGCCATCGGCAGCACCATCAGCAGCGACGCCGCGGGCGCCACCATGACGTCGGTGACCGTGAACTCGGTCATCCGGCTGTCGATCGCGGCGACGCGGTCTTCCGCCGTGGCGATGAGGACTTCGCGGGTGACGCGGTCTTCGGCCGACAGCTCCCCGGCGTCCAGCGCGCGGGCCCGCTCGGCGAACGCCGCGAGCGTGGCCCGGTGCGCTTGTTCGGCCTCGGCGGACAGGTCCGGCAAGCCGGGCTCGGCCGGCCGGATACCCAGCAGGGCGGGCGTCAGCGGATCGGCGGCGAACAGCGCTTCGACGAACTCCTCGGCGAGTTCGGTGACCGCGGTCATGGGCAGGACCCCCAGCTTTCGGTGTTGTGCTCGGAACCGACCCTAACGGAGATCACCGACAAGAACGGTGAGCCGCCGGGCGGGGCCGGGCGCGGGTGGATCTGCGAGGTGGCCCTGCCGGGCGCGGGCGGCGCAGGCACCCGCCACGGACGGCGGGCGCAGGCCGCGCACACAAATCTGCGAGGCGGTCCCGCTGGGCACGGACGGCGCAGGCGGGCACGGGTGGCGCAGGTGGGCACGAGCGGCGCAGGCAGGCGGGCGCATCGCCAAGGCGGCACCGCTGGGCGGGGCCGGCGCACGCGGGCGTGGGTGGCGCAGACGGGCGCGGGTTGCGCACGTGGGCGCGGGTTGCGCACGTGGGCGCGGGTTGCGCAGGCGGGCACGGGTTGCGCAGGTGGATCGGCAAGGCGCCGCCGGGCGGGCCCGGCACACGCGGGCGCGGGCTGCGCAGGCGGGCGCGGGTGGCGCAGGTGGATCGGCAAGACGGCGCCGGGCGGACCCGGCACACGCGGGCGCGGGTGGCGCACGCGGGCACGGATGGCGCAGGCGGGTGCCGGCGGCGCAGTCGGAACGGCAAGGCGCCGCCAGGCGGGGCCGGCGCGGGCGGATCGGTGAGGCGGTAGCGTTCAGCGGGTGGCCGTGACCGATCCCGTGGACATCCGCTTGCTCGCCGCGCTTGCCGAGCTCGGCAAGACCGCGGTGCACGAGCTGGCGGCCAAGGTCGGCATGGATCCCCGCGAGGTCGCCTACCGGCTGGTCGCCCTGTCCGGCAGCGGGCTGCCGCTGCTCGTCGGCGTCGAGAGCGATCCGCAGGGCTTGCGGGCGGCCATCGCGGGCGCGCCGCCGTCGTGGGCGAACCGGCCGCCGCAGCAGCAGTTCGCGCCGCCGTCGCACCCGGTGCCCCAGCAGCCCGCGCCGCCGATGCCGCCCGGCCCGGGGCCGCAGGGCGTGCCTTCGGGTCCGTACAACGTGCAAGGCGCGCCTTCGGGTCCGTACGCCGTCCAAGGCGCTCCTTCGGGTCCGTACAACGTCCAGGGCACGCCGTCTGGGCGCCACCCGGGCCCGCCGCCGCGCCCGCAGTTCAGCCCGCCGCCGGTACCGGTCGATCCCGTGGTGAGCACGTGGGGCCTGCCGCAGACGGCGTCGTGGGCGCGCGGTGACGAGCCCGCCCGGCCGGCCGGCACCGGCAAGAAGGGCAAGCTCGGCGAGGTCATGGCGACCCAGGGCCTGGAGGGCGAACAGCTGACGGTGCAGCTGCTGGAGGTCCAGGACCCGGCGGACTACCTGTTCGGTGCGGCGGGCTACCGCCTGGAGGCGGGCGAACGCGCGGTCGTCGTGCACACCGAGATCACCAACCGCGGCTCGATCCCCTTCGCGTCGCTGCCGGACAACTACCTCGAGCTGCTCGCCGCCGACGGCACCGCGATCGGCAAGGCGCCGGTGTCGCTGACGTCCCGGCCGCCGCACAAGATCGGCGTCAAACCGGGCGAAACCCTGGGCGGCCACACCGTGTACGTCCTGCCGGACGCGACGCGCGTGGTTTCGGTGCGCTGGAGCCCCCGGCCGGAGCCGGACGAGCGCACGCTCACCTGGTCGATCGAAGACTAGTAGCTCTCGTCGCGCAGGATTTCCAGGGCCTTCGCCAGGTCGTCCGGGTACTCGGACTCGAACTCGACCCAGCGGCCGTCCGCCGGGTGCGCGAACGCCAGCGTCTTCGCGTGCAGCCACTGGCGGCTCAGGCCGAGGTGCCGGGCCAGGACGGGGTCCGCGCCGTACGTCAGGTCGCCGACGCAGGGGTGGCGCAGCGCCGAGAAGTGGACGCGGATCTGGTGCGTCCGCCCGGTTTCCAGCTTGATGTGCGCCAGCGACGCCGCCCGGAACGCCTCGACGACCTCGTAGTGCGTGACGCTCGGGCGGCCGCCCTGGACGACCGCGAACTTGTAGTCGTGCCGCGGGTGGCGGTCGATCGGGGCGTCGATCGTGCCGCGCATCGGGTCGGGGTGGCCCTGGACGATCGCGTGGTAGCCCTTGTCGACCGTGCGTTCCTTGAACGCGCGCTTCAGCACGGTGTACGCGTGCTCGCTCTTGGCCACCACCATCACGCCGGTGGTGCCGGCGTCGAGCCGGTGCACGACGCCCTGGCGCTCGGCCGCGCCCGACGTCGCGATGCGCAGGCCGGCCGCGGCGAGGCCGCCGACGACGGTCGGGCCGGTCCAGCCCGGGCTCGGGTGCACGGCGACGCCGACCGGCTTGGAGATCACGACGATGTCGTCGTCGTCGTGCAGGATCTGCATGCCTTCGACCGGCTGCGCGACGACCTCGACGGGGTTCGCGGGCTCCGGCAGGGTGATCTCCAGGAGGCCGCCCCCGGAGAGCCGGTCGGACTTGCCCGCGGGACGGCCGTCGAGCAGCACGTCGCCGGATTCGGCGAGTTCGGCGACGACGGTCCGCGACAGGCCGAGCAGCTTGGCGAGGCCGGCGTCGACCCGCATCCCGTCGAGCCCGTCGGGCACCGGGAGCATCCGCGAGCTCACGCCTGCTCCTCCTGCTGCTCCGGCGCTTCGGCCTTCTTCTTGTCCTTGGTCGACGTGCCGTCGTAGTCCTTGCCCAGCAGCGAAAGCAGCACGATCAGCGCGCCGCCGACGCAGATCGCCGAGTCGGCGATGTTGAAGATCGCGAAGCCCTTGCCGTTCGGGGCGAACGCCGAGATGAAGTCGACGACGTGGCCCTGCAGCCCGCCGGGCGCGCGGAAGATGCGGTCGGTGAGGTTGCCGGTCGCGCCGGCGAGCACCAGGCCGAGGCCGATGGCCCAGCCGATCGAGCGCAGCCGCCGCGACAGCCAGATGATCGCGATGACGACGGCGAGGGCGACCAGCGCGAGCACCCACGTCATGCCGGTGGCCATCGAGAAGGCGGCACCCGGGTTGCGGATCACCTGCAGGTAGATCAGCCCGCCGAGGATCCGGACCGGCTCCTTGCCCTCGAGGTTGGCGGCGACCAGGTTCTTCGTCACCAGGTCGATCGCCCAGAACACGACGGCGACCGCGAACACCCAGCCCACGCGGCGCTTCGGCAGCGGCGTCGCCGGCTCTTCCGGCGTCTCCTGCACGGTCTCGGGCGCCACCTCGGCGGCTGCGTCGGTGTCGGGCTCGGAGTGGCTGGGCTCGGTGCTCACCGCTCCATTCTCCACGGTGCTGGTCAGGCCGTGTCGGCGGCGGTGACCGGCCCGCGCAGGAGCACGGCGAACAGCAGGCCCGCCGCCATCAGCGCACCCGCCGGCGGGGTCGGGAAAACCACCGTGACCAGGACGGACACCGCATCGACAGCCCCCAGGAACCGGGCGGCACCAGCAGGCCGAGCGCGGCGCGCCCGTCCCCGGGCAGCCGCGGCTCCAGCGCGCCGACCAGGTCGAGCAGCGGGACGGCCGCCGGCGCGCCCAGGGTGCCGAGCCCGAACCGGACGGGCCGCGGCGGCGTGCCCGCCGGGACTACCGGTACCCGCCCGCCACGGCGAGCACCACGCAGGCCAGCCGGCCGAGCGACCACGTCGGTGGCGGTGGCGATACCCGAGAGCGGGTTGCCGGGGAGGCCGGTGCCGCCGATCTCACCGGTGCCCCGGGTCAGCTGGTGGCCCCGTGCGCGCGGTGTCCTTCGGCAACAACTCGACCGCCACCCTCACCAGCAGGGCGAACCCCGGCGCCGCCAACGGGAACCAGGACCGCCGCGAACTCCCCGTCACGGCAGGGCCTCGCGCGCCGGGCGCAGGAGGGCAGCGAACGCCGCGGTCAGCAGGACGGCCGCCGAGAGGAGGACGCCCACCAGGTCCGCCGAGAGCACCACCGCGATCACCGCGAACGCCGCCGCGGCGAGCAGGACGAGCTTGCTGCGCTCGTACGCGGCGAGCACCAGCAGGCCGAGGGTGGCCAGCAGCGGGCCGCGCAGCTCGTCGCCGAGCCGGAACTGCCACGACCCGACCAGGTCGAGCAGCGGCACGGCGAGGAGCGCGCCGATCGTGCCGAGGACGAACCACCCGGTGCGGACGGGCCGCAGGGCGAGCGCGTACCAGACCGCCGTGCCGATCAGCACCACACCGAGCGCGACCAGCCAGGCCGCGCCCGTGGGAAGGCCTCGTCCCAGGGAATAGAAGGCGTCCTGGGTCAGCCATTGGGCGCGGCCGTACTGCGCCACCCCGGGTGGGGCCGCCGGCCGGAGGAGGAGGTTCGCGGCTTGGTCCTGGGCCGGGCTGCGGCGCGACAGCAGCTGCAGCGCCACCATGCCGATCTGCGTCAGCCCGAGCAGTGCCAACGGAAACCAGAACCGCCGCTCTCTCCCCATCGGGCCAGGCTAGCGCTCAGCAGAACGGCGGCAGCTCACGCGGGTCGCCGACCGGGGCCCAGCGGCCGTCCACCCTCGCGTACTCCCAGCGGGCCCCGCGCGCGACGATCTGGCGCAGCGCCCGCACCACGCGGTCGACGTGCTCCTCGGTGCTGCCGAGGCCGAGGCTGACGCGGATCGCCTGCTGCCCGGCGCCCCCGGTGACGCCGATCAGGCGCTTGGCGGCGATGTGGGCGCAGAAGGCGCCGTCGCGGACGCCGATGCCGTACTCCGCCGACAGCACCGCGGCGAGCCAGCCCGGGTCGAAGCCGTCGACGACGAAGCTGACCGTGCCGACGCGGTCGACCGGCGCGTCGAACAGCCGCAGCTCGGCGCAGCCCGGGATGCCTTCGAGTCCCTTGCGCAGCCGGGTGAGCAGGGCCTGCTCGTGGTTTGCGATCGCGGCCCAGTTTTCGCCGAGGGTTTCGCACGCGACGCCGAGCGCGTAGACGCCGACGGTGTTGGGCGAGCCGGCTTCGTGACGCTCGGGCCCGGTGTTCCAGACGACGGCGTCCTCGGTGACGAGCTTGGTCGCGCCGCCGCCGGCGAGGTACGGCCGGGCGGCGCGCAGCCAGTCGGCGCGCCCGATCAGGGCGCCCGCACCGAAGGGCGCGTACAGCTTGTGGCCGGACAGGGCGACGTAGTCGACGTCCAGGTCCTTGATCGAGATCCGGCGGTGCGGGGCGAGCTGGGCGGCGTCGAGCGCGATGCGCGCGCCGTGCCTGCGCGCCACGGCGGCGATTTCGGCGACGGGGAGCAGCTCACCGGTCACATTGGACGCTCCCGTGACGACGACCAATCGCGGTCCCTGCGGGGCATCCGCGAGGGCTTCGTCCACAGCGGACACTGCCGCGAGGCGGGTGCGCGGGGTCGGGATCCGCCGGACGTTCGGGCCCTGCCACGGCAGCAGCGCGGCGTGGTGCTCGGTGTCGAAGACGACCACCGTGGTGTGCCGCGGCAGGCTGCGGGCGAGCAGGTTGAAGGAGTCGGTGGTGTTGCGGGTGAACACGACGGTGTCGGTCCGGCGGGCGTCGACGAAACGGCGAAGGACGTCGCGAGTGCGTTCGTAGAGCTTGGTGGAGACCTGGGACGCGAAGCCGGCGCCGCGGTGGACGCTGGCGTACCAGGGCAGGAATTCGTCGACCTTCGCGCGGACGGCGTCGAGACAAGGGGCGCTCGCAGCGTGGTCGAGGTTGGCGTAGCCGATCGTCTCGCCCGTGACGAGCGGGACGCGCAGGGCGGCCCCCGCGACGGTCGGGATGTCTTGCGTGACAACGGTTTTCGCGGTGACGGCGGCCAGGGTGGTCGTGCTGGTGCGGTCGATGGCGAGAGTCATCGGTGCCTCCTCGGCGGTCCGGGGGACCCCGGCGAGGGGCCCGCGCTTGCCCGTCGCACGGCGCGACCGGCCCGGTCTTCACCCGGGGCACCCCACCGCGGTAGGAGGGTTGCCGGCCAGCAAGCCGGGGCTTCGCGCTGGCACTCATGACCTGAGCCCGAAGGTAACCGAGAACGCGGCCGGCGGCCAACCCCCGCCTCACATTCTGAGACGCCGCTCACACACGGTGAGGCCTCAGAGCTTCGCGCGGAACCGTCCCGGGAGCTGCGTGATGGCGTTGTCCGCGAGGTGCGTCGCGGTGCCGGTGTACTGCTCGGCTCCCGCGGTGAAGCGCCAGCCACCGATGGTCTTGCCGTCGACGGGCTCGCCATCGGCCTGGGCGACGGCCGTCGAGACCTCCGCGAAGGACTTGCCGTCCCAGTTCGCGGCGTCGGGCACGGTCCAGAGCGTGAAGTGCACGTGGGCGCCGGTGCTGCTGCCGCCGCACGGGAGCGCGTTGCCGGTCGACCCGAGGACGGTCCCGGCCTCGACGTGCTCACCGTCGGTGACCTTGATGCCTTCCATGTGGTAGTACCCGGTCCGCCAGCCGCCGGCGTGGTCGATGGTGACCCAGTCGCCACCGGCGCAGTGCTGCAGGTGGACGGTCCCGGCCAGAGGTGCGCGCACGGTCCGGTCGGCCGGGCTGAAGTCGATGGCGTTCTTGACGCCGGTGCTGCCGTCGTCGGAGTGGATGCCGGCGGAGTAGACCTGCTGACCGGCCTTGAACGGCAGGGCGAGTGCCGGGAACGGAGCCACCTCGGCGATCGCGGCCGGCGCGCCGAGCAAGCCGAGGGCCGCGGTCATCGCGACGGCGAGAACCGTCCGGCGAGTGTGCAGTTTCGTCACCGTGCGTACTCCTTTGGCTTAACGCTCACCCATTCGAACTAACCGGATCGGGCGGAGAGTAGGCCAAAGGTTGGATCATTGGGAAGATTCCGGACGGGGAAGATCACCCTTGCGGGAAAAGATCACCAGGTCGGCGCGGAGAGTGGACAGGGACCGGACAAGGCGCGGTTCAGGGGGCCGCGCAGGGTGCGGCGGCCGCGCGCTTGGCGGCTCAGCTCATGCGGCGGGGGCTGCGCAGCCGCAGCTAGCAGCGCCGACTCGCGCCTCGGACGGGCCAGCTCACCCGGTCGGGCCACGCAGCCAGACCCAGCAGCACCGATCCGCGCTCCCCGCCGCCAGCTCACCCGGCCCGGGCCGGACCGCCGCAGCTAGGAGCGCCGACTCGCGCTCCCAACGGCCCAGCTCGCTGCCTTTGCCGACCGCGTCGCGCCCGAGCACCGCCTCGCCCGGGCGGCAGCTCGTCCACCCCAGCCGCCGCGGATTCGTCCGATCGGTCACAGCGCGGCCACGACCACGAACGGGTTAACGCCCCGACTCGCCCCGCCACCGGGCCAGCCGGCCCGCCCGGTCCACCGCTCTCAGCCGGCGCTCGACCGCGTCGCGGACCGACGTGGTCGTCACCACCAGCAGCTGGTCGTTCTCCTGCAGCCGGCTCGTCTTCTGGGGGGTGAACCCCGCGCCCTCGCGGACGACCAGGCTGACCGTCGCTCCCGTCGGCAGCCTCAGCTCCGACAAGTACACGCCGTGCAGCTTCGACCCGCGCTGGATGCGGACCTGCAGCAGCTCCGCGCCCAGCTCGTCCAGCGGCGCGGAGTCGACCTCGACCTCGTGCGGCTCGGACTTCGTCGCCAGCCCCAGCTTGCGGCCCAGCGGCCCGAGCGTCGCGCCCTGGACCAGCGTCAGCACGATGACCAGCACGAACACCGCGTCGACCAGCCGTTGCGCGCCCGGCAAGCCCCGTGACAGCGGAATCATCGCCAGCACGATCGGCACGGCGCCACGCAGGCCGGCCCACGACAGGAACGCCTGTTCCCGCCACGGCAGCCGGAACGGCAGCACCGAGAGCACCACCGAGATCGGCCGGGCCAGCAGCAGCACGACGGCGCCGGCGACCAGGCCCGGGACCAGCGTCTCGAGCAGCCGGCTCGGCGACGCGAACAGCCCGAGCAGCACGAACAGCCCGATCTGCGCCAGCCAGCCGAGCCCCTCGGCGAACGACAGCGTGTCCGACCGGTGCGGCAGCCGCGCATTGCCCAGCACCAGCGCGGCGACGTACGTCGCGAGCAGCCCGGACGCGTGCGCCAGCTGGCCGGACGAGTACGCGACCACGCAGACCGCGATCGTCGCGAGCGGGTAGAGCCCGGTCGCCGGCAGCGCGGCCCGGCGCAGCGCGATCCCGCCGAGCCAGCCGAAGGCGAGCCCGATCGCCAGGCCCGCGCCCAGCTCGTAGACCACCAGCAGCGGCAGCGTCCAGTCCACAGTGGTGCCTTCGGCCAGCACGACGACCGCGATGTACGCCGGCGCGTCGTTGACGCCCGACTCCAGCTCCAGCGCCCCGACCAGGCGTTTGCCGATCCCGGCCGTGCGCAGCACCGAGAACACCGCCGCAGCGTCGGTCGAGGCGAGCACCGCGCCCCACAGCAGGGCGAACCGCCAGTCGAGGCCGAGCAGGAAGTGCAGCGCCGCGCCGGTGACCGCGATGCTCACCACGACGGCCACTGTGGACAATGCGATTCCCAGTCCCAGCGCGGGTTTCACGGCCGACCAGCGCGTCGTCAACCCGCCTTCGGCCAAGATCATGACGAGCGCGGCGAGGCCGAGCGACTGGGTCAGCTCGGGGTTGTCGAACCGGATGCCGAAGCCGGCTTCGCCGAGCACGACGCCGATCCCGAGGTACAGCAGCAGCGACGGCAGGCCGAGCCGGATGGAGACGCGCACGGCGAGCACGGACGCGAGCAGCACGACGCCGCCGACGCCGAGCAGCACGGGGAGCTGGTCCATGCCGCCTCCCTCCGAGTGCCGTGGGCACTCAGAATAGTGAAGCGGGTGGGTTAACTCGTTCGTGTACCGCCGGCCCGAGTCGGACACCCGGTGTGTTAAGGCCCATCCAGCGCCGAGAGATCGACACCCAGCGCGGCGAACGGCTTGGCGGCGCTCGGGTGCACCTTCACGGCGCGGTGGCCGTCCCGGCCGACCCAGCCCGCCTCGACCGCCCGGTCGAGCAGCGCCGCGGGCAGCGCGCCGGCGAGGTGGTCGCGGCGTTCCGTCCAATCCAGACAGTCGCGCAGCAGCGGCCGGCGCCCGGCGGCGACCGGCACGCCGAGCCCGGCCAGCACCTCGCGGCCGCGGCCGGTCAGCGTCAGGCCGTCGGCGGTGTCGACGAGACCGGTGGCGAGCATGCCGTCGCGCACGGCGACGCCGAGAACGCCCGCGAGGTGGTCGTAGCAGGTGCGCGCGAAGCTGAGCCGCTTCACCCGCAGCGACGACTTCAGCCCCATTAGCGGCCGGTGCTCGGCGTGCTGGGCCAGGTGCTCGATCAGCTCGGCGACGCGCGGGTCGGCGATCCGGACGTAGCTCGCGCGGCCCTGCTTGACCCGGACGACGAACCCGGCGCCGACCAGCCGGGTGACGTGCTCGCTGGCCGTGGAGAGCGCGATCCCGGCCGCCTTGGCCAGCTCGCCGACGGTCCAGGCCCGCCCGTCGAGCAGGGCGAGGCACATGGTGGCCCGGCTCGGGTCGGCGAGCACCGCGGCGACCTCGGCGAGGGCGATCGTCTCCATGCCCCCACGCTACGACCCGCGCTGTTCGGCCGCGGCCGAAGCGTCAGATCCCCTTCAGGAACTTCGCGGCCAGGGTGACCGCCGGGCCCGAGTCGTTGGAGCTCTCCAGGAGCACCGCGAACGCGACGGTGCCGCGGTACCCGACGAACCACCCGGTGGCGTTCGAGCCGTCGCCGAACTGGGCGGTGCCGGTCTTGCCGAAGACCTCGCCCGCCCCCGCCGCGCCGCGGCCGGTCCCGCTGGTCACCACGGCCCGCATCATCTTCCGCACCTGGCCGAGCACCGCCGCGGGCGGCGGCGAGTAGCCCTTGACGACCTTCGTGTCGAGGTCGTGCCACAGCCGCGGTGTGATGGCCTTGCCGGCCGCGACCGTGGCCGCCATCAGCGCGCCGCCGAGGCAGCTCGCCTGGATCCGGCCCTGGCCGAACCCGTCCTCGACCTGCTCGTCCTTGCTCGCCGCCGGCTCGACCTTGCCCAGCTCGGTGTCGATCCCCGGGATCTCGTAGTCGGCGTTGAGGCCCAGCTCGTTCGCCGCCTTCACCAGCCCGTCGGCCGGGAGGTCCAGCGCCAGCTGCCCGAACGTCGTGTTGCACGAGCGCGCGAACGCCGTCTGCAGGTTCGTCGCGCCCAGCTCGAAGCCCTCGTTCTTGACCGTGCGCGTGCCGATCGTGGCGACGCCGGGGCAGTCGACCGGCGAGCCCGCGTCGAGCCCGCTCTGCTGGACCGCCGCGACCGACGTCGCGATCTTGAACGACGAACCCGGCTCGTACAGCCCGTGCAGCGCCTTCGGGGCGTTCCCCGCGGCCGCGTTCTGCGCGACGGCGAGGATGTCGCCCGAGCCCGTGTCGAGGGCGACCATCATGGCCGAGCCCTGGTAGCCGTCCACCGCGGCTTGCGCGGACTTCTGCGCGGTCAGGCTCAGGCTCGACGTCAGCGTCTTCGCCTCGCCGTCGGCCTTCCCGAACAGCGTCTCGACGCTCTTCCCGCTGGTGTCGACGCGCTCGACGGCGAAGCCGCCCCCGCTCGCCGCCGTCACCTGCCCGGTCAGCGCCGAACGCAGCAGCGGCGCCGGGTCGCCGTCGACCGCGCGCAGGCCACTGGCCCCGCTGACCAGCAGCGGCTTGCCGTCGCGGTCGGCGACGGCCGTCGTGTCCTGCACCGCCGTGCTGATCACCAGCCGCTGCCCCGCTTCCAGCTTCGGGTGCAGCAGCGACGGTGCCCAGTGCACGAGCCACTTCCCGCCGGTCTGGGCGAGTTCGAACGGCACGTCGTAGGTCCAGACCTTCCCCGGCTTCAGCGCCCACGAGACGCTGAACGTCCCGCTGGTCTGCTTGGCCCCGGCCGGAGTCGGCTGCAGGACAGTCAGCTTCGCCTTCAGCGACGACGGGTTCAGCGTGTTCCGCGCGTCCCGCAGCGCCACCGCGGCCGCCGGCGCGGCGTCGGTCAGCCGGCCCGCCGCGTCCGGGTTGTTCTCGGACAGGTCCTGCAGGTACTCCGTGATCGCCGAATGCGGATCGGCCGCGCCCGGGTTCTCGACGCTCGTCGCCCCGGCTTCCGCCGCGGGCGTCGAACCGCCGTTCAGCACGAAGAACGCCGCCACCACGGCCACGACGACGAGCAGCGCGCCGCCGATCAGGATGCCGCGTCTTCTCGCAGGACTCATTTCCGCGTACCCCTCCCCCAAGGAACGCCACCGTCGTGGGTGACCGGCTGATCTTACCGGCCACCCACGACGATCGGTCAGGCTTTTTCGACCGCGACCGTGACCTTGGTGCCGTCGCCGACGGTGCCGGCGGATCCGTCGGCCACCGCGCCGTAGGTCACCGACGTGGAGAGGGTCTCCGACGCGAGGAACTCCTCGTGCGTCCGAGCCGCCTCGACGACGTCGGAAGGTGCGTCCACGGTCAGCGCGATCCGGTCGGCGACGTCCAGCCCGGCGTCGCGGCGGGCCTGCTGCACGACCCGGACCAGGTCGCGGACCAGGCCCTCGGCCGCCAGCTCCGGCGTCACCTCGGTGTCGATGAGGACCAGCCCGGACCCGCCGGGCAGCTCCGCCGCCGCGCCGCCGCTCTTCGCGACGAGCCGCCGTTCGAACTCGCCTTCGCGCAGCGCGATCCCGGCCGCGACCACGGCCCCGCCCTGGAACGACCAGTCGCCCGCCTTGACGGCCTTGATCACCGTCTGGACGTCCTTGCCCAGCCGCGGGCCGGCCGCCCGCGCGTTCACCGCGACCTCGAACCCGCCGTGCGCGGCGACGTCGGTGGTCAGCTCGACCGCCTTGACGTTCACCTCGTCGCGCAGGATGTCGACGAAGGCGCCCATCGTCTCGGCGTCCTCGGCCGCGACGACCAGCGACGACAGCGGCAGCCGCACGCGCAGCTTGTTCGCCTTCCGCAGCGACAGCGCCGACGACGCCACCTGCCGCACCCGGTCCATCGCGGTGACCAGCGCCGCGTCGGCGGGCAGGTCGTTCGCGTTCGGCCAGTCGGTCAGGTGCACCGAACGGCCGCCGGTGAGGCCGCGCCAGACGACCTCGGTGGTCAGCGGCAGCAGCGGCGCCGTCACCCGCGAAGTCACCTCCAGCACGGTGTGCAGCGTGTCGATGGCATCCTGGTCACCGGCCCAGAAGCGGTCCCGCGAGCGGCGGACGTACCAGTTCGTGAGGACCTCGAGGAAGTCCCGCACGGTCTGGCACGCACCCGCGATGTCGTAGTGGTCCATCGCGTACTCGACGTCGGTGACGAGCTCGTGCGTCTTCGCCAGGACGTACCGGTCGAGCACGTTCGGCGAGTCCGTGCGCCACTTGCCTTCCACGCCTTCGGCGTTCGCGTACAGCGCGAGGAAGTAGTACGAGTTCCACAGCGGCAGCACGGCCTGGCGGACGGCGTCGCGGATGCCCTTGTCGGTGACGACCAGGTTGCCGCCGCGCAGGATCGGGCTCGCCATGAGGTACCAGCGCATGGCGTCGGAGCCGTCGCGCTCGAAGACCTCGTTGACGTCCGGGTAGTTGCGCAGCGACTTGGACATCTTCGCGCCGTCCGAGCCGAGCACGATGCCGTGCGCGACGCAGGTGCGGAACGCCGGCCGGTCGAACAGCGCCGTCGCGAGCACGTGCAGCAGGTAGAACCAGCCGCGGGTCTGCCCGATGTACTCGACGATGAAGTCGCTCGGGTAGTGGTGCTCGAACCAGTCGGCGTTCTCGAACGGGTAGTGCACCTGGGCGTACGGCATCGAGCCGGAGTCGAACCAGACGTCGAGGACGTCCGGCACCCGGCGCATCGTCGACTTGCCGGTCGGGTCGTCCGGGTTCGGCCGGGTCAGCTCGTCGATGTAGGGCCGGTGCAGGTTGTCCAGCCGCACGCCGAAGTCCGCCTCCAGCTCGTCGAGCGAGCCGTAGACGTCGGTGCGCGGGTACGCCGGGTCGTCCGACTGCCACACCGGGATCGGCGTGCCGAAGTAGCGGTTGCGCGAGACCGACCAGTCGCGCGCGTTCTCCAGCCACTTGCCGAACTGGCCGTCCTTGACGTTCTCCGGGTACCAGGTGATCTGCTGGTTCAGCTCGACCATCCGGTCCTTGAACTGCGTCACGGCGACGAACCACGACGACACCGCGCGGTAGATCAGCGGGTTGCGGCAGCGCCAGCAGTGCGGGTACGGGTGGTCGTAGGTCTCGTGGCGCAGCAGCAGCGCGCCCTGCTCGGCCGCGGAACCCGTGCCGTTCTTGAGGTCGCGGATGATGTTCGGGTTGGCGTCGAACACCTGCTGGCCGGCGTAGTCCGGGACGGTCGAGTCGAACTTGCCCTGCGCGTCGACCGGCGTCACCGGGGTGATGCCGGCCGCGTCGGTGACGACCTTGTCCTCTTCACCGTAAGCGGGCGCGATGTGCACGACACCGGTGCCGTCTTCGGTGGTGACGTAGTCCGCGGCCAGGACGCGGTGCGCGTTCTCCGTGCCGGTGAAGTACGGGAACGGCGGTGCGTACCGGGTTCCGAGCAGTTCGGTGCCGGTGTAGCGCGCGATGACCGTCGGCTCTTCGCCGAGTTCACGCGCGTACGCGGCGACACGCGTTTCGGCGAGCAGGAACCGCTTGCCGGGGAAGTTCTCGCTCTCCACGACGACGTACCGGACTTCCGGGTGCACGGCGGTCGCGAGGTTCGACGGCAGCGTCCACGGCGTCGTCGTCCAGATCAGCAGGTATGTGCCGTCGAGTTGGTTCCCGTTGTCCTGCAAGCGGAATCCGACGGTGACGGCCGGGTCCTGGCGGGTGGCGTAGACGTCGTCGTCCATCCGCAGCTCGTGGTTGGACAGTGGCGTCTCGTCGCGCCAGCAGTACGGCAGGACGCGGTAGCCCTCGTAGACGAGTCCCTTGTCCCACAGGCGCTTGAACGCCCAGAGCACCGACTCCATGTAGGTGACGTCGAGCGTCTTGTAGTCGTTGTCGAAGTCGACCCAGCGGGCCTGGCGGGTGACGTACTCGCGCCACTCGCTCGTGTAGCGCAGGACGGACTCGCGCGAAGCCTCGTTGAACTTCGCGATGCCCATCTCTTCGATCTCGGCCTTCTCCGTGATCCCGAGCTGGCGCATGGCTTCCAGCTCGGCGGGCAGGCCGTGGGTGTCCCAGCCGAAGCGGCGCTCGACCTTGCGGCCCTTCATCGTCTGGTAGCGCGGCACCAGGTCCTTGACGTACCCGGTGAGGAGGTGGCCGTAGTGCGGCAGGCCGTTGGCGAAGGGCGGGCCGTCGTAGAAGACGTACTCGTTGTCGCCGTGCTCGCCGGCCGGGCGCGCGTCGATGCTCGCCTGGAACGTCCGGTCCGTCTCCCAGTAGGCGAGGACCTGCTTCTCCAGCGCGGGGAAGGACGGCTGCGACGGAACGCCCGCGCTGTCGTCGAAGTGGGCCTGGGGGTACATCCCGGTGCTCCTCGGTTCGTCGCTCTCGTACGGACGACCGGGTTCCCGGTCACCCACACGGGGACGAAACGCCTGGCGGCGCACCGCGGTACCACCCCGCTTGCCCGGCGGTGACGCTGCCGGGCCGCTCGTTCGACGGCTGTCACGGGCCGCACCCGTCCGGTTCTACTGAGAGCGTGATGCTCGGTTCTTCCGGAGGCTCCCCGGTGATGGCCGGATCGACGCCTTGCTGATACCAGGTTAACCGGCCCGCGCAACCGGGTTGTCACGAGGGGCACGTAGCCACACGACGGTCACGCCGAGCGCGACCAGCCACAGCGCGCCGGCGATCAGGCCGGCCGCGTGAAGGCCGCCGGCGTCGCCGCCACCCATCACGGCGCCGAGCACCGCGACGCCGAGCGCGCCACCGGCCTGGCGCGCGGTGTTGTTGACGCCGCTCGCGACCCCGGCCCGCTCGGCCGGGACGTCGCTGACGGCCGCCGTCACGACCGCCGTCGTCAGCAGGCCCATCCCGATCCCGAGCCCCAGCAAGGTCGGCAGGAGGGCCGGGTAACCGCTGTTTCCGTTGACCAGCACCAGGTTCAGCATCCCGAGCGCCCCCAGTGCCAGCCCGGCGACCATGAGCGGCCGCGGCCCGAACCGGCCGGTCAGCCGGCCCGCGACCGGCGCCAGCACCGAGAGCGGGAGGAACAACGGCAGCACCTCGAGCCCGGCTCGCAGCGGTCCGGCGTGCCGAACACCCTGGAGGTACAGCGTGAGCACGAGGATCGTGCCGATGCCGACGAAGTTCATCGCCGCCGCGACGAAGTTCGCCGCCGCCGTTCGCCGGGCGACGGCCGGCGGCAGCATCGGGTGCGCCGACCGGTGTTCGACGACCAGGAAGGCCCCCAGCAGGACGACCGCGAGCACCCCGGCGAGCACGTTCGCGTCGATGACCGCGTAGACCCCGGCGCCGAGGGCGGGCGCGGCCGTCGCGACGCCGGCGAAGTCGATCCGCCCCGGCCCGCGGTCGCCGCGCGGCACGAGCCGGCGGGTCGCGACGGCGGCCGCGAGCACGATCGGGACGTTGAGCCAGAACACCGGCCGCCAGCCCGCCGCGGCGACGATCGCCCCGCCGAGGACCGGGCCCGCCGCCAGCGCCAGCGCCGACACCCCGGCCCAGATGCCGAGGGCTCGCGCGCGCTCGGCGCGTCCGGGGTGGGCGTTCGTGATCACGGCCAGCGTGCCCGGCAGCAGCAGCGCGGCACCCAGGCCCTGGCCGGCTCGCGCGGCGATGAGCCACGGTGCCGACCCGGCGAGCCCGCACGCGGCCGATGCCGCGCCGAACAGCGCGAAGCCCGCAACGATCACCCGGCGGTGCCCGAAGACGTCACCGAGGGCGCCGCCGGTGAGCAGCAGGGCGGCCAGGACGACCGCGTAGCCGTCGATCACCCACTGCAGCGCGGCGAGACCGCCGCCGAGGTTCGCGCCAATGGCGGGCAGGGCGACGTTGACGACCGTGACGTCCAGCTGCACCAGGAACATCCCGGCGCACAGGGTGAACAGGAGCATGTCCCCAGTGGACCGCGCGGACGCTTCCGTCGCGGTGGAAGTGTGCCGGGGGCATCCTGGGGGCATGGAAGGCGACGCCGACATCGCCCGCACCGCGGCGCTGTTCGCCGACCCGGCGCGGGTCCGCGTGCTGCTGGCGCTGGCCGACGGCCGGGCGCTGGCGGCGTCCGTGCTGGCGGCCGAGGCCCGGCTGTCCGCTCCGGGCGTCAGCGCGCACCTGGCGAAGCTGCGGGACGCGGGGCTGGTCGTCGCGGAGAAGTCGGGGCGGCACCGGTTCTACCGGCTGGCCGGTCCGGACACCGCGGAGCTGATGGAGACGCTGGCGCGGTTCTCGCCGTCGCAACCGGTGTCGTCGTTGCGCGAAGGGACGCGAGCGGAGGCGTTGCGGACGGCCCGGACGTGCTACGACCACCTGGCGGGCCGGCTCGGGGTGGCCGTGACGGCGGCGCTGCTCGACCGGGGTGCGCTGTCCGGTGCCCCGGACACGGGAAGGCGGCCGGGTGACCGGATTTCGGCTCCGCTGCGCGAACACCCGTACACGCTGGGTCCCCACACGGAAGTGGTGTTCGGCGAGCTGGGCGTGGACCTGGCCGCGGTCGCGGCGGGACGGCGGCCGCTGCTGAAGTTCTGCCTGGACTGGAGCGAGCAGCGCCACCACCTGGCGGGCGCTCTGGGCGCGGCGGTCGCGACGCGGTTCGTGGACGCGGGCTGGGTGCGCCGGCGTGGGCAAGCACACCGCGCGTTGCGGCTGACGCCGGAGGGGGCGCGGGCGTTGGCGGCCCACCTCGGGGTGGCGGACCTGGCCGCCTAGCGGTGCGCGGCCACCAAGGTCGCGTCGGGGCTGCAGCGGTCGCAGGGGGTGAAGCCGAGCTGGCGGGCTTCGCCGACGCCGATGGGGATCGTGTCGCGGCTGCCCAGCCAGACGCACGTTCTCAGGTGGTAGCGCGGGTGTTCGTCGACCACGACGACCTCGTCCTCGAGGTCGGCCAGGACGGCGATGTCGGCCGCCGACGTCTCTTCTTCGCCCGGCTCACCTCGGGTCGCCGGCTCGGCCTCGGCCTCGGCCTCGAACTCGGCCGGTTCTTCTTCGGCCGGAGCCGGTTCGGGCTCAGGTTCGGGCTCCGGCGTGTCGGCCGGGTCGCCCAGGTCGCCGGCCGCCGGGATGAGGACGGTCTGTTCTTCCTCGGCCGGTTTCTCCGCGGGTTCGGCGGAAGCCGGTTCGGGTTCGGCGGAAGCCGGTTCCGGCTCCGGATCCGGCTCGGCGGCGACCGGAGCGGCCACCGCGGACCGACGCCGGCGGCGCAGCCAGTCGGCGACCAGGATCAGCCCCGCGAGCACCGAGAGGCCGATGGATACCCACGCCCACAGCGAAGACGCGGTGATGAGCGCGGTGACGAGCAACCCCAGAGCCGCCAGTACCAGGACCAGCACGATGTAAAGCACGCTGAATTACAACACGAACAGGGCAAGATCGTCCGACGACCCGCCCACGTGCGGTACCGGATCGACTCCGAACCGTGGCCCACCCCGCCGGCGGTGCCGGCGGGGTGGGCCACCGTGGCCCACCCCGCCGGCGGTGCCGGCGGGGTGGGCCCGGAACGGAAACTCAGCCCGCTTCGGCGCGCGGGCCGAACGAGTAGCCCTGGCCGCCGCTGGACGAACCGGACGACTGGCCGGAGTTCGACGAGGCCGACGCCGGGGCCGCGGAGCCGCGGTCGTCGAGCTCGCGCAGCTGGGACTCGAGGAACCCGCGCAGTCGCGTGCGGTACTCCCGCTCGATCGTGCGCAGCTCTTCGATCTTCTTGCCCAGCCCGCCCTTCTCGGCGTTGAGGCTGTTCATCGTCTCGGTGTACTTGCGCTGCGACTCGCGCTCCAGCGTCGTCGCCTTGTCGCGCGCCTGGCGCTCCAGCGTCTCGGCCCGGGTCCGCGCGTCGTTCAGCATCGTGTCGACGCGCGTGCGCGCCTCGTTGACCATCGAGTCGGACTTCGCCCGGGCGTCCGAGAGCAGCTGCTCGGACTTGGTGCGGGCCTCGGCCAGCATCCCGTCGGACTCGGTCTTCGCCTCGGCGGTCAGCCGGTCGGCCATCTCCTGGGCCAGGCCCAGGACCTTGGCGGCCTGCACGTTCGGCTCGGCGCTGTCGCCGACCATCGAGTGCGCCTGGGTCTGCTCCATGGCGGACTGCGGCGGCGGCACCGGCGCGAGGCGCCGGGACGGCTCTTCGCGCATCGGGGGCGCGCCGACGTTCGCTTTGGCGTTCTCGAGCTCGGAACGAGTCGATTCGAGCTCGGCGTCGAGCTGCTCCATCTGCTGGCGCAGCTCGTTGTTGTCCTCGATCAAGCGGGCCAGCTCGGTCTCCACCAGGTCGAGGAACGCGTCCACCTCGTCCTCGTTGTAGCCCCTCTTGCCGATGGGCGGCTTGCTGAACGCAACGTTGTGCACGTCAGCGGGGGTCAACGACATCAGATCACCTCACGCACTCCATGGCCTGCAGGTCCATCCAAGTTCTTCCCCGATCAACTTGGAGTCGCCAGTTGCATCGCGAAGAACACAACCAGCAGCAGAACCATAATCGACAAGTCCAGTCCCACGCCGCCGATTCGAACCATCGGAATGATTCGTCTGAACAGACGAACCGGCGGGTCCGTCACTGTGTAGATGGTCTCGAGCGTCACCGCAACCCCCCCGGCCGGATGCCACTCACGGGCGAACGTCCGGACGAGTTCGATCACGATCCGCGCCGTCAGCAGCAGCCAGAAGGCGAACAGCACGTACCAGACGACCAGCCACACAGCTTCCACGTACCTACTCTAACCGGGCGTCCTCGCAGAAGACGCAGTTGAGGGGGTCGACGCGGCATCGGGTCGACAAAATCACGTCTGCTTGCGCTCAGCGGTCCGCGCGACTTCAGCCCCGCAAGAATAATCCGCCCTCGGCAATCCGCCGACGGTCTTCCGCCGTGACGTCCACATCGGGCGGTGAGAGAAGGAACACCTTGTTGGTGACCTTGTCCATCGACCCGCGCAGCGCGAAGGCCAGCCCGGCGGCGAAGTCGACGAGCCGCTTGGCGTCCGCGTTCTCCATCTCGGTGAGGTTGATGATCACCGGGATGCCCTCGCGGTAGTGCTCGCCGATCGCCCGCGCCTCGACGTAGCTCGTCGGGTGCAGCGTCGTGATCCGGCTCAGCGGGTCCCGCAGCGGCGGCCGGACGGGCTCGGTGACCGGGCGCAGGCGCGCCACGGGCTCCGGCTGGCGGTCGATCGCGAGCGCGCCGTGGACGGCGGGCTCGGCAGCGGCGACTGAGCGTGACCGGCTGCGGCTGACGGGCTCGTCGTACGTGTCGTCGACGTCGCGGTACCGTGAGCGGGACGACCGCGGCGCCGGCTCCTCGTAGGAGTCGTAGTCGTCGTCGTAACCGCGCCGGTAGTCGTCCCCGTCGTCGTAGTCGTCGTCGTCCGCGGGCACCATCCCGAAGTAGGCCTTCAGCTTCTGCAGCGCGCTCATGCCTCTCCCTAGCCCTAGCCGCTCCCGCACCGACGTTTCTCCACGCCGTCAGTGCCCCGTACGGCCGACCACTAAACGTGACCGGGTACGGGCTCCCTACGGCGAGGCTAAACCGCGTCCACCGAGCAACGCGGTTCCGACACGCACACAGGTCGAGCCGTGCGTGATCGCCTGCTCGAGATCATGGCTCATCCCGGCGGACACGTCTGCGGCATTCGGGTGATCTTTGCGGAGGCTCTCACCCGCGCGAGCGAGGCGTTCGAAGGCGGCCGCGGGGTCGGCGCCGAGCGGTGCGACGGCCATCAGGCCGCGAAGCCGCAGTTCACCCGTGTGAGTGACAAGCTCGGCGAGCGCGCCCAGCTCGTCGAGCGGGCAGCCGCCGCGAGCGGGGTCGTCGTCGAGGCTGGCCTGGATCAGCACGTCGAGGGGTTCGTCACGTATCCGGGCGTCCCGGGCCGCACGCACAGCCTTCGCGAGCGCGTCGGCGAGCCGGGCCGAATCCAGGGACTGCACTTCGTGTGCCCACCCGACCACGGACCGCGCTTTGTTCCGCTGCAGCCGGCCGACCATGTGCCAGCGCGGGTGCGCGTCCGGCCGCGACTCGGCGACTTCGGCGGCCTTCGGCCCCGCCTCCTGGTCCCGGTTCTCGCCGAGGTTGGCGACACCCAGATCGGTGAGCAGCGCGGCGTCGGACGCCGGGAAGGTCTTGGTGATCGCGATCAGCTTGACCTCGTCCCGCGCGCGCCCGGCGGCCCGGCACGCGGCGGCGATCCGCTCCTCGACCTCGGCGAGGTTGGCGGCCAGCTCCGCCTTGCGGTCGGTCATGCTTCGATCCACGTGATGCCCGCGATCCGCCCGGTCGTGCCGTCGCGGCGGTAGCTGAAGAGCGTCTTGTCCTCGTTCGTGCACCGCGGGTCGACGCCGATCTTCCCGACGCCGAGGTCCGCGAGCTGCCGCCAGAGCCCGGCGCGCAGGTCGAGCCCGGGCGTGCCCCGACGGGTCTTGCAGGCGCTGCCCGGCACGTGCTTCTCGACGTCGGCGGCCATGGCGGCCGGGACCTCGTAGCAGTCACCGCAGATCGCCGGGCCGAGCAGCGCTTCGATGCGGCCCACCTCGGCGCCCGCCTCGCACATCGCGGAGACCGCGGCCGGGACGACGCCGACCCGCGTGCCGACGCGACCGGCGTGCACCGCCGAGACCACCCCGGCCTCGGCGTCGGCCAGCAGGATCGGGACGCAGTCGGCGACGAGCACCACCAGCGCGACGCCCGGGGTCGCCGTCACCAGGGCGTCGGTCGCCTCCGCCGCCCGGGTCTCGGAGCCGTCCACAATGGTCGCCGTGCGGCCGTGGACCTGTTCCATCCAGGCCAGCTTGTCCTCGGCCAAGCCCAGCTCGGACGCGAGCCGCTTGCGGTTGGCGTAGACGTTCCCCTCGTCGTCGCCGACGTGGTCCCCCAGGTTGAACGTGTCGTACGGCGGCCGTGACGCGCCGCCCGCCCTGGTCGTGACCACTCGCCGAACCCGCATGTCCCCATCCTCCCAAACGCCGTGAAGGCCACCTCGGGGACTCCGAGGTGGCCTTCAGGAACAGCGGTTGACCTAGCGCCGCATGAACGGCGGGACGTCGACCTCGTCGTCCGACGGGTCGTCGTGCACCGGCATCGCGCGGCCGGGCAGGCTGCCCTGGGTCGCGTTGGAGCCGAGCGGCGAGTAGCCGCGCGAGCCGCCACCCGGCTGCGGGAGCCCGCCCGACGGCGGGTTGCCGGTGGCCGAGGGCAGCGGCGAGTGCGACCGCGGCGGCGCGACCGGGTAGCCGGAGCTGCCCGCCGACGGCACCGGGGTGGCCCCCGACGGCGGCGCCGGCGGGTTCGAGACCTGCCCGGCCGCGGCGGACGCCGTCGTCGACGACGAGCGCGAGCCGAAGGCCGGCGGGTCGAGCTTCTTGTGGGTCGGCGCGCCGGCGTCGAACCCGGCCGCGATCACCGTGACGCGGACCTCGTCGCCGAGCGAGTCGTCGATGATCGTGCCGAAGATGATGTTGGCGTCCGGGTGCGCGGACTCCTGCACCAGCGACGCGGCCTCGTTGATCTCGAACAGGCCCAGGTCGGAGCCACCGGCGATGGACAGCAGGGCGCCGTGGGCGCCGTCCATCGACGCCTCCAGCAGCGGCGAGTTGATCGCCTTCTCCGCCGCCTGGATGGCCCGCCCTTCTCCCCTGGCCGAGCCGATGCCCATCAGCGCGGAGCCCGCGCCGGACATGACGCTCTTGACGTCGGCGAAGTCGAGGTTGATCAGGCCCGGCGTGGTGATCAGGTCGGTGATGCCCTGGACACCGGACAGCAGCACCTCGTCCGCGGAGCGGAACGCGTCCATCAGCGAGACGCCGATGTCGCCGAGCTGCAGCAGCCGGTCGTTCGGGATCACGATGAGGGTGTCGCACTCGTTGCGCAGCGACTGGATGCCGTCTTCGGCCTGCTTGCCGCGGCGCTTGCCCTCGAAGGTGAACGGGCGCGTCACGACGCCGATGGTCAGCGCGCCCAGCTTGCGGGCGATCTGCGCCACGACCGGGGCGCCACCGGTGCCGGTGCCGCCGCCTTCGCCGGCCGTCACGAACACCATGTCGGCGCCCTTGATGACCTCTTCGATCTCTTCACGGTGGTCTTCGGCGGCCTTCTGGCCGACCTCGGGGGCGGCGCCCGCGCCGAGGCCCCGGGTGAGTTCGCGGCCGATGTCGAGCTTGACGTCGGCGTCGGACATGAGCAGTGCCTGGGCGTCGGTGTTCACCGCGATGAACTCGACACCCTTGAGGCCGACCTCGATCATGCGGTTCACGGCGTTCACGCCGCCACCGCCGATGCCGACCACCTTGATCACCGCAAGGTAGTTGTGCGGGGGCGTCATCGAAGTCCGCCTTCCTGATCGTTGTGCCCGTACAGCCCGCCGGCCGGTGATCAACTCTCAACCTAAACCCCAGATTGAGAGTTATGTCAACTGCCGACGTTAGGCAGGACGGTAGGCACCAGGCAGGCTCTAATCCAGTAGGCACGCCGTGTGTCGCAAAGGTGTTTTGCCACAACACGTTCGAGCGCGCAAGAGCGAGGAGCCGGGAACACCCCTCCGGTCCGATCTGCTATGGCATGCCGCTCAGGCCGGTGCGGGCATGCTCATGAGCACGTCGGTCGGCGTGCCGGTGGGCGAACCGCCCGCCTGCTCGACGCTCACCGCGAGCTGGTCCACCGGCCCGACGCCGTCGGCCACGACCAGGCCGCCGTCGTCGGACGCGGCGATCACCCCGGCCGAGCGCGGGGCGTTCCCGCCCGTGATCAGCCAGGCCTCGTAGACCTTGCCGCCCGGCTGGGCCGGCAGCCCGGTGTCCATCACCATGACCCGGTTCAGCGACTTCGAGGCGATGACCGTGACCCCGCCGCCGATGGGCGCCTCGCCGTGCACGGTCTTCGCGTCGGGGGCCGACAGCAGCGCCGCCACCGGCTCGTAGCGCTGCTTCGCCTGGTCGAGGCGGCTCTGCGCGGACTGCAGCTCCTGCTGCTGGGTCAGTGCGATGCCGCCGAAGACGCCGCCCGCGGCGAGCCCGACGACGGCGGCCGCGGCCGCCACGACGACCGCCCAGCGCGGCGCCCGCGACGAGCGGCGGGACCGCTCGTGCGACCCGGGCCGCGTGCGCGGCGGCAGCTGGCGGGTGGCGTGCATGGCCGCCATGACCCGGTCCTTGAACTCCGGCGGCGGCTCCTCGGCCATCGCCGCGCCCAGCCGGGCCGCGGTCGCCCGCAGCTCGGCGACCTCCTGCGCGCAGGACTCGCACTCCTCGAGGTGGCGGGCGAACTCCGCGCGCTCGATGTCGTTGACCGCGTCGAGGGCGAAGGCGCCGGCCAGCGTGTGCATCTCTGGCGTGCTCAAGCGGTCACCCCCAGGCAGTCCCGCAGGCGGATCAGCCCGTCCCGCAGCCGCGTCTTGATGGTTCCCTGCGGCGTCGACAGCACTTCGGCCACCTCGCGATACGTATAGCCCTGGTAGTAGGCGAGCAGCACGGACTCGCGCTGCAGATCGGTCAGGAAGGACAGGCACCGGCGCACCTGGGAGCGTTCGAGCCGCGCGGTGACGGACTCGGCGACCTCGTCGAACGGGCGGCCGCGGGCGGCTTCGAAGGTCGCCTTCTGCTCGCGCTCGGTGCTGGCGCGCGCCGAGCGGACGCGGTCGACCGCGCGGCGGTGCGCCAGGGTCATCGCCCAGTTCAGCGCCGAGCCCTTGTCGGGGGCGTACCGCGTCGCGGTACGCCACAGCTCGACGAGGACCTCCTGGGCGACCTCTTCGGACTGCGCCGCGTCCCGCACGATCCGCCGGACGAGACCGAAGATCGGCCCGGCCAGCTGGTCGTAGAGCAGCTCGAAGGCGCGCTCGTCGCCCTTCGCGACGCGCACCATGAGCTCCTCGGCCGTCGGACCCGCCGGCACTTCGGCGGGCACCGGCGCCACGGCGCGCGGGCGGGCCTGCTCATCCATGCAGCTGTCCTCCGGCGGTCTGCGGGGTGCGCGGCACGACCGCGGCCTTCCGCAGCCACAACGCGACGCCGTGGCGGCGGATCAGCGCGGACACCCGCTGCGGGAGCAGCGGCCGGGCCAGCACGAGCCGGGCCAGCCACCGCGGGTTCACCGGGCGGCGAACTCCCCGCAGCGTAGCGACCAACGGCGTCGAGCTCCCGCGGCGCAACGCCACGGTGAGGTCGAGCAACGCTTCCGGGCGGGGCAGGCGCATCCGGTACTCGCCGTCCATCTCCTGGAACGGCGAGACGTAGAACTCCTTGGCCGCGCGGGCGAGGCCGGCTTCGTCGGGCCGCAGCAGGTAGGCGTGCCGGCCGCCGTAGGTGTTGTGCACCTCGGCGACGACGCACTCGAGGCGGCCTTGCGCATCGTGGCACCAGTAGACGCTGATCGGGTTGAACACGTACCCGAGCACGCGCGCGGCGGCGAGCATGACGACCTTTCCACCGCGCAGGTCGACGTCGCGCTCGGCGAGCCAGGCGTCGAGCTTCTCCCGGATCGGCCGCGGGTCGCCGGCGACGAAGTGGTCGCGGCGGTCGAACCGGGCGAACGGCCGCAGCCACCACGGCAGCCGCGGCAGGTCGTCCAGGTCGACCCGCCACAGGTACACGCGGTGCGCGAAGGCGTGCGGCGGGTCGATCCGCCGCACGTGCGCGACCGTGGCGTCGTAGAGCGCGTTCGTCACCACACGACTCCCAGGCTTTCGGCGGCGCGGGCCCCCGAAGAGCAGCCGTCTTCGTGGAAGCCCCAGCCGTGGTACGCACCGGCGAAGGCGAGCACGCCGTCGTTGAGCTCGGGCAGCCGGCGTTGCGCCGCAACGGATTCCGGCGTGTAGACCGGGTGCTCGTACTCCATCCGCGCGACGAGGTGCTCCTTCTCCGGACCGTCGCCGGGGTTGAGCGTGACGACGTACCCGGTCGGCTCGTCGAGGCGCATCAGGCGGTTCATGTCGTAGCTGACCTGGACCGCGCCGGTCGGCGCGCCGCAGACGGGCGCACGGTAGTTCCAGCCCGCGCGCGCGTCGGCCAGCGAGGGCAGGACGCTCGTGTCGGTGTGCAGCCAGGCCTCGTTGGCCGAGTAGCGGAACGCGCCGAGCACCTCGCGCTCGGCGTCGGTCGGGTTGGCCAGCAGGGCCAGGGCCTGGTCGGCGTGCGTGGCGACGACGACCTTGGCGACCCGGTGCGGGGTGTCGGCGTCGTCGCGGATCTCGACGCCGCCCGCGGTCCGCAGCACCGAGCGCACCGGCGTCGACAGGTGGACGGCGGTGAGCTGCTTCGCCGCGCGTTCGACGTATTCGCGGGACCCGCCGGCGACCGTCCGCCAGGCCGGCGAGTTCTTGACGCTCAGCATGCCGTGGTTGCGCAGGAACTCGAACAGGTACCGCGCCGGGTAGCGGAGGGTGTCGCTGCGGTCGGCCGACCAGACGGTCGAGACCAGCGGCAGCATGAAGTGGTCGACGAAGTAGCGGGTGTAGCCGCCGATGGCGAGGAACGCGCCGAGCGTGACGTCGCCGGCGTCCGTCGCCGCCAGCAGCCGCTTCGCGTGCCGGTGGAACCGCTTGACCTCCGCGAGCATCCGCAGGTAACGGGGCCGCGCGAGGTTGCCGCGCTGGGCGAACAGCCCGGCCAGCCCCTTCGCGCCGGCGTACTGCAGGCCGCAGCCGTCGCACCGGATGCTCATCGACATCTCGGTGTCGCGCGTCTGCACCCCGAGCTCGGCGAACAGCCGCAGCAGCGACGGGTAGGTGCGCTCGTTGTGGACGATGAAGCCGGAGTCCACACCGATCGTGCCGCCGTGCGAGCTCGGCACGTCGTGCGTGTGCGCGTGCCCGCCGAGGCGGTCGTCCGCCTCGAAGAGCAGCACCTCGTACTTGCGTTGCAGCAGGTATGCCGCCGTCAACCCGGCCACCCCGCTGCCGATGACGGCGATGCGTTCTCCCGTGATCTCCACACCGGTCCTTCGCGGCCGCCCCGCGTCCGGATTGGATCGGGGCCGAACCAATCCACGTCGCCGCGGAGAGCGAATCCCGGACATGCCGAACACCACCGCGCACCGCCTCGCTTCTTTCGCCGGGAAGCTCCTCGGCGGGCAGCTCCCCGTCGGCCTGCGGACCTGGGACGGAACCCGCGCCGGCCCAGTGGACGCGCCCACGGTCGTGCTGCGCAACCGCCGTGCCCTGCGCCGCCTCCTCTACGCGCCCGGCGAGCTGGGGCTCGCCCGCGCTTACGTCACCGGCGACCTCGACGTCGAGGGGGACCTGACGGACGGCTTCCGCCGGATCTGGACCCTCACCCGCGCGGGGGAGCTGAACCGGGCGAAGCTCGGCCCGCGCGAGTGGGCCGAAGCCGTCCGGCTCGCCGCCCGCCTCGGGGTCGTCGGGCCGCCGCCGAAGCCGCCCGCCGAGGAGGCCCGGCTGACCGGCAGGCTGCACAGCCTGCTGCGCGACAAGTCCGCGATCGCGCACCACTACGACCTCGGCAACGCCTTCTACCAGCTGCTGCTGGACGATTCGATGGCGTACTCGAGCGCGTACTTCACCTCCGAGTCGCAGAGCCTCGAACAGGCGCAGCACGACAAGCTGGAGCTGATCTGCCGCAAGCTGGGGCTGCGGCCGGGGATGCGGCTGCTCGACGTCGGCTGCGGCTGGGGCTCGCTGCTGGTCCACGCGGCCAAGCACCACGGCGTGCACGCCGTCGGCATCACGCTCTCGGCCGAGCAGCTGCAGCACATCCGCGGCCGGCTCGCCCAGCACGACCTCGAAGACCGCGTCGAGGTGCGCCGGCAGGACTACCGCGAGCTGCCGGACGCGCCGTTCGACGCGGTGGCGTCGATCGAGATGGGCGAGCACGTCGGGGAGATCAACTACCCGACCTACGCGGCGACGCTGCACAAGATGGTCAAGCCCGGCGGCCGGGTGCTCATCCAGCAGATGTCGCGCGGGAACGTCGCGCCCGGCGGCGGCGCGTTCATCGAGCGCTACATCGCCCCCGACATGACCATGCGGCCGGTGGGCCGGACGATCGACCACCTGGAGACCGCGGGCCTGGAAGTGCGGGACGTGCACGCGATGCGCGAGCACTACGTCTGGACGGTCCGCGCCTGGGCCGACACCCTGGAGGAGAACTGGGCCGACGTCGTCGCGCTGATCGGCGAGACCGGCGCGCGGGTCTGGCGGCTGTACCTGGTGGGCGGGGCACTGGCGTTCGAGGAGAACCGGATGGGCGTGGACCAGATCCTTTCCGTGCGGCCCGACGAGCACGGTCGCGCCGGGATGCCGGCGACGCGGGAGTGGTGCTGATGCCGCAGCTGCTCGTCACGGCCGCCGTCACGCTCGTGGCGGTGGCCCTGACCTTCGGGATCGCGCGGGCGCGCAAGCGGTACGACACGATCGACACGTTCTGGGGGCTCGGGTTCGCGATCGTCGCGGTCGCCGCGTTCCCCTTCGGCGACGGCCCGCTGTACTTGCGGCTGGTCGTCGTCCTCCTGACGGTCGTCTGGGGTGTGCGGCTCTCGGTGCACCTGCACCTGCGCAACCACAAGCTGCCCGAAGACCCGCGGTACGCGCGGATGGGCTACGGGCCGCTCAAGATGTTCGTGCGCGTCTATCTGTTCCAGGCCGTGGTGCTGTACTTCGTCTCCCTCCCGGTGCAGTTCGCGGTGGACGGCACGGGGATCGGTGTCCTGGGCTGGCTGGGCATCGCCGTGTGGGTGGTCGGCTTCGCCTTCGAGACGATCGGCGACGACCAGCTGCGCCGCTTCAAGGCCGATCCGGGGAACAAGGGCAAGGTGCTCGACACGGGGTTGTGGCGCTACACGCGGCACCCGAACTACTTCGGCGACGCGTGCGTGTGGTGGGGCCTCTACCTGCTGGCCTGCTCGACGTGGCCGGGTGCCTTGACGATCCTCTCCCCCGTGGCGATGACGTTCACCCTCGCCCGCGGGACGGGCAAACCGATGCTGGAGAAGGGAATGGCGCGCACGCGCCCGGCGTACGCGAACTACGTCGAGCGCACCAGCGGGTTCTTCCCGTTGCCGCCGAAGAAGGTCACTCCCCGGTGAGCCCGTCGGTGAGCTCGCGCAGCACGTCGAGGTGACCGACGTGCCGCGCGGTCTCCTCGATCATGTGCGTGAGGACCCAGCGGACGTTGAAGGTCTCCTGTTTGTGCGTCACTTCGTCGTCGAGGCCGTGCTTCGCGATGATCTCGCGGCTGCGGGCGCACTGCTTCTCGTAGTCGGCGAGGAGGGTCTCGAGCTTGGTGTCCGGCGAGACCCGGAACTCCGCGTCCGGGTCCTGCTCGAGCTTCTCCTCCCAGGTGTCCTCCTCGCCGTCGACGACCACGGCGAACCAGAACCACTCGTTGAGCGTGAGGTGGGCGACCAGGCCGGCGACGGTCGTCAGCTCGCTCGGCAGGTGCGCTTGCCGGGCCTGGTCTTCGGTGAGGCCGCCGGCCTTCCAAGCGACGGTGGCGCGGTGGTGGTCGAGCAGGCCGGTCAGGATTTCGCGCTCGCCGCCGGTGAGCGGGACCTTCGGGCGGTCGGGTCTGGTCATGCGGGGCACTTTGCCAGAGGGGTCCGACATTTCCGGATACCTTGCGCACGATGTAATCGTGGACTAGGTTTACGGACGTGCCTGATGAGTTCCTCTTGGACGAGCAAGCCTGCTTCGCGCTGTACGCGGCGTCGCGCGCGGTGACGGACACGTACCGTCCCCTGCTCGGCGAACTGGGGCTCACCTACCCGCAGTACCTGGTGCTGCTGGTGCTGTGGGAGTCCGACGCCCGGCCGGTCAAGGAGATCGGCGAGGCGCTGCACCTGGACTACGGCACGCTTTCCCCGCTGCTCAAGCGGCTCGAGGCCAACGGGCTCGTCACGCGGGCGCGGCTGCCCGAAGACGAACGCACGGTGGTGGTCAGCCTGACCGAGGAGGGCCGTTCGCTGCGCACCCGCGCAGCGGGCGTCCCGTCGGCCATCGGCTGCGCACTGGGCCTCGACGACGCCTCGCGGCGGGAACTGATAGCGACCCTGCGGCGGCTGACGGCGTCGGCCACCGCCTACACACATGGAGGCCCTGATGCCCAGCCGTGACGCGACCACCCACTGGGTCGGCGGACTGCAGAACGGGAAGGGCGAGGTCACGCTGGACTCGTCCAACGCCGGCACGTTCAGCGTGTCGTTCCCGACCCGGGCGGGCAACCCGGACGGCCAGACGAGCCCGGAGGAGCTCATCGCGGCGGCGCACTCGTCGTGCCTGGCGATGAACCTGTCGGGCGTGCTGGAGGCTCAGAAGCTCACGGCGGACTCGATCGACGTGACCGCAGAGGTCACCCTCGGCCCGGCGTCCGGCGGCGGCTTCGAGATCAGCGGCATCGCGATCACGCTGCGCGCGTCCATCGAGGGCGTGACAGCGGAGCAGTTCGCGGAGTACGCGGAGACGGCGGAGAAGACGTGCCCGGTGTCGAAGGCCCTGGCCGGCACGACGATCACGCTGGACGCCGCGCTCAACTGACGTCCGACCAGCGAACGGCCCCCTCGGATTCGTCGAGGGGGCCGTTCCGCGTCAGTGCACCTTGGCTCGATAAGTCGACTTCTTCGCCTGGTTGCCGCAGATCTCCATCGAGCACCACCGCCGCGTGCCCGGCCTCGACGTGTCCAGGAACAGCGCGCCGCAGCGCTCGCCCGCGCAACGGCGAACCCGGGCGAACTCCGGGGACGTCACCAGCTCCAGCGCGTCCCGGGCCAGCAACGCCACCATCGCCTCCGCGGGATCGGGTGCCTGCCAGCGGAGTTCGCCCGCGGCCGTCAGGAACGGCGCGGGTACCGGCAGCGCCGCGAACCGGTTCAACCGCCGGCGCACCACCTCGCGCACGTCACCGGTGAGCAGCTCGTAAATCGCTTCGCGGGCCGTCCAGGCGTCGCGCACCGAGATGTCCGTCGGCTTCACCGGCGTCGCGAACGGGCCCAGCTGGTCGATCCACGCTCCCCACGCCGCCGCGTCGGGCAGCTCTTCCAGCTCCTCCGGCGTCCCGCGGTAGCGCAGCGTCCGGACGAAGTCGAGGCACAGCCTGCCCGCGCCTTCGCGGAATCGGTCCGTCATACGGGTCACAGTACGCCGGAACCGGTTTGACTGGTACCGTCGGGAACCGATCAAACCGGTTCCAAGGGGGTAACGATGACCGAGACCGAGCAAAAAGCCCCGCCCGGGTGGCTGGTGCTGCTGCTGGCCGTCTCTTGTGGACTGACCGTCGCGAACCTCTACTACGCCCAGCCGCTGCTCGCGGAGCTGCGGCACACCTTCGGCATCGGCGAGGCCGCCGCCGGCGGGGTCGTCACCGCCACCCAGATCGGATACGCCGCCGGGATGCTGCTGCTCGTCCCGCTCGGCGACCGGATGGAGAACCGCGGGCTCGTCGCGACGCTGCTCGCGGTCGCCTGCGCCGGCCTCGTCGTCACCGGCGTCGCGCCCGGGTTCGCCGTGCTGCTGATCGCCTCGCTCGTCGTCGGGGCGGCGTCGGTCGTCGTGCAGATCCTCGTCCCGTTCGCCGCCGACATCTCCCCCGACGCCATCCGCGGCCGGATCGTCGGGCGCGTCGTCAGCGGGCTGCTGTTCGGCATCCTGCTCTCGCGCGTCGTCGCCAGCCTGCTGGCCGAGGTGACCGGCTGGCGCGTGGTGTTCCTGATCTCGGCGGGCGCGATGGCCGCGCTCGCCGTCGTCCTGCGGTTCATCCTGCCGGCCCGGGCGCCCAAAACGGACGTCCACTACGGACAGTTGTTGCGCTCGACCCTGGCCATGGCCCGGAAACACCCCGCGCTGCGCCACCGCGCGCTGTACCAGTCGGCGATGTTCGGGGCGTTCAGCGCGTTCTGGACGACGATCGCGTTCGTGCTGACGGCGCCGCCGTTCAACTACACCCAGCTCGGCGTCGGCCTGTTCGCGCTGGCGGGCGCGGCCGGCGCCCTGGTGGCCCCGCTGGCCGGGCGGTGGTCCGACCACGGCCACGGCCGTCGGCTCACGGCGGCCGCGTTCGTGCTGTGCGCGGCGGCTTTCGCCTTGGCCGGGTTCGGCGCGCACAGCGTGGTGCTGCTGGCGATCGCGGCGATCGCGGTGGACATGGCGGTCCAGGCGACGCTGGTGACCGGCCAGCACGTGATCTACCAGCTGGACCCCTCCGCCCGCGCCCGCGTGAACAGCGTCTACCTGGGCACGTTCTTCATCGGCGGCGCGATCGGTTCCCAGGCAGGCTCGATCGCGTACCACCTGGGCGGCTGGACAGCGGTGGTCATCTTCGCGGGCGCGCTCCCGCTGCTCGGGCTGGCCGGCATGACGCGCACCGAGGTCTAGGCGAACACCTCCCGGTTGGCCCCGACCCACTCGGCATACGTCGTTCCCTTACGCCCCAACAGTTCCTCGACGACGCCGGTGGGCACCTGCGGACGGCGCAACGTCTCCTCGAAGCCGTCGAGGACCCAGTCGACCGCCTGCTCCGGGACGCCGTACCCGATCCACTGCGCGCGCTGTTCGTCGCGGGTCAGCTCGCGGAAGCGGATTTCCTTGCCCAGCACCGATTCGAAGGTCGCGACCTGCCCGCGAAGGCTGATCGACTCCGGTCCACTGAGGACGTACGTCGCACCGACGTGCCCCCCGCTCGTGAGGACGCGGGCCGCGACCGCCGCGATGTCGCCGAGGTCGATCGGGGTTTGGGTCGCGTCGCCGTAGGCCGTCGCGACCTCGCCCGCGCGGACCATGTCCGCCCAGTCGAGGGTGTTGTTCATGAAGACGCCGGGGCGCAGGAAGGTCCAGCCGAACCCGGCCTCCCGGACGGCGGCCTCCACCGCGCCGTACTCGTTGCCACTGGAGCCTTCGTGACCGTCGCCGACGCTGCTCCCCGACAACGCGACGACGCGTTTGATGCCCGCTTCGGTGGCCAGTTCGCAGAACCGCCGGACGGTCCGCGCCATCGGGGCGAGGTAGACCGCGGAGACGCCGTCCAGGGGAAGCGTCGACGGCCGCGCCAGCGACCCGACGGCGACTTCGGCCTCCCGGGGAAGCTGAGCACGTTCGGGGTCGACGGTCAGCGCTCGCACCGAGACTCCCGCGGCGAGCAGCTCGTCGACCACCAACCGGCCGACGCTGCCGGTCGCTCCCGTCACCAGGATCGTCATGAACACCCTCCTCATTGTCGTATGCCGTACGAGATCGTACGGCATACGAGAACAAGAGTGCACGTTATTTACCTGACGACGGGGTCTGAGCCGGGCAGGATGAACTGGTGAGCGACCAAGGGGCCGGGCGGTTCCGGGACCCGCTGGTCCGCCTGGGGCGGTTCGCGGGCGAGGTGCTGGTGCGCTGCCCGGCGTGCGGTGAGTGCGCGACCGTGCTCGCCCACCTCGGAGCGCCGGAATTCCGAGCCGGCGGGGGTCACCGAGTGGCCCGGCGACGGCTGCGCTGCCGCGCCTGCGGCCTGGCCGAGGACGCCTTCCCGGTGACGCCGGTCTTCGGCGAACCCGCGGATCCCTACTTCCGGCAACCGCTGTGGCTCCAGGCGGACTGCCGCGGCCACCTCCTCTGGGCGTACAACGCCGACCACCTGGATCTCCTGGAGTCGTACGTCGCCGCCCGGCTTCGGGAGCGAGGGCCGATCCCGGGCACGATGAGCCTGGTGGAGCGGCTTCCGGACTGGCTGAAGTCGGCGAAGAACCGGGACGACGTCCTCCGGCTCATCCGGCGGCTGCGGGCATCCCTGCCCACCGAGCCCCCGGAAGTCAGGAAGTGATGGTCGGCAGCTCAGGCGCCGCGACGTCGTAGACCTTGCCGTCCTGGGTCAATAGCGCTGCCAAGACCTTCGCCTTCCGGTCCGTCTGCTCCGCCGTCCCCCAGCGGACGATCTTGCCGCTCGACAGCGTGAACTCCACGCTCGCCGGGGTCTTCGCCGTCGCCGTCGTGACCTGCTTCAGCAACTGCTCCGGGATCACCCCGAGCACCGCCGTCACCGCGCGCGTCACCGGGTCGTCCGCCGACACCTTCGGCAACTTGAGTTCCGGCAACCCCGAAGGCCGCGACGGCACCGTCTTGAACACCACGCCGCCGCCGTCGACCAGGTGGACTCCGTCGCCGCCCGGGCCGCTGTCGAAGAACGCGATCGCCGTGCGCTCGGTCACCGTGATCTCGACCGTGCTCGGCCAGGACCGCGACACCTCGACCGTCGCGATGCCCGGCATCGCCGCCACCCGGTCGCGGATCTCGTCCGTGCTCAGCCGCAGCATCGGCTTGTCCAGCGGCACCGCCGCCACCGCGCGGATCTGGTCCGCGGTCACCGTGCGGGACCCGCTGACCGAGACGTCCCGGGCCCCCAACATCGAGCTGAAGAACAGCAGGTACACCAAGGCGATCACGGTCAGCACCGACAGCAGCGCCACCCACCGGCGGCGGATCTCGACCCGCCGGTTCGGCCGGTTGCGCGGGACCGAGCGCGCGACCCGGGTGCGGCGGCGCTCCTCCTCGGAACGCCGCCCACGCCGTTGGCGGGCCAGGGTGGCGCGATCCGGGGTCTCCTCCTCGGAGGGCGGACGGCGGCGTTCCCTGGTCGGACTCATGGGCTCAGCGCTTCTCCAGCTCGGCGAGGATCTCCGGCCCCAGCTGCGTCACGTCCCCGGCGCCCATGGTGACGACGAGGTCGCCCGGGCGCGCGAGACCCGCCACCAGACCGGCGGCGACGTCGAACGCGGGCTCGTAGTGCACCGGCACGGTCACCGCGTCGGCGATCAGCGCCCCGGTCACGCCCGGCTCCGGCTCCTCGCGGGCGCCGTAGACGTCCAGCACGACGACCTCGTCGGCCTGCGACAGCGCCTCGGCGAACTCCGCCGAGAACGCCTTGGTCCGCGAGTACAGATGCGGCTGGAACACGACGATCACCCGGCCGGACCCGGCCGCCGTGCGCACCGCGCGCAGCTGCGCGGACACCTCGGTCGGGTGGTGGGCATAGTCGTCGTAGACGCGGACGTCGGCCGCCCGCCCCTTGAACTCGAACCGGCGCCGGACCCCGCCGAACGCCGCGAGCCCCTCGACCATGCCCTCGACCGGCGCCCCGAGCTCGACCCCGGCCAGCAGAGCCGCGATCGCGTTGTGCGCCATGTGGTCGCCCGGCACCGCGACCGTGACGTCGATGAGCTTGGTCTTCAGCGAGATCCGCACGACCCCGCCGTCGGGCCGCGGCTCGTAGGACATGATCTTGGCGTCGTCGGGCCCGCTGACCCAGTAGCCATAGCGCAGCACGCGGACCCCGCGCTTCTCGGCGGCGTCGCCGAGTGCGTCGGAGCCTTCGTCGTCGGCGCAGACGATCAGCAGCCCGTCCTCTTCGATCCGGTCGACGAACTCGGTGAACACCTTCGTGTACGCCTCGGCGGTGCCGTGGTGGTCCAGGTGGTCCGGCTCGACGTTCGTCACGACCGCGACCGACGGCGAGTACGTCAGGAACGAGCCGTCGCTCTCGTCGGCCTCGGCGACGAAGATGCCGCCCTCGCCGTGATGGGCGTTGGCGCCGGACTCGTTCAGGTCGCCGCCGATGGCGAACGACGGGTCGAGCCGGCAGTGCTGCAGCGCCACGGTCAGCATCGACGTCGTCGACGTCTTGCCGTGCGTGCCCGCGATGCAGGCGACGCGGTGGCCCTCCATCAGCCCGGCCAGCGCCTCGGCCCGGTGCAGCACCGGGATCCCCGCGGCGCGCGCCGCGACCAGCTCCGGGTTCGTCTCCTTGATCGCCGTCGAGACGACCACCGCGGACGGCGGCTGCGAAAGCGCCGTGATGTTCGAAGCGCTCTGGCCGACGAACAGCTCGGCGCCCTGGGCTCGCAGCGACAGCAGCGCGCGCGACTCCTTGGCGTCCGAGCCCGACACGAAAGCGCCGCGGGCCAGCAGGATCCGCGCGACGCCGGACATGCCGGCCCCGCCGATCCCGATCAGGTGCGCCCGGCGCAGTTCTTCAGGCAACTCAAGCACCAGCGGCCTCCAGGACGATGCGAGCGAGGGTCTCGTCGGCCTCGCGGTGGCCCATGCCGACCGCCGCCGCGCCCATCTTCGCGACGCGGTCGGCGTCGGTGACCAGCGGGACGACCAGCTCGGCGACCTTGGCCGGGGAGAGGTCGGGGTCGGCGACCATCAGCGCCGCACCGGCGTCGACGGCCGGGCGCGCGTTGGTGGCCTGCTCGCCGTTGCCGATCGGCAGCGGGACGAACACCGCGGGCAGCCCGACCGAGGTCACCTCGGCGACCGTCATCGCGCCCGAGCGGCAGATCGCGACGTCGGCCGCCGCGTACGCCAGGTCCATCCGCTCCAGGTACGGCACCGGCACGTACGCCGGGCGGCCCGGGAACTCCTGCACGACCAGCGTGTTCTTCGGGCCGTGCGCGTGCAGCACGCCGACGCCGGCGTCGGCCAGGTCCTTGGCCGCTCCGGACACCGCGGCGTTGATCGACTGGGCGCCCTGCGAGCCGCCGAACACCAGCAGCGTCGGCGCGTCCGGGTCCAGCCCGAAGTGCTCGCGGGCCTCGGCGCGCAGCGCGGCGCGGTCGAGGGAGGTGATCGAGCGTCGCAGCGGGATCCCGACGACCTCGGCCTTCGGCAGCGGCGTCCCCGGGACGGCGACCGCGACGCGGCGCGCGAACCGCGCGCCCACCTTGTTGGCCAGGCCCGGCGACTGGTTGGCCTCGTGCACGACGATCGGGACGCGCCCGCGCGCGGCCAGGTAGGCCGGCAGGGCGACGTAGCCGCCGAAGCCGACGACGACGTCCGCGCCGACCCGGTCCAGCACCTCACGGGTCCTGCGGACCGAGTCGCGGACCTTCAGGGGCAGCCGCAGCAGCTCCGGTGTCGGCTTGCGCGGCAGCGGCACCGGCGGGATCAGCTCCAGCTCGTAGCCGCGGGCCGGGACGAGCTTGTTCTCCAGGCCGCGTTCGGTGCCCAGCGCCACGACCGTCGCGTCCGGGCGCAGCCGCATGACGGCGTCGGCCAGGGCGAGGGCGGGTTCGATGTGTCCTGCGGTGCCACCTCCGGCGACCACGACCACGGGCCCTCGGCCCGAGGCGGCTCGCTCGGCTCCCTTGACGGGGTTACTCACCAATGACCTCTCCGGTTCGCCGTACTCCGGGTACCACGGCTCGCTGTTGTCCGCGCGGCCCCGCCGCGAGACGTGGCCGTGCTCGTCCGTGCCGCGCTGCGGCGCACCGGTTCGCGGACCGACCTGCGTCGTTCCTGCGCCGGGGCGGCCCGCGCCGCACGGGGCGCGGGCCTGGCCGCCTTCGCCCCGCCGCGGGCCGCCGCCTTGCGGGTGGCGGGCGGGCGGTACGGGTCGGGCGCGGGCAGCCGCAGCAGGCGTCCGAATTTACCCGGCCCCTGTGTGCGCAGCGCGGCCACCGCCTCCGGTTCGTGCCGGGCGGCGTTCGCGAGCACCCCCATGATGAGCATGGTGATCACCAGCGAGGTGCCGCCGTAGGAGATCAGCGGCAGCGTGACGCCGGTGACCGGCAGCAGGCCGACGACGTAGCCGATGTTGATGCCGGCCTGCGCCACCAGGAACACCGTGAGCGTGCCGGAGACGATCCGGATCCACGGGTCGATGTTGCGGGTGGCGATCCGCAGGCCCACGATCGCGACCCCGGCGAAGAGGGCGAGCACGACCACGCAGCCGATCAGGCCGAGCTCCTCGCCGATCAGGGCGAAGATGAAGTCGTTCTGCACGTTCGGCAGGTAGCCCCAGTTCGACGCGCCCTGACCGAGGCCCTTCCCGAGGAACCCGCCGTCGGCGAGCGCGAGCTTGGCCTGGTTGGCCTGGAAGCCTTCGGCGCTGGTGTCGGCGTCCGGCGAGAGGAACGACATGACCCGCGCGAGCCGGTAGGGGGCGATGAGGGCGAGCACGAGCACGCCGGCCAGGCCGCCCGCGAGGATCACGCCGAACAGCCGTTTCGGGGCGCCGGCGAACCACAGCAGCGCCAGCAGGACGACCGCGAGGGTGACCGTGCCACCGAGGTCGGGCTGCAGCATGACCAGGGCGAACATCAGCAGCGCGATCGGCACCACCGGCACGAGCAGGTGCCGCCACTGGTGGATCACGTTGTACTTGATCACCAGGATGTGCGCGCCCCAGAAGGCCAGCGCGACTTTGGCGGCCTCGACCGGCTGGAAGGTGAACTCGCCGAGCTTGAACCAGCCCTGCGAGCCGTTGACCGTCGAGCCGAGCGGCGTCAGGACCAGGACCAGCAGGCCCAGGCAGATGACCGTCGCGGTGGCCGACATCGCGCGGATCCGCTCCAGCTTGACCCGCAGGCCCAGCCAGAACACGACCGAGCCGATGGCGACGAACACCAGGTGCTTGATGAACAGCGAGTACACCCCGCTGCCGGTCTTCGGGTTGTAGGACGCCACCGACGACGCCGAGAGCACCATGACGATGCCGATGACGGTGAGCACGCCGGTGAGGGCGAGCACGAGGTGGAAGGACGCGAGCGGGCGCGACAGCCACGCGGTCAGCGCGGTCCGGAACGCGACGAACCCGCTTTCCGTGCGCTCGCGGCGCGGCCGTTTCGGCGTCTCCCGGGGCTGGGGTGTCTTGGGCTCAGTGACCGTCACTCGGCTCCCCCGCTGCGTCGTCGCGGAGGACGTGCACCGCCGCGGCGAACGCGTCGCCGCGTTCGCCGTAGTTGCGGAACATGTCCAACGACGCCGCGGCGGGTGCCAGCAGCACCACGTCACCTGGCCGGGCCATCGCGCTGGCCGCACTCACCGCCGCAGTCATGGGTTCATGGTCACCCGGACGGAGGCTGTTCACCGGGACATCCGGCGCGTGTCGCGCGACCGCGGCGGCGATCACGGGTGAATCGACGCCGAGTAGCACAACCCCGCGGAGGCGGCCGGCGATGCTGCTCACGAGTTCGTCGACCGAAGCGCCCTTGAGCTGGCCGCCGGCGATCCACACGATCGACTCGTGCGCCCGCAGCGACCCGGCGGCCGCGTGCGGGTTGGTCGCCTTCGAGTCGTTGACGTACCGGACGCCGGCGACCTCGGCCACCTCGACGGCCCGGTGCGGGGCCGGCTGGTACTCGCGCAGGCCCTTCAGCACGGCCTCCGGCGAGACGCCGTGGGCGCGGGCCAGGGAGGCCGCCGCGAGGGCGTTCGAGACGTTGTGCGGGCCGGCCGGGCGGACGTCCGACAGCGTGGCGAGCTCTTCGGCGCTGGTCGCCGGGTCGGCGACGAAAGCGCGGTCGACCAGCAGCTCCTCGACCAGGCCCAGCTCGCCGGCCCGCGGGGTGTCCAGCCGGAAGCCGACGCGGCGGGCGCTTTCCGGCGCGTGTTCTTCGGCGATCCGGGTGGACCACTCGTCGTCGGCGTTGTGCACGGCGACCTTGGCGCGGGTGTACACGCGCCCCTTGGCGGCGGCGTACTCCTCCATCGAGCCGTGCCAGTCGATGTGGTCCTCGGCCAGGTTGAGCACGACGGCCGCGTCCGGCGCGAGGGTCGAGGACCAGTGCAGCTGGAAGCTCGACAGCTCGACGGCCAGGACGTCGTAGCCCGCGCGGACGGCGTCGAGGGCCGCGTAGCCGATGTTCCCGCAGGCCACGGCGTTGCTGCCGGCCGCCTTGAGGATCGATTCGAGCATGCCGACGGTGGTCGTCTTGCCGTTGGTGCCGGTGACGACCAGCCACGACGGCGGGTGCTCGCGCAGCCGCCCGACCCGCCAGGCCAGCTCGACGTCGCCGATCACCTCGACGCCCGCTTCGGCCGCGGCCACCAGCAGCGGCGACGTCGGCCGCCAGCCCGGGCTGGTGACGACGAGGACGACGTCGGACGGCGGCTCGGTCAGGCCGGGCACCAGCTCGGCACCCAAGCCCTCCAGCTCGGCCAAGCGCTCGGCGTTGCCGTCGGTGACGGTTACGCGAGCGCCCAGCTCGACCAGCACCGGGACCACGGACTTCCCGGTGACCCCGGCACCCGCGACGAGAACGTGACGACCGGAGATCTCCCCCCGACCTTCTTCCCCACCACCGCCCTCAACGGAGGCGCTTCGCGCCACTGTCATTTCCTAGCCTCCGAAGCCCAGCTGCTCGCTGTAGAACAGGCCGAGCCCGAACATGCAGCAGATCGCCGACAGCAGCCAGAACCGGATGATGACCGTGGTTTCCGCCCACCCGGCGAGTTCGAAGTGGTGGTGGAACGGCGCCATCCGGAAGAGCCTTCGCCGCGTGGTCCGGAACACCGCGATCTGCGCGACCACCGAGATCATCTCGACCATGAACAGGCCGCCGATGACGATGGCGAGCAGCTCGGTGCGAGTGGTCATCGAGAGCCCGGCGACCAGGCCGCCGAGGGCCAGCGAGCCGGTGTCGCCCATGAAGATCTTCGCCGGGGCCGCGTTCCACCAGAGGAACCCGACGCAGGCGCCGGTGGCCGCGGCGGCGACCACCGCCAGGTCGAGCGGGTCGCGGACGTCGTAGCAGGCGGGCGCCGGGCCGTTGGCGCAGTTCAGCCGCTCCTGCCAGAACGCGATGACGACGTAGGTCGCCAGCACCATCGCCGCCGAGCCGCCGGCCAGGCCGTCGAGGCCGTCGGTGAAGTTCACCGCGTTCGACCAGCCGGAGATCACGATGTAGCAGAAGATCACGAAGAACACCGCGGGGAACGTGATCAGCGCGAGGTCGCGGACGTAGGACAGGCTGACCGACGCGGGCGTGATGCCGCGCGAGTCGGCGAAGTTCAGCGCCAGCACCGCGAACGCGATCGTGACCACCAGCTGGCCGACCAGCTTCGCGGTCTTGTTCAGCCCCAGGTTGCGCTGCTTGCGGATCTTGATGAAGTCGTCGAGGAACCCGACGATCCCCAGGCCCACCGCGAGCATCAGCACGAGCAGCCCGGAGGCCGTCGGCGCGCCGCTGCGGGAGTTGAACATCCAGTTGATCAAGTGCGCGGCGAAGTACCCGACGACCATCGCGATGATGATCGCGACACCGCCCATGGTCGGGGTACCGCGCTTGGACTTGTGTCCCTGGGGGCCTTCCTCACGGATCTCCTGACCGAAGCCCTGCCGGGAGAACACCCGGATCAGGTAGGGCGTCAGCATGATGGAGACCAGCAGGCCCGCCGCGGCCGCGATCAGGATGCTGATCACGCGTCACCACCGTTCGAGCGATTCTCGGAGTTGTCGGTTTCCCGGGGTTCGAGCAGAGCTTCGGCGACCCGCCAGAGGCCGGCGGCCTTGGAGGCCTTGACCAGCACCACGTCCCCCGGGCGGAGCTGATCATGCAGCAGGGCGATCGCGGCCTCGACGTCGGGTACCAGTGCCGACTCCTCGCCCCAGGAACCCTCCTGGTGCGCGCCCTGGTGCATGGCCGCCGCCTCGGGGCCGATCACGACGAGCTTGGCGATGTTGAGCCGGACGACCAGCCGGCCGATCTCGTCGTGCGCGGTGACCGCGTCCGCGCCGAGCTCGCCCATCACGCCGAGCACGGCCCAGGACCGGCGGCCGGACTCCCGCGTCATCGCCGCGAGGGCCTTCAGGCCGGCCCGCATCGACTCGGGGTTGGCGTTGAAGGAGTCGTTGAGGATCGTGACGCCGTCTTCGCGGGTGACGACCTCCATGCGCCGCGCCGAGCGCCGCTGGACGGCCGACAGCCGCACGGCGACCTCGGCCGGCGACGAGCCCAGCTCCAGCGCGATCGCGGCGGCCGCGAGCGCGTTGCTCACGTGGTGCTCGCCGTGCAGCGGCAGCCGCACGTCCGCCTCGCCGGCCGGGGTGACCAGCCGGAAGGACGCGCGGGCCTGGTCGTCGAGCGTGATGCCGGTCGCCCGGACCTGCGCGGACGCGCTTTCGCCGAAGAACACCACGCGGGCCTTCGTGCGGCTCGCCATGGCCGCGACCAGCGGGTCGTCGAGGTTGAGCACCGCGACGCCGTCCTCGGGCAGCGCCTCGACCAGCTCGCCCTTGGTCTTCGCGATGCCTTCGCGGGACCCGAACTCGCCGACGTGCGCGCTGCCGACGTTGAGCACGGCGCCGATCTTCGGCGGGGCGATTTCGGCGAGATGGGCGATGTGGCCGGGCCCGCGCGCGGACAGCTCCAGCACCAGGTGGCGGGTCTCCGCGTCGGCGCGCAACGCCGTCCAGGGGTGGCCCAGCTCGTTGTTGAACGACCCGGGCGGCGCGACCGTCGGGCCCAGCGGCTCCAGCAGCTGCGCGATCAGGTCCTTGGTCGACGTCTTGCCGGACGAGCCGGTGACGCCCACGACCGTCAGGTTGCCCTCGGCCAGGCGCTGGACGACGAACCGGGCGAGCTTGGCCAGCGCGGCCAGCACGGCGGCGCCGGAGCCGTCTTTGTCGCCGGTCAGCGCGACCGACCGCTCGTGGGCCTCGCCCGCGGCGAGCGGCGGCACGACGATCGCGGGCGCGTCGACCTCGCGCGCGGCCAGCACGGCCACGGCGCCGGCCTCGACAGCCTGCGCGGCGAAGTCGTGGCCGTCGACCTTCTCCCCCGGCAGGGCGACGAACAGGCCGCCGGGCGTGAGCTTCCGGGTGTCGAACTCGACGCTGCCGGTCACCTGGGTGCCCGGGTCCGCGCGGTGCAGCCGGCCGCCGACGACGTCGGCGATCTCGGCCAGGCTGAGCACGATCACACACTCACCTCGAGTTTGTTGCGGATGGCCGCGGCCAGCTCGTCGCGGTCGGAGAACGGGTGCACGACGCCGCCGGCCTCCTGGCCGGACTCGTGCCCCTTGCCGGCGAGGAAGACGATGTCGCCCGGCTCGGCCAGCGCGACGGCGTGCTCGATGGCCTCACGGCGGTCGCCGATTTCGAGGACCTCGCCGCCCTCGGCGGGCCCGACGGCGCGGGCGCCGGCGAGCATCGCGGCGCGGATGGCCGCGGGGTCCTCGGAGCGCGGGTTGTCGTCGGTGACGATCAGGACCTCGCTGCGCCGGGCCGCCGCCTCGCCCATCATCGGGCGCTTGGCGGTGTCGCGGTCGCCGCCACAGCCGAGCACCGTGATGATCCGGCCCTCGGCGCGGGCGCGCAGCGCGTCCAGGCCCTGGGCGACCGCGGCCGGCTTGTGGGCGTAGTCGACGACGGCGGTGAACTCCTGGCCGACGTAGACCCGCTCCATCCGGCCCGGCACCTGCACCTCGGCGAGCCCGGTGACGATGTGCTCCAGGGCGATGCCCGCGCTGCCGAGGATCGCGGCGGCGAGCACGGCGTTGGCGACGTTGAACTCGCCGGGCAGCGGGATCCGGGCGGGCGCGCTGAGGCCGCCCGGGCCGTGCAGCGTGAAGGTCTGCTCGCCGTGCGGGGTGGCCTGCAGGTCGGTGGCCTTCCACGCGGCGTTGGTGCCCGGGTCCGTGGTGACGGTGATCGTCTGCGGCGTGAGCAGGGCCTGGCCCCAGGCGCTGTCGACCACGACGACCTCGGTGGTCGAGCGGCCGTCGAACAGCAGCGACTTCGCGGCGAAGTACTCCTGCATGTCCTTGTGGAAGTCCAGGTGGTCCTGGGAGAGGTTGGTGAACGCGCCGACCGCGAACCGGGTGCCGTTGACCCGGCCCAGCGCGAGCGCGTGGCTGGAGACCTCCATCGGCACGTGCGTGACGCCGCGCTCGAGCATCACCGCGAGCAGCGCCTGCAGGTCCGGTGCCTCCGGCGTGGTGAAGCCGCTGACCAGGCGTTCGCCGGCGATCCGGGTCTCGACCGTGCCGATCAGGCCGGTGGTCAGGCCCGCGGCCCGCAGGCCGGCGTCGACCAGGTAGGACGTCGTGGTCTTGCCGGACGTGCCGGTGACACCGAGGACGGCCAGCCGCAGCGAGGGCTCGCCGTAGATCCAGGCGGCGATCTCGCCGAGGGCGGCGCGCGGGTCGGCGTGCACGAGGATCGGGACGCCGGCGTCGCGCAGGGCGGGCCGCTCGGCGCCTTCGGCGTCGGTGAGCACCGCGACGGCCCCGGCCGCGATCGCCTGGTCGCTGAAGTCGGCGCCGTGCGCGCGGGCGCCGGGCAGTGCGGCGAAGAGGTCGCCGGGCAGCACGTGCTGGGCCCGCAGGGTGGTGCCGGTGACGGTGAGGTCGGCGGCGTCGGGCGAGCCGGCGATCAGCCGCGCGTCCGCCCTGGCGAGCAGCGTCGCCAGCGGGACCGGGTCGATGCGCGCCGGGCGGGGCGGTGCGGGGACCGCTTTCACCGGGCTTTCCGGCACCTGGGAACTGGACGAGGACACGGACACGGCCAAGAGGCTACCGGCGGCCGTCCGAGGCACCCGCACGCGGTACGGCGATTGCGGGCGGCTGAGGCACATGTGCTAGGTAGCGGGGCGCACCTCGTTGCGCCGCAACGCTTTCCCCTCCGCTGTGCACAGTGGACGCGTTAAAGCCCCCTCCCGCGGGTGAGGGGGCTTTGACGCACCGTGCTCACGGCACGATCAGCGGGACCTCCGGCGACGGGCCGTCCGACAGCGGGATCTGGTACCGCTGCGTCAGGTACGACGCGATCGTGTGGAACAGCGGCGCGGCGGAGTGCCCGACCGGCAGCGTCGTGTCCGGCGCGTCCAGCCGGATCGCGACCACGAACCGCGGGTGGTCGGCGGGCAGGATGCCGGCGAAGGTGATGTTGTAGAGGTGGTCGCTGTAGGCCTTCGTCCGCGGGTCGACCTGCTGGCCGGTGCCCGTCTTGCCGGAGATCTGGTACCCCTCGACCGCCGCCGTCGGCGCGGTGCCCTTCTGCAGGCCCTTGCCGTCCTGCGCGACCGCGCGCATCATGTCGCGCACCGTCTTCGCCGTCTGCGGGTTGACCACCTGGACCTGCTTCGGCGCGGGCTCCGGCACGGTCGTCCCGTCCGGGTTCACCTTCGCCTTGACGATCCGCGGTTCGACGCGCAGGCCGTCGTTCGCGATCGCCTGGTACATCCCCGCCATCTGCAGGACGGTCATCGACAGGCCCTGCCCGATCGGCAGGTTGCCGAACGTCGTCGCCGACCACTGGCTGCGCGCCGGCACCGATCCCGCGCTCTCGCCGGGCAGGCCGACGCCGGTGCGCTGGCCGAGCCCGAACTTCTTGAGCAGGTCCGAGTAGCGCTCCTCGCCGATCTTCTGCGCCAGCAGCAGCGTGCCGATGTTGGACGACTTCGCGAAGATCCCGGTGGTGGTGAACGTCTGCGTGCCGTGCGTCCAGGCGTCGTGCACGGTCTTGTCGGCCACCTGCAGCGCGCCGGGCACCTGGACCGTCGACTCGGGGGTCGCGATGCCGTAGTCGATCGCCCCGGTCGCGGTGACCACCTTGTTGACCGAACCCGGCTCGTACGGCGTGGTGACCGCCGGGTTGGCGAGGTCCTCGTTGGTCCAGGTCGACTGGTCGTTCGGGTCGAACGTCGTGTCGTTGGCCAGCGCGTAGACCTCGCCGGTCTTGGCGTCGAGGACGACCGCCTGCCCGCCCTTGGCGTGCGACTGCTGGACGTAGTCCGACAGCTGCCGCTGCACCTCGTACTGCAGGTCGGAGTCGATGGTCAGCTCGAGGTCCGACCCCGGCACGGCGGCCTGCAGGTCGCGCTCGGTGCCCGGGATGACGACGTTGTCGCTGCCGTTCTTCGTGTTGACCAGCATCCGGCCCGGCGTGCCCGCCAGGTCGTTGTCGCGCACGAGTTCCAGCCCGACCAGGCCGTGCAGGTTGTGCTTGGACACGTCGGGGTCGTCGGAGCGCCAGTTCGCGGCGCCGACGATGTTGGACGCCAGGCTGCCGCCCGGGTATTCGCGCAGCGCCCGCTTCTCCACCGCGATCCACGGGTAGTTCTTGACGATGTCGGCGGCGACCGACGGCTCGACGTTGTGTTCCAGGTAGGTGAACGACGCCGGCTTGCGGAGCAGGTCGAGCAGCTGCTGCTCGGTGAGCTGGTTCGGCACCTTGGCCGCGATGTACTTCGCCGCGGCCGCGGTCTCGTTGTCGAACGTCTTCTTCGTGCCCGGGTTCTTCGTGGCGAAGTCGTCCAAGCTCTTGTGGAGCGCCTTGAGGTTCACCGACAGCGAGCGCACCTCGACGCTGAACGCCAGCTTGGCGCCGTTGCGGTCCACAATGGACCCGCGCTGGGCCGGGATGTCGATGGTCTGGGTGCGCTGCCGCTCGGCCGCGGCCGAGAGCGCCGCGGCGTCGAACCACTGCACCTGCACCAGTTTCACGCCCGCGACGAGCAACACGGCGACCAGGATCAGGCGCACGGCGGAGAACCGGCCGCGGTGGCCGCCGTTGCCCCGCCGCGCGGCCGCGCTGCGCGTCCCCGCGGCGTAGGTCCGCCGCGCACTGCCCCTGGTCCGCGCGCGGGCCTGCCCCCGGCCGGCAGCCATCACTGGCCGCCTCCGGGCTGCGCCGGCGGCTGCTCGTCGGCCGGCACGGCGGGCTGGTCACCCTCGATCGGCGCGCCCTGCTGCGACTGGGTGCCCGCGGCGGGCGCGGCCGGCGGCGCGACCGGCGCTGCCGGCGTGTCCGCCTTGGCCTTCTTGGGCTCGCCGACGAGCGAGGTCTTCCCGTCCGGGCCGACGACGATGCGCGCCGGGTCGCCACCCGGCACCATGCCCAGCTGCTGGGCCGCGGGGGCCAGCGATGCGGGCGACTCCGCCTTCGCGACGTCGCGCTGCAGCTGTTCCTTCGTCTCGGCCAGGTTCGCGTTGGTGGTGCGCAGCTGCTCGAGCCGGTAGGAGTCGGCGATCGCCTGCGTGGTCAGCCACAGCGTGGTCGCCACGCCGGCGGCCAGCAGCGCCATCATCATCAGCACGAACGACGCGCGCGACTTCGGCAGCCGCAGCGTGAACTTGGGCTTCGGCTCCGCCGGTTCGGCCTTCGGCCGCGGCCGCGGCTCGCGCTCCTTGAGGAGGTCGGCCCGTTGGGCGCGGCGCGCGTAGGCGCGCTCGGCCGCGGACGTGCGGCCCCGGGACGCGCGGCGCGGCGCGGCCTTGCCCGGCTGGGTGGTCTGCGGCTCCGGCTCGACGGTGGTCGAGGTGCGGGCGGCCTCGCTGCGGCCCCGCGTCGCCGGCGCGGCCGGGCGGCGGGACTTCGCGGGAGCGGTCATCGCGGCTCTCCGATCCTCTCTGCGGCCCGCAGCCTCACCGAGGCGGCGCGCGGGTTCCGTTCGATCTCCTCTTCGCCGGCCTTTTCGGCGCCCCGGGTCAGGAGCTTCAGCTCCGGTCCGTGTCCCGGCAGTTCGACCGGGAGCCCCTCCGGGGTGCGGGACTTCGCGAGCTCGGCCAGCGCTTGCTTGACGAGCCGGTCTTCCAGGGACTGGTAGGACTCGACGACGATCCGGCCGCCGACCGGCAGGGCGCCCAGCGCGGCGGGCATGGCGCGGCGCAGCACCTCCAGCTCGCCGTTGACCTCGATCCGCAGTGCCTGGAAGGTCCGCTTGGCCGGGTGCCCGCCGGTGCGGCGGGTGGCGGCCGGGACGGCGTCGTAGAGCAGCTCGACCAGGCGCCCGCTGGTGGTGAACGGCTCCTTCTCCCGCGCGGCCACGACGGCCTTGACGATCCGCTGTGCGAAGCGTTCTTCGCCGTAGTCGCGCAGGATCCGGATCAGCTCGCCGGGCGCGTAGGTGTTGAGGACGTCGGCGGCGGTGAACCCGGTCGTCGGGTCCATCCGCATGTCGAGCGGCGAGTCCTTGGAGTAGGCGAACCCGCGCTCGGCGCGGTCCAGCTGCATCGACGAGACACCGAGGTCGAACAGGATGCCGTCGGCCTTGGCGATGCCGAGGCCGTCGAGGGCTTCCGGGAGTCCGTCGTAGACGGTGTGCACGAAGTCGACGCGGTCGCCGTGGCGCGCGAGGCGCTCCGCCGACTTTTCGAGCGCGGCCGGGTCGCGGTCGAGCGCGACGAGGTGCAGCCGCGGGAACGCTTCGAGGAGGGCGTCGGAATGCCCGCCGAGACCGACGGTCGCGTCCACGAGGACGCCGTCGCGGTCGGCGAACACGGGAGTGAACAGCTCGACGATGCGGTCGAGCAGCACCGGGACGTGCTCGGGTGCCGTCATGTTCCCTCCCCCTTTCTCGCCTGGGCGGCTCGGGGGAAATATGGCGGATGCCGTCAGGTCCCTGTCCGCCCGCTGCCGACCTGGTACCGGGGAAGGTGCACCAGGGCTGTTGAGCGGACAGAGGCCTCACGGCATCCGGGTGGGCTTCCCCCGTGGCGCGGGCGGCGAACCCCTCGTCCCCCGACGACGACGGTGCACCGCGTCCGCGCGTCTAGAAGACGCCCGGCAGTACTTCCTCTCGAGCCTTCGCGTAGCTGTCTTCGTGTTCCTCCAGGTAGCCCTGCCACGCTTGGGCATCCCAGATCTCCAGCCTGGTGATCGCCCCGATCACCACGCACTCCTTGCTGAGCCCCGCGTAGCGGCGGAGCTCGGGCGCGATGCTGATGCGCCCCTGGCCGTCCGGCCGTTGCTCGTCCGTGCCCGCGAACAGGTAGCGCTGGTAGGCCCGAACCGCCTCGTTGGTGAACGGGGCCTCGGCGACCTTGCGCGCCATCTGCTCGAACTCGGCGCGGGGGAAGACGAAGAGGCAGTGGTCCTGCCCCTTGGTAAGCATCAGCCCACCCGCCAAGGCGTCACGGAACTTCGCGGGCAGCGCGAGCCGCCCTTTGTCGTCCAGCTTCGGGGTGTGGGTGCCGAGGAACACGGCCTCCACCTCCCTACCGCATCCGGTGGCGAACCTCCGGCTGCGGCTCCGGGGCTTCCCTTCCGCCCCACTGGCCACCACCGTACCCCACTTTTCACCACAGTCAACGCGGGAAACCGGCGGCTCACTCCGTCGTGTGGTCCGTTTGCGCAGGTCAGCAGGGTGGGGGCAGGTGGGGGGTGGTGTGGGGGACGGTGGCCAAGATCCCCCGTGCCGGGGGCCGGAGCAACCTCAGCTGTTCCCCATGCGTCCGCATAACGGCCGCGAAAGAACCCAGGGGGCTCGGTGTGGGGGCGAGTGGGGGCCCGGGGTGGGGCTGGGTGGGGACCCCGGGTGGGGCCCGGTGGGGACGCGGGTGGGGCTCGCGGTACGAAGGCTCAGCGCTCCCCGGTGAGGCGAGTCGACGACCTCCGGCACCGGTCGACCGGTCAGTCCTCGGGGGTCACCAAAGCCGCGATGCGCGAGGCGAGCCGGGCGCTGTCGACCGGGCTCACGTTCACCCACTCCTGCCCACCCCGCCCCGCGGTCTTCGTAGCGCAGTACGCCCCTACGTCGGTATCGAACCAAGTCAACCCGCCGACCCGGGACACCCGCCCCGAAGCCTCCCGCCGGCTGACGCTGAACTGCCCCGCCGAATACACGGGCCGAGCCTGGATCGCCAGCACCTCCTGCAGCTGAGCCGACGCCGCCCCCGAGGCGGCCGACGGGTCCGCCAACGCCGAAGCCGACAGGTTGATCCCGTACCCCGGCCCGGCCGTCAGCTCCGGCAGCACGTCCACGATCGCCGTGCACAGCTCGCCCGCGCCGATCGAATCCAGCGCGATCGTCTGCTCCGGCTGGGTCGCCAGCACGCCGCGGCGACCGTGGACCGCCGTCACCGCGCGGAACGGCAAGTCCGACGTCATGTCCGCCAGCGCTTCGCACGCCACGTACACCTCGCCGGCCGCGAGCACCTCCAGCCGCGCCGCCAGCGCCGGCTCGAGCCGAGAACCGTCGTACAAACCGCGGCCGGCGAGGTTCTCGTACACCGCCTTCCGCACCTCGGCGCGCTCCTCCTCCGTCGCGCCGACGCTGCGCACCGTCAGCGGCTCCGGCGGGCGGTCGTGGCCCAGGTCCGTCCAGAGGATGTCGAACGCCGACGCGGAAACGCGGATCAAGCCGGCCCCAGCGTCGGGGGCGCCTCGAAGTCCGCGGCCGGCACGTGGCCGCGCAACGCCGCGTCGCGCGTCCGCATGACGTCGATCGCCTTCTGGCGCGCCGCTTCCGCCTCCGCTCGGCGGGCCGCCATCTCGTCGGCGAGCCCGGCCAGGACCAGCACGTTCCCGGACGACGCGGCGTCCCGGATCATCGACGCCGGGTCGTAGACCACCGGCGGCGGCATGTCGGCCCGGGCCCGCGCGGCCGCCTCCGCCTGAGCGCCGACGGCGCTGCCCACCGACGCCGAGACGGCGGCCGAGTGCGAGAGCCACTGCGCGGCCCGGCCCAGCGCCGCCCGCGCCGCGTCCCCCGCCTGGCCGCGCCAGTTCTCCTCCGACGACGAGACCAGCGCGGCGAGGTCGGCGGTCGACTCGTGCAGCCGCTTCGCCAGCCCGTCCCAGCGCGCGCCCGCCTCACCCGCGGCGACCGGGTCGTTGTCCCGCGCGACCTCCGCGGCCATGGCCTCGTGGCTGTAGGACTCGTACCGCGCGGTCGGAACGGGGGGTTCGGGCACGGCGCACCTCTCTCAGGGCAGCTTCGGTTCGACCAGCCCGGCCACCGTGCCCGCGCGGCGGCAGGCGAGCGGGGTGTCCGAGAAGCCGGTGTTGCTGACGTCGATCTGGACGCTGGCCGCGTCGCCCACGCCGAGCAGCACGGCGCAGGTGCCGTCGGCGGCCTTCTTGTCCGCCACCTGCAGCGCCGGGTGCGCGCCGACCGTGGTCTTCGTGGCCGTCTTCTTCGTGACTTCGAGGTCGGCCAGGCCGTCGGTGTCGCTGAGGGTCACGGTGACGCCGAAGGTGCCGGGCACGCTCCAGTCGCACGCACGGGCGCCGGCGATGTCCTTGGGCTTGCCGAGGACGCCGATCCCCGCGGTCGAGCGGTCCTGCGGGGTGAGCAGCGCGCACGGGTCCAGCGCGGCGAGGCCGGTCCAGGCCACGGGCGGCGGCTCGGCGGTGGCGGAAGCCGACGTGTGCCCCGCGCCGGCGGGCTCGGCGGACGGCTGCTGCCCGCAGCCGCCGAGCAAGAGGAGAAGGACGGGCGTGAGCCACCGGCCCGTCCGCCGCCGGCGCGCCCCCGGCTCCTCGCGCACCCGGTCAGCCACCCGTGCAGTCCACTCCGTCCGCCGCCTGCTCGTCGGCGTGCTGGTACTTCGCCAGCGCCTGGCCGATCCGGTGCTTCAACGCCTCGAGCTCCTTGCCGAACGCCGTCAGCTGCTGGACGGCCGAGCCCCGGCCGCCGATGCCGTACTCGGCCATGAACTTGCCGATCTCCCCCGCGTACCCGCCGCCGAGCGGCACGGTCCGGCCGAGCACCTTGGCCTCGCGGACCATCTCGCCGACGACGTCCTGCAGCTGGCCGAGCTTCGCGTAGGCGTCCGTGGCCAGCTCGGGCGCGACCGCGAACCCGCGGACGTCGTACGTCTGCCCCCGCACCTCGCTCATGAGCGGTTACGCCTCTCCGTAGCCGGGCGAACTCGTATCGGAGCATAGAACAGCGCGGGGTGTCAGCGGGAGCGCCCAGAATCGGGTGACAACACACCCGTTCGGGGTATCGTCCCTGCTTGCGCAGTGTCATCGATCGTCGCGCCGGGCGTGTTCCCCGGGGCTTCCCGGGGTTCCGCCCCCAGGTTCGCCCGGGTTTGACACACTGGGTGGAAGGCTGGTCGCTGCGCGCGGACAGCAGCGATGGGGGCCGTTCGGGCCCGGCGGTGCGCACGGTGCGCGCGGCCATGCGCCACCAGGAGGTCGAGTGACGTCGAGAATCCAGTCTGCGACGCCCGGATCGGGCGAGCAGGCAGCCGGACGGCCGCCTTACCCGGCGGAGTCCACGGGCAACGGCCGGGCCCCCGGCCGCCCCGCCAGAGTGTCGCTGGACGAACTGCACGAAACCGCGCGGCGGATCGCCGCCAACGTCGAGCGGGTCCTGGTCGGCAAGCCCGACGTCATCCGGATCGCGCTGGTCACGCTGCTCGCCGAGGGCCACCTGCTGGTCGAGGACGTGCCCGGCGTCGGCAAGACGTCGCTGGCGAAGGCGCTGGCCCGGTCGATCGACTGCACGGTCAGCCGCATCCAGTTCACGCCGGACCTGCTGCCCAGCGACGTCACCGGCGTCTCCATCTACAACCGGCAGAGCGGCGGGTTCGAGTTCCGGCCCGGCCCGGTGTTCGCGAACATCGTGGTGGGCGACGAGATCAACCGCGCCTCGCCGAAGACGCAGTCGGCGCTGCTGGAGTGCATGGAAGAGCACCAGGTCACCGTCGACACCTCGACCTACCACCTCGAAGAGCCGTTCATGGTGATCGCCACCCAGAACCCGATCGAGATGGAAGGCACCTACGCCCTCCCCGAGGCCCAGCGCGACCGCTTCACCGCGCGGGTCTCCATCGGCTACCCCGACCAGCAGGCCGAGCTGGCCATGGTCGACGAGCACGCCGGGCACAACCCGATGGACGACCTGCAGCCGGTTTCCGACGGCGAGACCGTGCACCGGCTGATCGAGACGGTCCGCGGCGTGCACATGGCGCCGGAGGTCCGCCGCTACGCCGTCGACGTCGTCTCGGCCACCCGCCAGGTCCCGGAGATCCGGCTCGGTGCGTCCCCGCGCGCGACGCTGCACCTGGTCCGCGCGGCGCGGGCGCAGGCAGCGCTGTCCGGGCGCGACTACGTCGTGCCGGACGACCTGCACACGGTCGCGGTGCCGGTGCTCGCGCACCGCCTGGTGCTGACCACCGAGGCCCACGCGGCGCGCCGGTCGGCGACCGACGTCGTGCGGGCGGTGCTGCACCGGGTGCCGGTGCCGCAGGGCTCCCGGCCCCAGTAAGCACCCGGCGAAGGGGAGAGAACGACGTGCTGCGTGCCCTGTCCGGCCTGACCACCCGCGGCCGCTGTCTGCTGGCCGCGGGGCTGGCGGCCGCGGTGTGCTCGTTCGTGCTCAACGAACGCGACCTGCTGCGGGTCGCCGTCTTCGTGGTGGCGCTGCCGCTGCTGGTGGCCGTGTTCATCTCGGCGACCCGGCTGCGCATCGGCGCCACCCGTGCGCTGCACCCCCAGCGCGTCGCGGTCGGCGGCGCCGGCGAGGTGCAGCTGGAGCTGTGGCGCAGCGGGCGGCTGCCGGCCGGCGAGATCCTGCTCGAGGACGGCGTGCCGTACGCGCTGGGCTCGCGGCCGCGGTTCGTCGTCGAACGCCTCCCGCACGACCGGAAGGTCGCGCTGCGCTACCCGCTGCAGCCGGTGCTGCGCGGGATCCAGCAGGTCGGGCCGCTGCGCGCGACCATCACCGACCCGTTCGGGCTGTGCGAGTTCGAGCGCGAGCTGATCGGGCACTCGCGGCTGGTCGTCGTGCCGCGGGTGGTCCCGCTGTGGGGCCTGCCGAGCGGCGCGGGCATCGGCGTCGGCGACGACGGCACGGTCCGGCTGCACGCCGGGCAGGGCGAGGCCGACGTGATCGTCCGCCAGTACCGCCAGGGCGACGACCTGCGCAAGGTCCACTGGCGCTCGACGGCGCGCCGCGACGAGATCATGGTCCGCGTCGAGGAACGGCCGTGGCGCGGCGGCACGACGGTGCTGCTCGACCACCGCGCGGCCGCCCACCACGGCAGCGGCCCGGCCGCGAGCCTGGAGTGGGCGGTGTCGTTCGCGGCGTCGGCGGCGGTGCACCTGCGCCGGTCCGGGCACCGCGTCCGGCTGGTCAGCGAGCACGGCGTGACGCTCGCTGACACCCCGGGCGAGGGCGGCGACCACTACGACAACGTCGTGCTCGACGCGCTGGCGGCGCTGCAGCCGGCGCACCAGCGCGACATCACGCTGGCCGGCGACCCGGGCGAGGGCCAGGAGCTGATCGCCGTGCTCGGCACGGTCAGCACCGAAGCGGTGCACGAGCTGGCCCAGTACCGCCCGCGCGGGATCCGTAGCCTCGCGGTCCTGCTCGACACGCCGACGTGGTCGGCGGGGGTGAGCGCACCGGAGCAGCGCGCCGCGGCGACGGAGGATTCGGCGGCGTTGCTGCGCGCGGCCGGCTGGGGCGTGGTGATCGCCGGGCCGGGCTCGCCGATGCCGCAGGTGTGGGCCGAGCTGTGCCGAAGCGGCGCCCGCCGCGGCACGCTGATCGGCGGTCCGCGATGAGCGCGCAGCACCGGCGCGGAAGCCGGCCCGCCGGCCAGGGCGCTGCGGTGCCCACCGCCGCCTCGCGCCACTCGCCTGCCCCCTACTCGCCGATCGGCGGTCCGCGATGAGCACCACCGCCCCGCCGCGTCCGGCCCCGAAGCGTCCTTCTTCCCAGCATCCGCTCTCCGCCTGGCGCGGCAGCCTGCTCGCGCCCGCGGCCGCCGGGATCGCGACCCTCTGCGCCGCCACCTCGGTCACCAGCGTCGTCTCGGGGCTCGCCTGGTTCGGCTACCTCTTCGTCGCCGTGCTGCTGATCGCCGCCACCGGGCTCGCGCTGCGCTCGCTGCAAGTGCCCACCGTGCTCGTCGGCCTCGGCCAGCTGGTGGTCCTGCTCTTCCTCATCACCGGCGCGTTCACCACGCACGGCATCCTGCAGGTCATCCCCGGCCCGGAAGCGTTCGGCGAGATCGGCAACACGCTTTCGGCCGCCGCCGAACAGATCCGCGTCGGGCTGCCACCGGTCGAAGGCAGCCAGCCGATCCTGTGCCTCGTGACGATCCTGATCGGCCTGGTCGCCGTCCTGGTCGACACGCTGACCGTCGCCGCCGCGGCGCCCGCCGCCACCGGGCTCGTCCTGCTCTGCGTCTACGCCGTGCCGGCCGCGCTCTCCGAGGAAATGCTGCCGTGGTGGACGTTCCTGCTCGGCGGGGCCGCGTTCGCCGGCCTGCTGGCGGTCGACGGCAACCACCGGCACCGCCGCTGGCGGACCCGGGAAGCGCCCGGGCGCAGCGGCAAGCCGGGCGTGCTGTCCGCGCCGGTCGCGGTCGTGGCCGCGGCGATCGTGCTCGGCCTGTTCGGCGGCGCTATCACCTGGGTCGGCACGGTCGGGCGGATCCCGTTCGGCAACGGCGGCGACGGCCCCGGCGCGGGCGCCGGCGGCTTCGGCATCCAGCCGTTCACCGAGCTGCGCGGCATGCTCGACCAGGGCGCCAACCGCGAGCTGTTCAAGGTCCGCGGCCTCGGCACCGACCGGCGGCTGCTGCGCGCGATGACGCTGGACACCTACTACCCCAACAAGGGCTGGGGCCTGCACGACGAAGGCCGTTCGCAGCAGGGCGTCCCGGTCGGGCCGCAGCTGCCGCCCGCACCGGGCGACGACGGCAGCGGCGCCGCGCGCCGGATCGACGTCGAGCCGGCGAGCTGGCGCGACAACTGGCTGCCGGTGTACGGCGCGCCGCGGGTCATCGACGGCGCCGCCAACGGCTACCTCTACGACCAGGTCAGCGGCACGGTCTTCACCACGCGCAGCGAGGCCCCGCCCGCGTACACCGAATACGCGTCGCTGAAGGAGCCCACGGCCCAGGAGCTGCGCGTGACCCCGCGGGTCGACGACCTGCCGCCGCGCTACACGCAGATCGACCGCGTCGACGACCGCGTCCGCGCGAAGACCCAGCAGCTGATCGCGAACCAGGCCAACGACTTCGACCGCGCGTCGGCGATCTGGCGCTACTTCACGGCGCAGAACGGGTTCGTCTACGACACGAAGACCGCGCCGGCGAACGACGCCGACGCGCTCGCCGACTTCATCCTCAACGGCAAGCGCGGCTTCTGCGAGCAGTTCGCGTCGGCGATGGCCGTGATGCTGCGGGTCGCGGGCATCCCGTCGCGGGTGGCCATCGGGTTCACGCCGGGCGTGCAGGTCAACGACTACCTGTCGATCACCACGCAGGACGCGCACGCGTGGGTCGAGGCGTACTTCGGCGACAAGGGCTGGGTGACGTTCGACCCGACGCCGCTGTCCGACGGCCGCGGCATCACCCCGTCGTACCTGCAGGCCGGGACCCAGGACGGCAACCAGCCCAACGACACGCAGGTGGCGCCGAGCACGGTCCAGTCGAGCGCGGCGCCGACGGGCGCGCCGCGTGACACCGAGCAGAACCAGCAGGCGCAGGGCCCGCAGGCGACCGACGAGGGCACGCCGCCGTGGGTGTGGTGGCTCGTGGGGGCGCTGGTCGCGCTCGCGGTGCTGACGACGGTCCTGGTGGTCGTCGGCGGGCGCCGCAGACGGCCGGACCGCGAGCCCGCGGTGACCGGGCTCGGCGCGCTGCTCAAGAACTGGCTGCCGCTGATCGCGGCGGCGTTGTGGGTGGCGGTGCTGGGCGTGCTGACCTGGCTGGTGGCGTGGTGGTTCAGCCTGATCGTGGTGCTGCTGCTGGCGGGTCTGCTGGGCCCGTCGGCCGCCCGCGACGTCGGACGGCGCCGCCGGCTGCAGGAGATCGTCGCCCAGCGCCCGGGCGCGGCGGACGCGGCGTGGTCGGAGCTGCGGGCCGAGTGCGCCGACCGCGGGCTGCCGATCCCGCCGAGCGACACGGTTCGCGTCGCGGGTCAGAAGCTGGCGGCGAAGCACCACCTGGACGACGAAGGTCGCGACGGTCTTCGCACGGTCATCGGCGTGGTCGAGAAGTCCTGGTACGGCGAGGACGGCCAGGCGGACCCGACGCTGCCGTCGGCGTTCGACCACCTGCGGCGGAGCCTGCACCGGAACGCGCCGCTGTCCTGGAAGGGCCGGCTGTTCCCGAAGTCCCTGTTCCGCGGCCGCGACTGACCCCGGGCGTCACCCGGCCGGGTGTCACCCGCTGTCACCGCGGGTGCGGCTGACGACTTGAGCACACAAAAAGATCCGCGTCCCGGCCGGGACGCGGATCTTTTCGGTCTTGCGGCGCTACTGTTCCTCGAAGCGCTGGCGGAAGCGCTCTTCCATCCGCTGGGTGAACGAGCTCCGGCGGCCCGACTGCTTGGCCCCGCGAGATCCCGATCCACCGCCCTTGCCGTCCCCGTCGGCGCCGTGCCGAATCGATGTGACGGCCAACATGACCCCGAAGAACATCACGAGGAACCCGAGCACGCTGATCAGCGGGATGTCGGCCACCCGGAACTGCGGCACCACCACGCCCAGCACCAGCAGGGCCACGCCCACTACGAACAGGGCGATGCCCTGGATACGCCGTCGGCGAGCGGGGCGACGCAACCGGGTGCCACGCACCGTGGATGCGAACTTGGGGTCCTCGGCATAGAGCTCGCGCTCGATTTGATCGAGCAGCCGCTGCTCATGCTCGGAGAGTGGCATCTTTCCTCCTCCGGCACAGCTGTCGCGGGCGCCGGGCCGCGCAACGTCCTGGACCCAACAGCCAACCCCAGGCGGGGTGGCACTGTCCAGGATACGAGGCCCGCGGCCGGACGACTACCCGATCCCGCATCCAGAAGGGATCGAATTGGGCTAAATCCTTCCGGATCGGGGTTGCGGACGGTCACCGTCGCGGGTTGTGACCGCTTAACGCCCTGCACGGCGATGTGGGGGACGGCTGGCGGAGGTGGAAATCACGCGCTGTGAACGGCGTGCCGAGGGCGCGGTGGCGGCGGTTGCCGCGGGAGCGGAGGGACGCTCCGCCGGGCTTGCTGCAGCGCGCACGGCGGCCGTGAATTGCGGGGAATGTGGGTGGATCGGCGCGGGAGCGGGAGGGCGCAGAGTTCGGGCACGCCTGGCCGGGCGCCGAGCTCGACATCAAGGAGTGCCGAGGAGGCTGCTTCGGGCCGACCGAACCCGCCCGGCCCGAACCCTCACCCCTCCCGCGGCCCCAGCAGCGAAGCGGGCCGCACGGCCGCCGAGCCGAACTTGGACCTCGCCACGTCCGCCGCCACCTCGGCGTCCCGCCACCGGGGCGCCGGGGACTCGAACACCAGCTGCTCCCCCGCCTCCCCCGTGTCGAGCCCCTCCACTCGCACCCCGATCAACCGCACCGCCCCCGTCGGCGCGTGCTCCGTGAGCAACGCCACCGCCACCGCGTGGATCTCCCGCGCCACATCCGTCGCCGACACCAGCGTCCTTGCCCTGGTGATCGTCCGGAAGTCCGCGAACCGCACCTTGATCGAAACCGTCCGCCCGCGGATCCCCCGCGCCCGCAACGTCGCCCCCACTCGCTCGGACAGCCTCAGCAGCTCCAGGCCCAGCGCTCCCCGGTCGTGCTGGTCCACGTCGAACGTGTGCTCCGCGCCGATCGACTTCTCCGGGGAATCCACCACCACCGCACGCTCGTCGACGCCGTGGGCCAGGCGGTACAGGTGCTCTCCCACCGCCGCGCCCAGCGACTTCTTCAGGCGGTCCGGCGGGAAGGCCGCCACGTCCGCGATCGTGTCCAGCCCCAGCCGGCGCAGGCTTTCCTCCGTGCGCGCGCCCACTCCCCACAGGGCCGACACCGGCAGCGGGTGCAGGAACGCCAGGGTCTCCGCCGCCGGCACCACCACCATGCCGTCCGGCTTCGCCATCCCCGACGCCAGCTTCGCGACGAACTTGACCTTCGCCACCCCCACCGAGCACGTGATCCCGTGTTCCGCCGCCACCCGGGCGCGGATCTGCGCACCCAGCGACGCCGGAGTCGCGCCCAGTCGCCGCAACGCGCCGCTGACGTCCAGGAACGCCTCGTCCAGGCTCAACGGCTCGACCAGCGGCGTCAGCTCGCGGAAGATCCCCATCACCCCGCGGGAGACTTCGCTGTAGAGCCCGCCGGTCGGCGGGATGTTGATCAGGTGCGGGCAGAGCCGCTTCGCCGTCGAGAACGGCATCGCCGAGCGCACGCCGAACTTCCGCGCCGGGTAGTTGGCCGCCGCCACGACCGCGCGCGGCCCGCCCCCGGACACCACGACCGGCTTGTCCGCCAGCTCGGGCCGGGTGCGCAGCTCGACCGACACGAAGAACGCGTCCATGTCGACGTGCAGCATCCCGCACCCGGTGTCGTCCGGTGCCGGTTCGCCCGCCCGGACCCGGAACCGGGCCATCCCGCCCGGCAGCTCAGCATTTCGCCCCACCCCGAGGACGCTACCGGGCACCACCGACAGTTTCGGACCAAGCACGACCGAGACGGCCGAAACCCGCCGGAAGGGTCAGGCGAGCCGCGCGACCGCGTGCAGCCGGCCCGCGATGTCCCGCAGCGCCGGCGACCCCGCCGCCACGCGTTCGAACTCCGCCAGCTCGTCCTCGCGGACGTCGCCGGGCACCAGGTCGGAGATCACCCGGTCGCCCTGCAGCAGCGTGACCTCCAGGCCGGCGGTCTCCAGGTCGGCACGCAGGCCCGCCGCGGAAAAACGGCGCAGGACCGTGTCGCCCGCGACGACGCCGTCGACGCTCTCGAGCAGCTGCCGCGCCTCGCCCACCCGGCCCGCCAGCGCGCGGTGCAGGACCGCCGCGTGCCGGTTCGCGACCAGCACCGACACCACGCCGCCCGGGGCGACCGCCGTGGCCAGCGCGGTGAGCACCACGGCCGGGTCGTCGACGATCTCGAGCAGCCCGTGGGCCAGCACCAGGTCGGCCGAGCCCGCCTCGACGTACCGGCCCAGCGCGTCGGAGTCGTCCGCGACGACCGTGATCAGCTCGGAGACACCCACCTCCTCGGCGCGCCGCTTCAGCGTCGCGAGGGCGTTCGGGCTCGGCTCGACGACGGTCACCCGGCAGCCCGCCGCCGCGAACGGCACCGCCCAGCCGCCGCTGCCGCCGCCCACGTCGACGACGCGGGGGTGCTCGGCGCCCCGGGCGCGAGCGGCCTCGATCTCGGCCTCGAGCACCCGGCGGACGGCGCCCGAACCCCGGGCGGCCACGGTCTCCGTCTTCATGCCGCACAGGGTAGTGCCCGCCGTCGCCCCGCTCCCGGGCTCCTCCCTTCGAGTGAACGCCCCTTGCCCGGCGGCGCCCCTCGCGCACACCCGTAGGCTGGAGAACGTGCACACGGTCGCCGTACTCAGCCTCAAGGGAGGCGTCGGCAAGACGACGGTCGCTCTCGGTATCGCGTCCGCCGCCCTGCGTAGGGGCACCCGGACGCTGGTCGTGGACCTCGACCCGCAGGGCAACGCCACGACCTCGCTCGACCCGCCGTACACCGACGCGACCCTCGCCGACGTGCTGGAAGACCCCAGCCGGGCGATGCTCGAACGCGCGATCGCGCCGAGCGTCTGGAGCGAGGACGTCGACGTCCTCGTCGGCGCCGAAGAGCTGGAAATGCTCAACGACCCGGACGCCGACCCCGAGCGCCTCGCGAACTTCTCCCGCGCGCTCGACGAGCTGCACCGCGAACCGCTGCGCGAAACGCCGTACGAGCTGGTGATCCTGGACTGCCCGCCGTCGCTGGGCCGGCTGACGAAGTCCGCGCTGGTCGGCGCGGACAGCGCGCTGATCGTGACCGAGCCGACGATCTACGCCGTCGCAGGCGCGCACCGGGCCCTCGAAGCGATCGAGAAGATCCGCAAGGAGCTCAACCCGGACCTGCGCGCGATCGGCGTCCTGGTCAACAAGCTGCGCGTGCGATCCTACGAGCACCAGTTCCGGATCGCCGAGCTGCGCGAGAACTTCGGGTCCCTGGTGATGCCGACGGCGATCACCGACCGGCTGGCCGTGCAGCAGGCCCAAGGCGCGTGCAGCCCGATCCACGAGTGGCACTCGCCCGGCGCCCAGGAGATCGCGCTGACGTTCAACATGGTGCTGGCGAAGATCCTGCGCTCCAACCGCGCGGGCCGCCACCGCATCGCCGGCGAGGAGCCCGAAGGCCCCGACTGGCCCGAAGGCCCGGCACCGGAGACCCCGGAGGCCCCCGCCGAGGTGTCCGAATCCACGGGGTGAGCCGTGCCCGAAGGTGACACCGTCTACCTCGTCGGAAAGCGCTTCGACCAGGCACTGGCGGGAAAGACGTTGCTGCGCGGCGAGTTCCGCGTGCCGCAGCTGGCCACAGTGGACCTCGCCGGGCGCGAGGTGCTCGGCGTCGGCACGGTCGGCAAGCACCTGTTCACCCGGTTCTCCGGCGACCTGACGCTTCACTCGCACCTGTTGATGGACGGCATGTGGGACGTCTACGCGGCCGGCGCGAAGTGGCGCCGGCCCGGGCACCACGCCCGCGTGATCTTCACCGCGGCGGACACGCAGGTGATCGGCTTCCGCGTCCACGACCTCAAACTCGTGGCCACACCGAAGGAAACCGACCTCGTCGCCCACCTCGGCCCGGACCTGCTCGATCCACAGTGGACCGAAGCGCACGCGGACCGCGCGGTCGCCAACCTGAGCGCCAAGCCCGAGCGGGAACTGGGCCTCGCGCTGCTCGACCAGCGTGTGATGGCCGGGGTCGGGAACCTCTACAAGTGCGAGATCGCCTTCCTGCTCGGCGTCACGCCGTGGACGCCGGTGTCCGAAGTGGACGCCGGGCGCACGGTCGCGCTCGCCCGGAAGCTGCTGCTGGCCAACGCCCGTTCCGGCCGGTTCGACCAGAGCACGACCGGCCACCTCGACCGCAACCGCAAGAACTGGGTCTACGAGCGCACCCGCCAGGGCTGCTTCCGCTGCGGCGGCAAGCTCCTGGTGCGTACGCAGGGCCACGACGTCCAGCGGCGGCCGACGTGGTTCTGCCCGAACGACCAGCACGGGCCCTACCCGCCGCAGTAGGCCGGGCGGGAGACGCTCGTGTTCGCGCTCCGCGAACGCCCCGAAGGCCTGGTGTCGTTCGGCCTGGGCGGGCCCGGCGCTGCCGGAGCACCTTGCGGCGCACCGGATCCCGCTCGAAGTCTGTCCGACGTCGAACGTCCGCACCGGGCAGGTGCCGCCTGCGAAGTGAGATTCGCGAAATGACGTTGCCGGACACCGGGATCTTCGCCTAGCGTGGCAGTACACGAGAAAGGAGGTGGTCCTAAGTTGTATTCCAACAGGACTCGTGAGGTGGCTGTCCGCTAGCGGATGGCACGTGAAGGACTTTGAGCAGCGCTACAACTGAGCCACCTTCGGCTCATCGCCTGCTTCACGTGATGCCTGATAGCGAATACCAGGCAGTCACCGTGCCCCCGGGGTTCCCGAGCACCAGTCCGGCTCGGGCTCGGACGTTTGACGGCGTCCGAGAGGCCCCCCGGGGGTTCCTTCATGCGCTCATTTGTGCAGGTCAGGCCGCCGATCGCGGCCGAACGACCGTCCGGCGATCCGACCGCCGGGTTTGCCGATCGCGGTACACCGTTCTGTCCCCCGGACGGCTGAAGGTCGCTAGCCTGGAAGCATGCTCAGGCCCGACTACCCGATCACCACGGATCGGCTGCTCCTGCGCCCGTTCACGCCCGACGACCTCGACGCGCTGAACTCCTTCCAGTCCCGCGCCGACGTCGCCCGCTACCTGTACTGGGGTCCGCGCAGCCGCGCCGAATCGGCCGCGGCGCTCGCGAAACGGGTGCACAGCTCGACGTTGACGAAGGAGGGGCAGTTCCTCGCCGTGGCGGTGGAGCTGGCCTCGACCGGGCAGCTGATCGGCGACCTGAACCTGGAGTGGCTCAGCAGCGAGCACCGGCAGGGCGAGATCGGGTTCGTCTTCCACCCGGACCACCACGGCAAGGGCCTGGCGGCCGAGGCGACGACCGAGCTGCTGCGGCTCGGCTTCGAGGATCTGGGGCTGCACCGCATCATCGGCCGCTGCGACGGCCGCAACGAGGCGTCGGCCGCGCTGATGGAACGCCTCGGGATGCGCCGCGAGGCGCACCTGAAGGAGAACGAGATCGTCAAGGGCGAGTGGACCGACGAGTTCATCTACGCGATGCTCGAGGACGAGTGGAAGGACCGCGACTGAGTGGCCGCCTTCACGCCGAGGTGACGCTCGGGTAGCGGCCCGCGGGCGGTTTGGCAGCATGGGGGCGTGCTCTTCGACAAGATCGTCCGCCCGGCGCTGTACCGGCTGTCCTACCACGACCCCGAGCTGGTGCACGAGCGCACGGTCCGCGTCCTGGCCCGGCTCGGGAAGGTCGCACCCGCTCTCGGCGGCGCCTTCCGCGTCGACGACCCCGTGACTGTGCTGGGCCTGCGGTTCCCCAACCGCGTCGGCCTCGCCGCCGGGATGGACAAGAACGGCCGCGCGCTGCCCGCGTGGGCCGCGCTCGGCTTCGGGTTCGTCGAAGTCGGCACCGTGACGCGGCTGGCGCAGCCGGGCAACCCGAAACCGCGGCTGTTCAGCCTCCCCGCCAGTGACGCCGTCATCAACCGCATGGGCTTCAACAACGACGGCGCCGAAGCCCTCGCCGCCAAGCTCGCGCGCGACGGGAAACCCGGCGTGCCGCTCGGGATCAGCATCGGCAAGTCGAAGGTCACTCCCCTCGGCGAGGCCGTCGAGGACTACCGCTTCTCCCTGCATGCGCTGCACCCGTACGCGGACTACTTCGCGATCAACGTCAGCTCGCCGAACACGCCGGGGCTGCGGCAGCTGCAGGACCGCGCCGCGCTCGCCGAGCTGCTCGGCGAGCTGCGCGCGACGTCCGTCGAGCTCGCCGGCGGCCGCACCCCGACGCCGGTGCTGGTGAAGGTCGCGCCGGACCTGACCGACGACGCCCTCGCCGAACTCCTGGAAGTCGCGCTCGAGCACGGCGTCGCCGGCATCATCGCCACCAACACCACGCTGTCGCGCGACGGCATCGCGCCGTCGGAAAGCAGCCTGGCCGGACAGGGGGGAGGCCTGTCCGGCCGGCCGCTGACCGCCCGCGCGGCGGAGGTCGTGCGGTTCGTGCGCGACCACACCGGCGGGAGCCTGCCGATCATCGGCGTCGGCGGGATCATGGGCCCGGACGACGCCGTCCGGCTGGTGGACGCCGGGGCGTCGCTCGTGCAGCTCTACACCGGGTTCGCGCTGCACGGCCCGGGCCTGGTGCGCCGGGTCAGCCGGGGGCTCGCAGCCCGGCCGTCGAGGTGAACCGGACGTACCCGCGCCAGGACTCGTAGCGGTCCAGGGCGGCTCCCTCGGCCGTCAGGCACCGGACGGCCAGGGGCGCGGTGCCGTCGTCCAGCACGACGCGGTCGAGCACGAAGGGCTCCTTCAGCGTGGCGGCGAACCGCTCGAACGCCGCCGGGGACAGGCGCCAGCGTTCGCCGTCGAGGGTGGTACTTCCCTCGAGGACGCCGGGCTGCGGTGGTTCGGTGTCCAGCAGGACCATCCGGTAGCCCTCGGTGGTCCGGACCGGTCCGGTGAACCGCGCGCCGAGCTCGGTGAGCCGGTCGTTGAGCGGCTGGCCGCGCAGGTGCGCGCCGAACACGACGACGTCCTCGCCCGGTTCCGGGTAGGGCGTCATGGGCTCGTCGGTGCAGACGGTCGCGAGGTCCAGACCGATCTGGTCCTCGAACGCCCGCGTCAGGAACGTGACGCCGAAGGGGCGCTTGTCCCCCGGCAGCACCGGAACGGTGACCGCCGCCAGGTCGAGGAGGTTCGCGAAGGCGGTGCACTCGGCCAGGCGATGCTGCACGGCGGCCGGGTCGGCCAGGGCTTCGGCCAGGTCCGGGTGATCCGGCACGGTGGGCAGCAGGAGCGCGTCCTCGAAATCGTGCTCACCGAGGACGACCGGCTCCAAGATGGCGCCGGCCGCGGTCAGCCGCTTCACCACGCCGTCGAGCGCCATCGCCGCGGCGGCGTTCAGGGGCAGGTTCTTCGGGTACGCGATGCGCGGGTGCTCGCCCGCGCCGAGGCGGACGTCGGCGGGCCAGGTGCGCGTCGGCGAGACGCCGTCCGGGCCCGTCATCAGGGCGAGCGCGCGGCGGGCGTCGACCAGGCCGGTCGCGTACACGGAGACGGCGTCGGCGGAGCGGACGCCGGTCATCGGCAGCAGGCCGCGGGTGGGCTTGAGCGCGACGACGGCGTTCAACGCGGCCGGGACCGCGCCCGCCGTGCTCAGGGCGAGGTCGACGATCCCCAGCGCGACGGCGACCGCCGCGCCGCGGCCGCCGACCTTGGTGCGGTCCCAGGCCGAGGCGACGGTTCCCGCGCCGGTCTTGCCGAGCACGACGGCCCCGGCCGCGGTGAGCCGGGAAACGATCGTGGCGCTGGCATCGGGGACCGAACGGCCGGACGGCTGCCCGGCGACGTCGATCAGCTCCGGCACGGCGAAGACCGTGCCCGCGAGCGGCAGGTCCTCCCCCGCCTTGACGCGCTCGTCGACGGCCTTCGCGTCGACGAGGACGTCCTCGACCGCGCGCAGGGTGGACCAGAGGTCGGGGCGGTCGGCTTCGGTGATGCGCTCGAAAGCCGCGATGACGCGGTGGGAAGCGGTGGGCGGGGTGGCGGGGACGGGGTCCGGATCCGGCGGGAGCGTGTTCACGGGGCGTCCTTTCCTCGGCGGTCGAGAAAGTCCACTGTGTACGGTCGGCGCCGGCGAACCTCAGTCCACGGCGGGCCTCCCGGCTAGTGACACCTCTACCTGCATGACAGAAACGTTAGGTGGCTCACGTTTCCGTCGCCACCAGTTTCCGATTACGTGCGGGTTTCGGAGCCGGGAGGTGAACAGGGCGCGACGCCGGGGTGAAACGCACGATCACGCACGCCGGGTGACGAAGATCCGGTTCGGCCGCTCGGCGGCACCCGAACGGCCGAGTTTGAGTTCCCGGGCGGCGCAACGACGGCGGAATTCGCGTGATCGGCTGTGTTTCGGCTCAGGAAAGCTCGCGCAGCGCCATCGCAAGGCCGGCGAGGCGGTCGGTGGCGTCGGTGAGGGCCTGTTTGGACGTGACGAGGCCGTCGCTCGAGGCGGCGACCGTGTGGCCGGCCGCGGCGACCAGGCCGCGGTAGCCCTCGAGACCGTCGTCGAGCTGTTCGCGGAGCTTGCCGACGGCCGCGTCCAAGGCCGCCTGCTCACGGGCCGGCGCGGAGTTGCGGCCGCGTTCGATCGCCTGGATGCGGCCGGCGAGGCCGCGCAGGGCGGCCGCGGCTTCGGCCGCGGTCTGCCGGGCGTCCGCGACGGACACTTCGGACACCGGCGTCGTGCCCACCGAGGACGGTACGGAGAGCTGCCGCAGCAGTTCGCCCAGCGACGCTTCGCACTCCGCCAGCCGTTCCATCGGCTCGCGGGCGGCGGATCCGGCGGGCGGCAGCGGCGGCGGTCCCGCCGGGGCGGACGGGAGCGGGGTGTTCTTGAGTTCGCGGAGCTTGAGTCCGCTTCGGACGCTGAACGTCCCGAAGACGACGGCGCCGGCGAACGCCATGATCGCCTGCGGCATCATCGGGGCGCCGGTGGCGCTCATCCAGCCCATCCCGGCCGCCACGGTGAGGACGCCGCACAGGATCGTCAGCATGATCCACAGCGTCATCGCGCGCGACGTCCGGCGCTTGCGGCGTTCCAGCTTCGCGGCCGGGTGGTTCCAGCGGTCCCACTTCGCGCGGGCTTCGGCGAACGCGGGCACCTGGTTGGCCATCGACGACCAGCCGGCCGTCATGTCCGGGCGGCGCACCGGCGGCCGCTGCAGCGGGTTCGGCCGGGCCCGCGGGGCTGCGGGCTTCCCGCCGGCCTGGTCGGCCGGCGGGAAGTACTTCTGCACCTTCTGGAGCTTCTCCTGGGCGCGCACGGCGTAGTCGGGCAGCTTCTCGATGTGCTTCTCCAGCTTCGCGCTGAACTCGCTGAAGTCGCGTCGTCTGCCCTGCTGCCCCATGCTCGCCCCCTTCGACTGCCGGCCGGCGTCAGGCCGGGTTCTTGCCGTGCTCGGCCTGCACGCGCGCCTGGATCTCGCGCTGGATGTCGGCCGAGCTGCTGGCCGGCTGCTGGGCCGCCTTGCCGCCGTCGGTCACCTGGGCGACCGAGTCACCGTGCATCGAGGCCCGGATCTGCTGCAGCCGCGACTGGCCGGCCAGCTGCGTGGTGGAGGCCTGGACCTCCATCATGCGCCCCTGGACCGAGTTCTGCGCCAGCTCCGCCGAGCCCAGCGCCGTGGTGTAGCGCTTCTCGATCTTGTCGCGGACCTCTTCCAGCGACGGCGTGTTGCCCGGCGCGGCCAGCTGGCTCATCTGGTTCAGCGAAGCGGAGACCTGCTCCTGCATCTTCGCCTGCTCCAGCTGCGAGAGCAGCTTCGTACGCTCGGCCAGCTTCTGCTGCAGCATCTGCGAGTTGCGCTCCACGGCCTTCTTGGCCTGGGCCGCGGCCTGCAGCGACTGGTCGTGCAGCGTCTTCAGGTCCTCGATGTTCTGCTCGGCCGTGACGAGCTGCGTCGCGAAGCTCTCCGCGGCGTTCTCGAACTCGGTCGCCTTCTGCTCGTCACCCTTGGAGCGGGCCTCGTCCGCGAGGACGAGCGCCTGCCGGGTCGAGGCCTGCAGCTTCTCGACGTCGCCGAGCTGCCGGTTGAGCTTCATCTCCAGCTGCCGCTGGTTGCCGATCACGGAGGCGGCCTGCTGCGTCAGCGCCTGGTGGTTGCGCTGCGCCTCCTCGATGGCCTGCTGGATCTGTACCTTCGGGTCGGCGTGCTCGTCGATCTTCGACGAGAACGCCGCCATCATGTACTTCCAGAACTTCACGAACGGGTTGGCCATCTCCTCCGCCTGCCTTCTTGCGTCCCACGGGCCTAGGTCCTCGGGGTGGGGCGTCACTCCCCTGCACATGCAACGCACCGACCCCGGCGTTGGGTTCCATCGTGTCAGGTCGGCCACGTCCGTTCCAGGCGACCCCGGGGGATTTCAGGGTTCGCCCCTGATCACCCCCGGAGTCGGCGGCCCGCCTTCCGGCGATCGAACCACGCCGTGACCACGCTTCACGCACCGTCACCCGCGAGGGGCCGAGGCGTACAAGCGCGGACGCGACGCTCAAGTAACGCGAACGGCCCCGGGCAGGTTGCCCGGGGCCGTCGTCTTGCGCTCTTCGCTCCTAAGCGGCGATCGTGGAAGCCAGCTTGGGCTGCCCGATCGTCGTCCGCAACGTCGTGTTCATCCTCGGCGCCGGGGAAACCCGCAGGTCGGCGAGGTCGTTCCCGATCAGCTCGGACATCAGGCGACCGCCTTCGATGCCGGCCGCCGCGGTCTCGGCGCCCCTCTTCTCCCGGGGCGCGCCTTCCACGATCCGCTCGTCGACCGGTGCGACCTCGACGTTGTCGAGGGCCGAAACGTCCGCCGCCACGTGGTGCAGCAGCTCGCCGAGCGGAAGGTCCAGGGCCTGGCAGATGGACGCGAGCAGCTCGCTCGACGCCTCCTTCTGGCCCCGCTCCACCTCCGAGAGGTAGCCGAGGCTGACCCTGGCGGCGCGGGAGATGTCGCGCAGCGTACGACGCTGGTTGGTGCGGGCATGACGGAGCCGATCACCGATCGCCTCACGCAACAGCACGGTCATCACGCGCCTCCCTTCCGAACAAGTACCCCCTACGTTACCCAGAGCGGCGCCCCGGGCGCAGGAGTTGGTGTGTCCGTACGCCAAGGGCGAACGCGTGTTTCACGCCAAATGTTCCCCGAGCAGGGCAAACGCCGCCCGGACCGATTCGGTCCTGATCAAGTCGCGGCCGCCGGACAAGGCCAGCGTACGGACTGTGACAACCGAGGCTTCGCCTCGGGTCGGGGGCTCCGCCACCCGAGCCCCCGAAAGACGCGGTGTGCGTGTTCCCGGCCCGGCAAGCCCGACGTACACCGTGCCCGGAGCCACGCCGTCCTGGGGCGAGGGCCCGGCCACACCGGTCAGCCCGAGGCCCCAGGTCGCCCCGCAGCGGTCGCGCGCGCCCTCGGCCAGCTGGGCGGCGACCTCCGGGTGCACGGCGCCGTGCTCGGCCAGCAGGCCCGCGTCGACCCCGGCCAGCGCGGTCTTCAGCTCGGTGGCGTAGACGACCAGGCCGCCGCGCAGGACCGCGCTCGCGCCGGGCACCGTCGCGAGGGTCGCGCAGACCAGACCAGCGGTCAGCGACTCGGCGGCCGCGACGGTCTCACCCCGCGCGGTCAGGGCCGCGACCAGGGCCTTTTCGTCCACTCTCAGCTCCCGGTGACGCGGCGCCCGGCCGCGCGCAGCCGCAGGGCCCGGACCAGGTAGTCGACGCCGGTCACCACGGTCAGCACCAGGGCCAGGCCCATCAGCGCCCAGCGGACCGGGTCCGCGCCCGCGGGCAGCGGCAGCAGGTACGCCACGATCGCGGCGATCTGGGCCATCGTCTTGGCCTTGCCGCCGCGGCTGGCCGGGATCACGCCGTGGCGGATCACCCAGAACCGCAGCAGCGTGACGCCGATCTCGCGGACGGCGATGACGATCGTGACCCACCAGCCCAGCTCGCCGAGGACGCTCAGCCCCACCAGCGCGGCGCCGGTCAGCGCCTTGTCCGCGATCGGGTCGGCGATCTTGCCGAAGTCGGTGATCAGGCCGTACTTGCGGGCCACCCAGCCGTCGAGCTGGTCGGTGAAGGAGGCGACGGCGAACAGGCCGGTCGCGATCGCGCGCCAGGTGGTGTCGTGGCCGTCGCCGGTGAACAGCGCGACGACGAACAGCGGGACCAGGACCAGCCGGGAGAGCGTCAGCAGGTTGGCGACGTTGAGCGTGGGGACGGGGGTCGCCACCGGGACCTGGGCGGGGCCGTCGTGGGCCGTGCCCTCGTCGGCGGCGTCGCTGGGGAGCGCACTCACCGGTCGGCGTCCGGTACCGCGCGGACGATCAGGTCCACGCCCGCCGAGTCGACGACCTCGCAACGCAGGAAGTCACCGACCTCGGTCTTCTCCGGCGCGTCGAGGATGACGCACTCGCCGTCGACCTCGGGCGCCTGGTGCGCGGCGCGGCCGGTGAGCTCGCCGTCGTCGTCCAGCTCGACGAGGACGTCGACGAAGGTGCCGATCCGGTCCTCGGCGCGCTGCGCGGTCAGCTCCTCGACCAGCGCGGAGATCCGGGTGACCCGCTTCGCCACTTCGTCGGCGTCGAGCTTGCCGTCGAAGCCCTCGGCTTCGGTGCCGTCCTCGTCCGAGTAGCCGAAGACGCCGACCGCGTCGAGGCGCGCGCCGGTCAGGAAGCGTTCCAGCTCGGAGAGGTCGTGCTCGGTCTCGCCGGGGAAGCCGACGATGACGTTGGTGCGGATGCCCGCCTCGGGCGCGTACTCGCGGATCTGCTCGCACAGCGCCAGGAACGAGTCGGTCGAGCCGAACCGGCGCATCCGGCGCAGCACCTGCTCGCTGGAGTGCTGGAAGGACAGGTCGAAGTACTCGGCGACACCCGGCGTGGTCGCGATGGCCTTGACCAGCTGCGGGCGCGTCTCGGCCGGCTGCAGGTAGGAGACGCGGACGCGCTCGATGCCGTCGATCTCCGCCAGCCGCGGCAGCAGCCGCTCCAGCGCGGTGGCGCCGTCGCGGCCGAAGTCCTTGCCGTAGGACGTCGAGTTCTCGCTGACCAGGAACAGCTCCTTGACGCCGTGCTCGGCCAGCCACATCGCCTCGGCGACGACCTCGTCCGGCTGCCGCGAGACGAACGAGCCGCGGAACGACGGGATCGCGCAGAACGAGCAGCGCCGGTCGCAGCCGGAGGCGATCTTCAGCGCGGCCACCGGCGAGTCGTCGAGCCGCGTGCGCAGCACCCGCGGGCCCCAGCCGTGCTGCGCGTGGCCCGGGACCTCGACGTTCTCCGCGGCGGCGGGCCGCTGGACCGGGCTGATCGGCAGCAGCTTGCGCCGGTCGCCGGGGGTGTGCGAGGCGACCTTGCGGCCCGCGACGACGTCGTCGAGCCGGTCGGAGAGCTCGGCGTAGTGGTCGAAGCCCAGCACCGCGTCGGCCTCGGGGAGGCTGTCGGCGAGCTCGTTGCCGTAGCGCTCGGCCATGCAGCCGACCGCGACGACCTTCTTGCCGGTGTCCGAGGCCGCCAGCAGCGTGTCGACGGAGTCCTTCTTGGCCGACTCGACGAAGCCGCAGGTGTTGACCACCACGACGTCGGAGTCCTCCGGATCGGCCGCCAGCTCCCAGCCGCCGGCCGCCAGCCGGCCCGCCAGCTCCTCCGAGTCGACCTCGTTGCGGGCGCAGCCCAGGGTCAGCAGGGAGACGCGTCGGGTGGCGGCGGAGTCAGTGGCAGGAGAAGGCACGACGTTCAGGGTAGCCGCCGGTCCCGGGCGGGCCGACGACGGCGTAGCCCGGTCGTGTCGGCGCCCCGGCGCGGCGATGTGGCAATGTTGACGATCGTGCCGTCCGCCTCCCCCGCCGTCCGCCGCGCGCGGATCGCCGACGTCCGCAAGATCAAGGGCCTGGTCGACTCCGACGCCGGGCGCGTCCTCCTGGAGAAGGACCTGGTCACGCTGTACGAAGCGGTCCAGGAGTTCTGGGTCGCCGAGGTGGACGGCGAGGTCGTCGGCGCGGCCGCGCTGCACGTGCTCTGGGAGGACATCGCCGAGCTGCGGACCGTGGTGGTCGACAAGGCCGTCCGCGGCCAGGGCGTCGGCCGGGTGCTGGTCGCCCGGCTGATCGACGAGGCCCGTGAGCTGGGTCTCAGGCGGCTGTTCGTGCTGACGTTCGAGACGAGCTTCTTCCAGGGCCACGGGTTCGTCGAGATCCAGGGCACGCCGGTGTCGCACGAGGTGTTCGAGGAGATGCGGCGCTCGCACGACACCGGTGTCGCCGAGTTCCTCGACCTCCCCTACGTCAAGCCGAACACCCTGGGCAATTCGCGAATGCTGCTGGAACTCTGAGCACCCCTAAGTCTGAAGGTTTCCCCTTAACCTCGTTACCGGCGGTGACGCGCGCCACCGCGGTGTCCCACGATGATCAGGTCAATTCCCCACCTGATCAGCAAGGAACGCACAAGATGCGCACGACTCTGCGGAACCTGGGGGCCACCATCGCGGTGGCCGCGACTGTCGGCGGGAGCGCCCTGCTGGGCGCCGGCACGGCGGCGGCGGTCGACATCCCGACCGTGACCGACCAGTACCTGTTCCACACGTCGCTCTCGAGCTTCGAGACGATCCGGGGCCAGGCCCCCTACAACGGCCAGCTCGACTGGTCCTCCGACGGCTGCTCGTGGGCTCCGGACAACCCGTTCGGCTGGAAGTTCCTCCCGGGCTGCCACCGCCACGACTTCGGGTACCGCAACTACAAGAAGCAGGGCCGCTTCACCGAGGCGAACCGGTTGAAGATCGACGACAACCTGTACTCCGACCTCAAGAGCGCCTGCGGGTCCAACATCGCCTGCAAGGGCGCGGCGTGGACGTACTACGAGGCCGTCCGCAAGTTCGGCGGCTGAGCCCGGCGGCCCGGGCCGCGCAACCGGCCCGGGCCCGTCAGGATGGGTGCATGGACATCGACCACCTGCTCAGCACGACCCGCGCGGTCCGCCGGAAGCTCGACCTCGACCGGCCGGTCGAACCCGAGGTCATCGAGGAGTGCCTGAACCTGGCACTGCAGGCGCCGACGCCCGGCAACGTCCAGGCCTGGCGCTGGCTCGTGGTGCGCGACCAGGACGTGAAGAACCGGCTCGGCGCGATCTTCCGCGAGGTCGGCGAGGCCTACCTGGCGGAACGGGCGAGTGCCGCGCCTTCGCGGGCGCTGGCCTCCGGGCGGCACTTGATCGACGTGATCGAGCGCGTCCCGGTGTTCGTGATCCCGGTCGTGGCCGGCCGCCCGGCCGGGGACAACGCGGTCGACGCGGCCTTCTACGGCGGCATCTTCCCGGCGGTGTGGAGTTTCCAGCTGGCGCTGCGCTCGCGCGGGCTGGGTTCGACGCTCACGACGTACCACCTGGCGCGGGAGGCCGAAGCCGCGGAGATCCTCGGCATCCCGGACGGCCACACGCAGGTCGGGCTGCTGCCGGTGGCGTACACGACGGTGCCGGACTTCAAGCCGGCGCCGCGCACACCGCTGTCCGAAGTGGCCTACCTCGACCACTGGGGCACGCCCCTCAGCTGACCCGGACGGTCGCCTCCAGGCCGTCCTCACTCACCGACACCAGCTCGACGCGGCTGGCGGCGAACGAGGTCGCCTGCGGGCCGGTCCGGGGGCCGCTGTGCAGCTCGGCCGTCGTGCTCTCGCCGCGGCCCGGCTCGCGCAACACGAACGCCAGCGTCGCCTCGCCCTGCCAGAAGCACGTCATGTTCGGACGGCAGCGGGAGTCCGAGACCATCCGCGTGTAGCGGACCGTCAGGTCCTTCCCCCGGACCGCGGCCTCCTGGCCGACGCGCAGGGTGACGTCACCGCGGGGCGCGGTGCTGACGGTCGACGGCGCCGGCGGCCGGGCCGGCACCGGCTGCCCGGCCGCGACCGAGCTCCCGGCGCCCACCGCGACGACGGCGATGGCGAACAGTCCGGCGGCGATGCGCTGCGGGTCCATGCGCTCAGGACGGAACGGACCCGGCGGCGGGTTGCACTACTCGTCGTCCGCGTCGGACGGCGACGGGTCGCCACCGCGGATCAGGTACAGGACCGAGTCCAGCTCCTCCGGCTTGATCAGCACGTCACGGGCCTTCGAGCCCTCCGACGGCCCGACGATCCCCCGGCTCTCCAGCAGGTCCATCAGGCGCCCCGCCTTGGCGAACCCGACCCGCAGCTTGCGCTGCAGCATCGACGTCGAGCCGAACTGGGACGTCACGATCAGCTCGGCCGCCTGCAGCAGGACGTCGAGGTCGTCGCCGATGTCCGGGTCGATCTCCTTCTTCTCGCCGGCCTTCTGCGCGGTGACGCCGTCCTGGTAGTCCGGCTGCGCCTGCTCCTTGGCGTAGTTGACGACCGCCGCGATCTCTTCGTCGCCGACGAACGCGCCCTGGATGCGGACCGGTTTCCCGGCGCCCATCGGCAGGTAGAGCGCGTCACCCATGCCGATCAGCTTCTCCGCGCCCGGCTGGTCGAGGATGACGCGAGAGTCGGTCAGCGACGACGTCGCGAAGGCCAGCCGCGAGGGCACGTTCGTCTTGATCAGGCCGGTCACGACGTCGACCGACGGCCGCTGCGTGGCCAGGACCAGGTGGATGCCCGCGGCGCGGGCCTTCTGGGTGATCCGGACGATCGCGTCCTCGACGTCGCGCGGGGCGGTCATCATCAGGTCGGCGAGCTCGTCGACGATCGCCATGATGTACGGGTACGGCCGGTACTCGCGCTCGGACCCCGGCGGCGCGGTGATCTCGCCGGACTTGACCTTCTTGTTGTAGTCGTCGATGTGCCGGACCTTGTTGACCTGCATGTCCTGGTAGCGCTGTTCCATCTCCTCCACCAGCCAGGCCAGCGCGGCGGCGGCCTTCTTGGGCTGGGTGATGATGGGCGTGATCAGGTGCGGGATGCCCTCGTACGGCGTCAGCTCGACCATCTTCGGGTCGATCAGGATCATCCGGCACTCGTCCGGCGTCGCGCGGGCGAGCAGCGACACCAGCATCGAGTTGACGAAGCTCGACTTACCGGAACCGGTGGACCCGGCGACCAGCAGGTGGGGCATCTTCGTCAGGTTCGCGGTGACGAAGTGGCCCTCGATGTCCTTGCCGAGGCCGATCACCATCGGGTGGTTGTCCTTGACCGTGGACGGCGCGCGCAGGACGTCACCCAGGCGGACCATCTCGCGGTCGGAGTTCGGCACCTCGATGCCGACCGCGGACTTGCCCGGGATCGGCGCCAGCAGCCGGACGTTGTCGGTCGCGACGGCGTAGGCGATGTTCTTGGTCAGCGCGGTGATCTTCTCGACCTTCACACCCGGGCCGAGCTCGACCTCGTAGCGCGTGACCGTCGGGCCGCGGGTGAAGCCGGTGACCTGCGCGTCGACGTTGAACTGCTCCAGCACGCCGGTGATCGCCTCGATCATGGCGTCGTTGGCCTTGCTGCGGGACTTCGGCGCGTCGCCGAGCTTCAGCAGGTCGGGCGGCGGGAGCTGGTAGTCGCCCTCGACGGTCCGGGTGACGGCCAGCGGCGGTTCCGGTGCCTTCTTCGGCTTCTTCTCGGGCACCTCGGCCGGCTTGGGCACGGGCTTCGGGGGCTTGATCGGCGTCGGCACCTCGGCCAGGGCGGCGTCGATGTCGAGCTGCTCGGGGTTGGCGTCGGCGGCCTGCCGGCGGCGCGACGGCTTGCGCAGGCGCGCCGACTTCGGGTCCGCCTCGGTGACGGTCTCCTCGTCGGTCGCGAAGCCGGACTTCTGCTGCTCGGCCTCGGCGAGCTCGTCCTCGTCGAGGCCCCAGTTGCGCAGGCGGTGCGGGATCTCGCGGACGGGGGTGCCGGTGAAGACGAGCACGCCGAAGACCAGCGCGAGGATGAGCAGGGGCACGGCGACCCAGGTCGTGACGCCCATGGTGAGCAGGCCGCCGGAGAAGGCGCCGATGATGCCGCCGGCGTACATGCGGCCGTCGTTGGTCGCCGGGAGCGCGGTGAAGATGTGCAGCATCCCGAGCACGGACAGGACGACCATGATCGTGCCGATGACCATCCGCGGCCGGGTCTCCGCGTGCGGTTCGGACCGCATCAGCGCGACGGCGACGACCACGAGGACCAGCGGCAGTGTCACGGCCCCGGCGCCGAGGACGGTCCGGGTGGCGATCTCGACCCCGGCCCCGATCGGCCCGGCGGCCCGCCACCAGACCCCGACGGCCGCGACGATGGCCAGGGCGATCAGGCCCAGGGCGACGCCGTCGCGGCGGTGTTCGGGCTCCAGCTCGCGGGTGCGGCCGACCGTCCTGGCCAGCGTGCCGATGCCCTTGGCCAGCAGGTTCCAGGTGCCGCGGACGCCCTTGCCGAAGATCCCCGGCGTCTTGCGGCGCGAGCGGGGAGCCGGCTTGCGGGCGGCTGGGCGGGACTTCGCGGGTGTACGCGGCTTACGCGCCGCTGCTCCCTTCGCGCCGCTACTCGTGCTTCGCTTCCTCGTCGCCGACCCAGCCATGCCGTCAACGGTAACCGGCCGTCGGCGTTCGTCCCATGCGCCACTCTCGGCCCAGGGTGAACTTCTGCCTCACACCGGGCCTTGAGCGGCCATCCGGGTGAACCAGATCGGCGCCCGCCACCGCGTGAACCGATTCGGCCAGTGCGCATCCGGGTGAATCCGGCGTCTGCCATGCTCTGCCCCATGGTCGCGCTGCACTCCGACAACACCTCCCGCCGGGCCCCCGCCATCTGGCGGACCATGCTGAACATCGACCGCGGGCTGGTGAACCTCGTCGGGCGGCTCACCGTGTCCGGTCGGATCCCAGCGCAGCTGCGCGGCAAGCCGCTGCTGATGACCGCGAACCACATCGGCGTCTTCGACGCGTTCGTGCTGATGGCGGCGTGCAAGCGGATCGGCATCAACCCGCGGTTCATGCTGGCCGGCGGCATCCTCGACGCCCCGGTCATCGGCCCGGCGCTGCGGGTCAGCGGGCACCTGCGGGTCGACCGGAAGGTCGCCGCGACGGCCGTCGGGCAGTTCGCGGAGGCCGTCGAGGCGCTGAAGACCACGCGCGAGCCGATCATCGTCTACCCCGAGGGCCGGATCAGCCACGACCCGGGCCTGTGGCCGGAGCGCGGCAAGACCGGCGCGGCCCGGCTGGCCCTCGCGTCGGGCGTGCCGGTGATCCCGATCAGCCAGTGGGGCGCGCACGAGGCCGTCTACTGGGGCACCGAGACCGTCAACGGCCCGGCCGACCTCGTCCCGCTCGCCCGGTCCGGGCTCAGCGCTCCCCTGCGCCGGCCGAAGTTCCGGGTGCACTTCGGCGACCCGGTCGACCTGTCGGACGTCGAGCCGGAGCGGCCCGGCGCCGGCGTGCGCGCGCACGCGAAGATCATGCAGGCGATCACCGACGGCCTCGTCCCGCTGCGCGCGGGCGAGCTGGACCGGCCGAAGTTCCACGACCCGACGCGCCCGACCGACACGGTCAGCCCCTGGAAGCCGAAGTCCGGATCCTGAGACCCGCGCGCGGGTCCCCTAGAGTCGGTGAGCGTGAGCACTCGGATACTCGTCGTCTACTACAGCTCGACCGGCAACACCGCCGCCCTCGCGGAGTCCCTCGCCGCCGGCGCCCGGGAAACCGGGGCCGACGTGCGGGTGCGGACCGTACCCGAAACCGTGCCGCCCGAGGCGATCGCGAAGAACCCGCGCTGGCAGGCGTGGCTCGACTCGGGGCCGCACCACGAGCTCGCCACGCTCGACGACCTCGTGTGGGCGGACGGGCTCGCCGTCGGCAGCCCGACCCGGTTCGGCAGCCCGGCGGCCCAGCTGAAGTCCTTTTTGGACAGCACGGGTGGGTTGTGGGCGCAGGGAAAGCTGGCCGACAAGGTCGCGACGTCGTTCACGACGGCGTCCACCCGGCACGGCGGCCTCGAGTCGACGCTGCTGGCGATCAACAACGTCTTCTACCACTGGGGCGCGATCGTCGTCCCGCTCGGCTACACCGACCCGCACCTGATGGAGTCCGGCAACCCGTACGGCGGCTCGTTCGTCTCCCGCAAGTCGGCGGCGCCGGACGACCTCGCGCTCGGCGCGCTGCGCGTCCAGGGGCGCCGGCTCGCGACGATCACGACGCACGTCGCCACCGGGCTGAAGCAGTCCGAGTAACCGGAAAAAGCGCTTTGGCAGTGACGCGGCGGGCCCTACAGTCGCGGTGGTGACCACCGAGCTGCCCGTCCTCGCGCCACCCCGGGTGGCCCACCGCGGCCGCGGGACGACCCTCGTCCTGCTCGCCGCGCTGTTCTTCAGCACGTCGGGCACGCTGGGCAAGTCCGCGATGTCCGCCGGGTTCAGCCCGGAGCAGGTGGCGGCGATGCGGATCGGCGTCGCCGGGCTCGTGCTGCTCGCCGGGGTGGCGCTGGTCGCGCCGCGGAAGCTGCGGGTCCGCCGGACCGAGCTCCCGGTCCTGGCCGGCTACGGCCTGCTCGGCGTCGCCGGGGTGCAGCTGCTCTACTTCGTCGCCGCGGGCCGGATCCCGGTCGGCATCGCGATCCTGCTGGAGTTCGTGTCGCCGGTGCTCATCGCGCTGTGGGTGCGGTTAGTGCGGCGGCACCGGCTGCCGCGGTCGGTGTGGGGCGGCATCGCGCTGGCCATGCTCGGGCTGTCGCTGGTCGCGCAGGTCTGGCAGGGCGTCACGCTGAACGGCGTCGGGCTGCTCGCCGGCTTCGGCGCGGCGCTGTGCTCGGCCGGGTACTTCCTGCTCGGCGAACGCGCGGTGGCCGACATCGACCCGCTGGGCCTGGTCACCTGGGGCATGGTGATCGGCGCGGTGCTCGTGAGCATCGTCGCGCCGCCGTGGACGTGGCCGGTCGAGCTGCTCGGCACCGACGTCGCGTTCGGCGCGTGGCGCCCGCCGGTGTGGTTGTTGCTCGTCCTGCTGGTGTTGGTGGCGACGGTGTTCGCGTACGTCTTCGGGATTTCGTCGCTGCGGCACCTGCCGGCGTCGGTGGCGAGCGTGCTCGGGCTGGTCGAGCCGGTGATCGTCACCGTGACGGCGTGGGCGCTGCTCGGCGAGGAGCTCACCTGGGTGCAGCTGCTCGGCTCGGCGATCCTGCTGGCCGGCGCGTACCTGGTGCAGCGGAAGTCCGAGATCCTCACGAGCTGAGTTCTTCACGATCCGGCGTCGGAATGCGAGAATTCTCCACCATGACGACGTCGGGGCTGCGGCCCGAACTCCGGCAGCGGCACGTCCGGATGATCGCCCTCGGCGGCATCATCGGCGCGAGCCTGTTCATCGGCAGCGGCGCGGTGATCCACACCGTCGGCCCGGCGGCCGTGCTGTCCTACGCGCTGGGCGGGCTGCTGGTCGTGCTCGTCATGCGGATGCTCGGCGAGATGGCGACGGCCGCGCCGGCGCTCGGCTCGTTCATGGAGTACGCGCGGGACTCCCTCGGCGGCTGGGCGGGCTTCACGATCGGCTGGCTGTACTGGTACTTCTGGGTCGGCGTGGTCGCGTTCGAGGCGGTCGCGGGCGCGAAGATCCTGCAGGGCTGGATTCCCGGGGTGCCGCAGTGGGTGTTCTCGCTGGCGCTGATGCTGCTGCTGACGGCGACGAACCTGGCGTCGGCGCGGTCGTTCGGCGAGACGGAGTTCTGGCTGGCGTCGATCAAGGTCGCGACGATCGTGGTGTTCCTGGTGCTGGGCTTGCTGTTCGTGCTGGGGCTCTGGCCGGGCGCGCACTTTTCGGTGGGCAACATCGGCCTCGACGGCTTCGTGCCGAACGGCGGTTTTTCGGTCGTCCACGGCGTGGTGATCGTCATTTTTTCCTATTTCGGCGCGGAAATCGTCACGATCGCGGCGGCGGAGTCCGACCAGCCGGAGACGGCGGTCCGCAAGGCGACGTCGACGATCGTGTGGCGCGTGATCGTGTTCTACGTGGGTTCGGTGGCCCTGCTGGTGATGATCACCCCGTGGCGCGAGATCCCGACCGAGACGAGCCCGTTCGCGGCGGCGTTCGGCCGCTTCGGCGTCCCGGCAGCGTCCACAGTGGTCAGTGCGGTGGTCCTGACGGCAGCGCTGTCGGTGCTGAATTCGGGGCTGTACACGGCATCCCGGATGTTGTTCGCCCTGCACCGCCACGCCTGGGCGCCATCGTGGATCGCCGACACGAACGCGCGAGGGGTGCCGTGGAAGGCGATCCTGGCGTCCACTTCGGTCGGGTACGTGGCGGTGGTGATGAGCTACGTGTCCCCGGACAAGATCTTCTACTTCATCATCAATTCGGCGGGCGCGGTGGCGTTGTTCGTGTACGCGATCATTTGCGGGTCACAGTTGCGGATGCGGCGGCGGTTGGAGGCTTCGGCGCCGGAGACGTTGAAGCTGCGGATGTGGGGATATCCGTGGTTGAGCTGGTTGACGCTGGTGGTGACGTTGTCGGTGGTGGCGTCGATGCTGTTCGTGGACGAGGACGCGCGGTCGCAGTTGTATCTGAGTTTGATCAGCTTGGCGGTGATCCTCGGGGTCTACGCGCTCGTCCGCCGGCGCGCCGAGCGCGCACCGGCGGAGACCGCGGACAATTGACCCGAGTGTCGCACAGCTCGGCCGCCGGCTGGTCCAGCAGCTGAAACACGGCGAATCCGTGGAAGGCGGCGGAGAACCGGACCTCACCGGGGCGACCCTCGACGCGATGCTCAAGTACCCCGCCCGAGACCGAAGTCCGCCGACGATCCCTTCGCCACCCCGCCGTGGACAGACCGCGTGTTCGGCAACGTATACGAGCGAACTGAAATACTTCCGGTGGGCGAGGAAGGGCGCACCGGCCGGGCTCAGGTCGGCCAACGCCGTCCTCATGAAGTGGGCCTCGGAGGCGAGGGAGGCAAAGGCCGTCGTCGACTACAGGTGCGCTAACCGCCGGCGATCCGGGACAGGGCCCCGAAAAACACGTCCGTGATCTTCGCCGGGTCCGGGGCCAAGAACGCCTGACCGCCCGTCGCCGCGGTCAGCTGGTCGAGTTCCGGTTTGTCCGCGTCCGGGCCTATGCCTACTCCGATCAGGGGGATCGGGCGGCGGGGGTCCTGCAGCTTGGCCAGCTCGGTCAGCAAGTCCGCGCGGGAAATGCCGTGCGGGTCGTCGTTGCGGCCGTCCGTCAGGACGATCACCAGGTTCAACCGGCCCGGCTCCCACTCGCGCCTTGCCGTGCGGTACGTGTCCAGCACGCTGTCGTACAGCCCCGTTCCGCCGTCCGGGGTTGCCTTCACCTGGGCCAGCCGGTCCAATGCTCCGCTCGACAGGTGCTGGGCCACCGAGGCCATCGGGAGCAGCTCGCGGTAGTCCTTGTCGCCGTCCAGGCGCGTCGAAAACGCCAGCATCCGCAGCTGGGTCGTCGGCTTGAACAGGTGCATTGCCTTCTCCGTCGCCTGCATCGACACCTGCATGCGGTTCAGCCCCGTCCCCGGCACCTGGGCGTTCATCGACCCCGACACGTCGACGAGCACCTGCACCCGCGCGCTCAGGTTGATCCCGGCCCACTGGTTGAGCAGCTCGTCGACGGCTCCCGCGGCCGGGATGCCCGCCGCGCGGATGCCCGGGGACGACACGCGCCGGTCGTCGGCGTGGTCTCGCAGGGCTTGACCGCCCGCCGCGCGCAGGCCCGTCTTCGCGATCGCGTCCGCGCCCGGGTCGCCGAGCACCGCCTCGCGCAGCGCGTCGACGATCGGACGCTGCTGCGGCGTGATTCCGCCCAGCTCGGCGAACGGGTAGTCCAAAGTGGGCACTGCCGTCGCGTAGACGGCGACGAGCGGCGACGTCCGGTCCTCGATGTTGTGGCGCAGCACCGAGTTCTCCGACGCGGGGAACGCCGTCACCGACGCCGTGCCGCCGCTGCCGCTCGAGCCCGGCAGCCGCGCGATCAGGTCCGTCTCCGCGCCGAGCGTGTTGGCCGAGAACCGCCGCAGCAGCGCGACGTACGCGCCCGCGGGCTCGGCCGCCGCCCGGACGCTCTCCTTCAGCCCGAGCAGCGCCAGCGCGCCGACCGCGTCGCGAGCCGGGTCGGACATCCCCGGGACGGTGCCCGGCGCGCCCAGCACGTCGGCCCACGTGGCGTCGCGCTGCGGCCAGCCGACGCCCTTGACGACGTCCTCCGCGACGGCCAGCACCACCGGGGAGCTCGCCACCGACGCCCCGCTCTCGGGGACGTCGCCCGCGCCGAGCTGGCGGGCGCGCCGCAGCGCGAGGGTCGAGTCCGGCACCCACACCTGCGGCCGCGGGCTGCCGTCGGACAGGGCGAGCCGTTCGGCGGCCGACGCCGGCTCCCTGGTCTGGACCTCGACGGAGCCGCACGAAAGGTCGAGACCACGGGCGACGAGCGAAAGCGCCGGAGCGACGTCGGCGGACGCGGTGACCAGGACCTTCGGCGGCTGCACGCACGTGGGCCGCGACCGCACCGACGAAACGGTCACCCAGGCCGCGACGCCGAGGACGACCACGAGCCCGGTGGCGACGGCGGGCACCAGCAGCCGGCGTCGCTTTCCGTCGGAGTGACGTCCCATCGCGGCCTCTCTTCCCGAGGCGGGCTGGGACCAAGGTTAGCGCCGGGCAAAGCACCGGTTCGTGGTCCGGACGGCCTAACAACGCCTCATACCGGGGAGGGAGGCGATGCCGTCCCGGAGCGGGATGTCCCGGGCCCGCGCACGCGGAACACTGGATGTCTACCGCTTGGGGGTACGCATGAAGCCGACACGAACCGAACAACGGCAGGCGCGCAGGGCACTCCTGCGTCAGATCGCCACCGTCGCCTTCGCCTTGGGCCTGGCCACGGTGACGCGCTAGAAAGCCGTCAGGGGCACCTTCACGGCCTCAAGAGCCGTGAAGATGCCCCCACGGGCGTCAGACCGGGATGACCGTCGGGACGATCATCGGGCGGCGGCGGTAGGTGTCGGCCACCCAGCGGCCGACCACCCGGCGGACCGCCTGCGCGATCCGGTGCGTGTCGGTGATGCCCTCGGACTCGGTGCGCGCCAGCTCCATCTCCACCAGCGGCACGACGGCGTCGAGCGCCTTCGGGTCGTCGGAGAAGCCGCGGCCGGACACCGTCGGGCTGCTGACCGCACGGCCCGTGCTGGAGTCCACCGCGACGCTGATCGAGATGAACCCGCCCTCGCCGAGCACCAGCCGGTCGGACAAGGTCGACTCGCCGACGTCGCCGACCGAGAGGCCGTCGACGTAGACGTGCCCGACCTCGACGCGGCCGGTGCGGGACGCCTTGCCGTCGACCAGGTCGACGACCACGCCGTCTTCGGCGATGACCACGTTCTCGGCCGCGACACCGGTGCGGATCGCCAGCTCGCCGTTCGCGCGCAGGTGCTTCCACTCGCCGTGGACCGGCATGACGTTGCTCGGGCGCACCGCGTTGTACAGGTAGAGCAGCTCCCCCGCCGACGCGTGGCCGGACACGTGCACCTTGGCGTTGCCCTGGTGGACGACGTTCGCGCCGAGCCGGGTCAGGCCGTTGACCACGCCGAACACCGCGGTCTCGTTGCCCGGGATCATCGAGCTGGCCAGCACGACGGTGTCGCCCGCGCGGATCGAGATCTGCCGGTGCTCGCCGCGCGCCATCCGCGACAGCGCCGAGAGCGGCTCGCCCTGAGAACCCGTCGAGACGAACAGGACCTTGCTCTCCGGGAGGGTGCTCGCCTGGTCGAGGTCGACCAGCAGCCCGTCCGGCACGTTGAGCAGGCCCAGCTCCGCCGCGATCCCCATGTTCCGGACCATCGACCGGCCGACGAACGCGATCCGGCGGCCGTGCCGCTGCGCGGCGTCGAGGACCTGCTGGACGCGGTGGACGTGGCTGGCGAAGCAGGCCACGATCACGCGCTGGTCGACGCGGCGGATGACGTCGTCGAGCACCGGGCCGATGTCGCGCTCGGGCATGACGAACCCGGGGACCTCGGCGTTGGTCGAGTCGACGCAGAACAGGTCGACGCCCTCGTCGCCGAGCCGGGAGAACCCGGCCAGGTCGGTGAGGCGCCCGTCCAGCGGGAGCTGGTCGAGCTTGATGTCGCCGGTGTGCAGGACCACGCCCGCCGGGGTGCGGATGGCAACGGCCAGCGCGTCCGGGATGGAGTGGTTGACCGCGAAGAACTCGAGGTTGAACACACCGACGTCGCGGCGCTCGCCCTCGCGGACCTGGATCAGCTTCGGCCGCTGCCGGTGCTCCTTGGCCTTCGCCGCGAGCAGGGCGTTCGTGAACTTCGAACCGTAGATCGGCAGGTCCGGCCGCAGGCGCAGGAGGAACGGGACGGCACCGATGTGGTCCTCGTGCCCGTGGGTGAGCACCAGTCCGTCGATGTCGTCGAGGCGGTCCTCGATCGCGCGGAAGTCGGGCAGGATCAGGTCGACGCCGGGCTGGTCGTCCTCGGGGAAGAGCACCCCGCAGTCGACGATGAGCAGCCGGCCGCCGAATTCGAAGACGGTCATGTTGCGCCCGACCTCGCCGATGCCGCCCAGCGCGACGACGCGCAGGGCTCCCTCGGGGAGTGCGGGCGGGGCGTTGGTGGGGCCTGGACCGGGGGGAAGTGAGCTCACCGAGGCAGGGTCCCAACGCTGGTGTGCGAGGTCGGCGCCACGTAGGCGGCCCTCGAGTCTGCTTGTGCCACCCGCTCACCATGCCAGTCCTGGGCCGCCGTGTCGCCCAGCGGCACGCCGCCCTGGCCGAGATCGGCGGCGATCAGGGTGGCCTGCTCGGCGGTCGGGGCGACGATCGGGAGCCGCGGCTCGCCGACGTCGAAGCCGCGCAGCCGCAGCGCCGTCTTGCTGAACGCGACCCCGCCGACCCGCGACATCGCGCGCAGCACCGGCAGCATGCCGCGGTGGTTGGTGCGCGCGGTGGACGTGTCGCCGTTCTCGTAGGCGTCGATCATGGCGCGGATCCGGCCCGCGACGACGTGACCGATCACACTCACCACGCCGGTGCCGCCGACGGAGATCCACGGCAGGTTCAGGCCGTCGTCGCCCGAGTAGTACGCGAGGTGGGTGTTGGCGATGACCTCGGAGCCGGCGATCAGGTCGCCCTTGGCGTCCTTGACCGCGACGATCCGCGGGTGCTCGGCCAGCCGCAGCAGCGTGTCGACCTCGATCGGGACGACCGAGCGCGGCGGGATGTCGTAGAGCATCACCGGCAGGCCGGTGCTGTCCGCGACCGTCGTGAAGTGCGCGTGCAGGCCGGCCTGGCTCGGCCGCGAGTAGTACGGGGTGACGACCAGCAGGCCGTGCGCGCCGGCCGCTTCGGCCTGCTTCGCCTGCTCGATGCTGTGCGCCGTGTTGTTGGTCCCCGCGCCGGCCACGATGGTCGCGCGGTCGCCGACGGCCTCGACCACGGCGCGGATCAGCTCCTGCTTCTCCGCGTCGGTCGTGGTCGGGCTCTCACCGGTGGTGCCGTTGACCACGAGGCCGTCGTTCCCCAGCTCCACGAGGTGCTCGGCCAGCTCCTGCGCCCGCTTCAGGTCCAGCGCGCCTTCGGTGTCGAAGGGGGTGACCATCGCGGTGAGCACGCGCCCGAAGGGTCTTCCCGGCGCTGCGGTAGGTGGGTTGGACATGCTCCAGACGGTACCCCGTCGCACCGACAAAACCGCGCCGACCTGGTCACGCCCGGCGAAGTGCGGAGGATTTCCGGGACCCGGCCGCTCGTCGCGGAACTTCTACTTGACCTTGGTCATGATCGGCGCGGTGATGGGGCCGCCGTCGGCCCGGCTCAGCAGGCAGTAGAACTCGCGGGTGGGCCCGTCGTTGCCGTTCTCGCCGGACGGCGTGCGCTCCCACTCGGCCTGGGTGGGGACGATCGCGCGGAAGGTCAGGTCCGGCCGTTTGGCGTCGGGGACGATCGACGACCGGAACGCGGTCGCGCACGCCGCTTCGGCGCTCGCCGTCACCGCCGGCAGCCCCGGGTAGGCCGCGATCTTGGCGTCCTCGGCGTTCCAGTTCTCGACCGACAGCAGGCCGCCGATCTCGTAGACCTCGAGCGTGTGGCTGTTGCCGCACTCGGTGTGGTTGTCCTCCTTGCTGATGACCGCGCCGTCCTGGACCGGCCCGTTGTAGCAGCGGTTGTAGTCGGTGACGTCCACGCGCAGCTGGCCGTTGACGCCGAAGGTCATGGTCGGCTGCTTCTGCTTGTCGGCGGCGGGCGTCTCGTACGCCTTGCCGGCGAAGAAGCCGCCGACCAGGGCGGCGACGACCAGCACCGCGGCGGCCGACAGCCACAGCGCGCGGAGGTTCTTCTTCGGCGGCTGGGCCGCGACCTGCGTCGGGGGGTGGCCCAGCATGGCGGTACCGCCTGGCGGGGTGGGCCGCATGCCCTGCGCCGTGGTCAGCAGGTTCTGCGCCTGCGCCGCGGTGAGCCGCGCGTCGGGGTTGGCGACGAGCAGGCCGAGGACGGCCGCGGCGAGCGGGCCCTGGCCGCGGGTCAGGTACGGGATCTCGGTCATGATCGCGTGCAGCGTCGCGGCCGTGGTCGCGCGCTCGAACGGGATCGTGCCTTCGACGGCGAAGAACAGCGTCGCGCCCAGGGACCACAAGTCGGACGCGGGCAGCGCTTCGCGGCCCTCGACGCGCTCGGGCGCCATGAACGCGGGCGACCCGACGATCATGCCGCTGGTGGTCAGGCGCGGGTCGTCGACGGCGTGGGCGATGCCGAAGTCGGTGAGCTTCACGCGGCCGTCCGGCGCGACCAGGATGTTCGCCGGCTTGACGTCGCGGTGCACGATCCCGGCGGCGTGCGCGGCCTGCAGCGCGGCCAGCACCCGCTCCCCCATCAGCGCGGCCTGCGCGGCGGGCATCGGGCCGCGCTGGCGCACGAGGTCGGCCAGCGACGGCGCTTCGACGAGCTCCATGACGATGAACGTGGTCCCGCCGTCGGTGACGACGTCGTAGACCGTGACGATGGCCGGGTCGTTGAGCCGCCCGCCGGTGCGCACCTCGCGCAGCGCGCGCTCGGAGAAGACGGCGGCGGACTCGGCGTCGGGCAGCCGCAGCTCCTTGACGGCGACCTGGCGGCCGATGACCTGGTCCTGCGCCCGCCACACGACACCCATGCCGCCGCGGCCGAGCTCGCCGAGGAGCGCGTAACGGCCCGCGACCACCCGCTGACCAGGCGTGGCAGGCGCCCGCGGTGGATACGGCCGGGTCTGTTCGTCGGTCACGGTGCTCCTTTTGGCGGCGGTCGCGCAGATGCTAGTCGGACCGCTGCGGAGCGTTCGGGGTTCCGCCGAATCGTGACTCAGCGGCGCGTTTCGCCGCGGTACGGGATCCAGCGGTAGCCCGGCGCGAAGTCGCTGAAGTCGGCGCGTTCGCCGGTGGCGGCCCAGATGTCTTCGCTGACGACGAGCCCCGGGAAGATGGTCAGGTCCTTCTCGGCCATCAGTTCGGCGTACGTGCGGAACTCGCCGGTCTCGACGCCGGCGAGGGCGTAGCGGTAGACCGGCGGGGCGGTCCGCAGCAGCCAGTAGAGCTGCCGTCCGGCCGCGGTCCTGGCGACCGGATCGGCGGCCACCGCTTCGGGCGCCACCCCGCACCACCAGCCGGCGCCGTCGGAGAAGACGCGCGAAGGCAACCCGTCGAAGTGCTGCGCGAGATCCCGGGCGTGGTTCTCGCGTTCTCCGCATTCGACGTTCAAACCGTAGCTCCGGATCATCGGCTCAGCCAGCGAAGGTCAGGTAGATCAGGACCAGGTTCAACGTGATGATAACGCCCGCGACCACCGATGCCGCTACCGTCGTGAGCCGGCGGTTGACGTCCGCGCCCATCAGCCGCCGGTCCGCGGTCAGCCGGATCAGCGGCACCAGCGCGAACGGGATCCCGAACGACAGCACCACCTGCGAGACGACCAGGGCCGCGCTCGGGTCGGTGCCGAGGGCGAGGACCACGATCGCCGGGGTGAGCGTGACGAGCCGGCGCGTGACCAGCGGGATCCGCTTGTGCAGCAAGCCTTGCATGATCATCGCGCCCGCGTACGCGCCCACCGACGTCGACGCGAGCCCCGAGGCCAGCAGGCCGATGGCGAACATCAGCGCGATGCCGGGGCCGAGCGCCAGCGAGACCGCGCCGTGCGCGCCTTCGATGCTGTCGACGCCGGCCCGGCCCTGCAGGTTCGTCGCGGCGAGCAGCAGCATGCCGAGGTTCACCGCGCCCGCGAGCAGCATCGCCAGGCCGACGTCGGCGCGGGTGGCGCGCAGGAGCCGGCGCTTCTGCGCCCCCTCCGGGCGGCCGTGGCGGTCGCGGACCAGGCCGGAGTGCAGGTAGACCGCGTGCGGCATGACGGTCGCGCCCAGCATCGCCGCGGCGATGAGGATGCTGCCCGCGCCGTCGAACTTCGGCACCAGCCCGCCGAGCGTGCCCGCCGCGGACGGCGGCTCGACGAACAGGCTGGCCAGGAAGCCGATCGCGATCACCGCCAGCAGGCCGGTGACGACGCGTTCGAACGTCCGCTGGCCGCCGCGGTCCTGGACCGCGAGCAGCGTCAGCGAGACCGCGCCGGTGATCAGGCCGCCGGCGACCAGGGGCAGGTCGAAGAGGAGGTAGAGCGCGATCGCGCCGCCGACGACCTCGGCGAGGTCGGTGGCGATGGCGACGACCTCCGCCTGCAGCCAGTAGGCCAGCCGCGCGGGCCGGGACAGCCGGGCGCGCAGGGCCTCCGGCAGCGACATCCCGCTGACCAGCCCGAGCTTCGCGGACAGGTATTGCACGAGCACGGCCATCAGGTTCGCCGCGACGATCACCCAGACCAGCAGGTAGCCGTAGCGGGCGCCGGCGCTGATGTTGGAGGCGACGTTCCCCGGGTCGACGTAGGCGATCGCGGCGACGAACGCCGGGCCGAGCAGGGCCGACCCGGCGCGCAGGCGCGAGGCGAGTCTCGGCCGGACAGCCTCGGTGACCGCCATGGCGCCTGCCTCTCAACCGGGTGTCGGGGATCCCAAATCGAAGTTTAGGCACGCCGAACTTTCGATTTCAAGGGTGACGGCGCCCACCCTCGTGCCGGGAGTACCCGCGGATCGCCCGCGGAAAAGCGTCAAGGGTGCGCGACTTCGTGGCCGGACTCGCGCAGCGCCTTGACGGCGTGGTCGAGCTCCGTCGCGCGGACCAGGATGTGGTCGGTGTCGAACGTGGACATCGAGAACAGCGCGACCCCGGCCGCGGCCAGCTCGGAGGCCAGCGCGGCGATGATGCCGGTGAGGGTGAACTCGAGCGGCCCGCGGACCGAGAGCAGCCGCCAGCCGTCCTCCGCCGTACCGCCGGCCGGCTCCCGCCCGGCCGGGCAGATGATGGACAGCTCCTCGGGCGTCCGCGTCACCGAGACGAACGCGGGTTCGCCGGGCGCGAGGAGCCCGGCGGGCACCGGGGCGTCCGCGGGCAGCCGGACGACGGCGTACTCGCCGGGCCGGACGTCGATCGCCAGTCGTTTCATCAGCCTTCGAACACCTTCGGGCTCGTCGCGATCTCCGTGCCGTCCGGCAACGTCGAGATGGTGAAGTCGGCGAACACGTTCGCCGCGGCCTTTTGCAGGTGCCGCAAGCACTCCACGGCCAGCTGCCGGATCTCGACGTCGGCGTGCTCGGTGGCCCGCATCGCGACGAAGTGGCGCCAGGCCCGGTAGTTCCCGGTGACGACGATGCGGGTTTCGGTCGCGTTCGGCAGCACCGCGCGGGCGGCCTGGCGGGCCTGCTTCCGGCGCAGGGTCGCGCTGGGGACGTCGGCGAACTTCTCCTCGAGGCCGGCGAGGAGCTCGCTGTAGGCGTCGGCGCTCGCCCGGGTCGCGGCGAGGAACTTCTCGTGCAGCACGGGGTCGTTCGCGATGACCTCCGGCTCGACGAAGGCGGCGTCGGGCTCCGGCGCGTACCGGCGCGAAAGCTGCGAGTAGGAGAAGTGGCGGTGCCGGATCAGCTCGTGGGTCAGCGAACGCGAGATCCCGGTGATGTAGAAGGTCACCGAACCGTGCTCGAGCACCGCGAGGTGCCCGACGTCGATGACGTGCTCGAGGTAGCCGGCGTTGGTGGCGGTGGCCGGGTTCGGCTTGTCCCACGCCTGGTAGCAGGCGCGGCCGGCGAACTCGGCGAGCGCCTCGCCGCCTTCGGCGTCGGTCGACCAGGGCACGTCTTCCGGCGGCAAGAACTCCGTCTTCGCGATCAGCTGCACCCGTGGTGACACGGCCACGTTCACACTCCTTCCACCGGCTCTCCCGTGAGCCTAACCGCTCGCTTGACTGACACCACGAGTGACGTCATAGTGGTGTCATGGACCTGACGCCGTACATCGCCAACCTTCGCGAGGACCTCGCGAACACGGCTGCCGCCGGGGACGAGCACACCCGGCGGGCGGCCGCGCTGCTGTCCTCCGCGCTCGAACCCGCCGTCCGCCTGACACTCATGAACGCCCTCGCCGACCTCGCCGCCGAGGTCACGGCCGCATTGCCCGGCCAGGTGGTCGACGTGCGGCTGGACGGCCGGGACGTCCGCGTGGTCGTCACCGGCTCCGCCGAGGAGCCGACGTCACACACGACACCACGTGACACCACACCGCCGCCACCGCCGATCGACGGCGGGGACATCTCGCGCATCACCCTGCGCCTGGTCGAGCAGATCAAGGGCCAGGCCGAGCGCGCGGCGGCGGCGCAGGGCGTCTCGCTGAACACGTTCGTCTCCCAGGCGGTGCAGGGGGCGCTGGGGCACGGCTCGCTCGGCGCGGGCCCCAAGCACCACGGCAAGGGCGACCGGCCCGGGTCGCACCTGCACGGCTGGGTCGAAAGCTAGAGGGGATCGAAGATGAGTGACGAAGAGACGACGCCGGCCGCGGAGCCGAGCGACGAGCTGGTGCGGATCGACGAGTTCGAGGCCGAGGGCCCGCTGGACCTGGACGTCGGTGTGACGATCGGCCGCGTGGAGGTCGTCCTGGAGGGCGACTCCGGCGCCCGGGTCGAGCTGCGGCACGACCAGGGTGAGCAGCAGCCGTGGGTGGCGGGGGTCAACAGCCTGCTGTCCTGGGTCGGCGAGCGGTTCGGCGACCAGCTGGGCGTCGACCCGTCGGGGACCAACCCGGCCGAAGCGGTGCGGCAGAGCCGGATCGAGAAGCTGGGCAACCGGCTGGTCGTCCAGGCGCCGAAGGCGTGGCAGCTGCGGAACGTGGCGCTGTCGGTGATCGTCCGCGCGCCGGCGGGGTCCCACGTGGACGTCCGGGCGGGCGCGGCGGACGTGACGGTGACCGGCTCGGCCGGGCGCGTCGACCTGCTGACGGGCTCCGGCGAGGTCAAGCTCGACCGCGCCGACGGCTCGGCGACGGTCCGCACCGGCAGCGGCGCGATCAAGCTGGGCCCGACGCTGGGCGGGTTGCAGCTGCGCAGCGGCAGCGGCCACGTCGAGGCGTCGTCGATCGCGGGATCGGCGACGCTGGCGACGGGCACGGGCGACGTGTGGCTGGGCGCGGTGTCGGGCGAGGTGATGGCCCGCACGGGCAGCGGCGACCTGTCGGTGGCCGACGCGGCTTCGGGCTCGCTGGACCTGATCACGGGATCGGGCGAGGTCCGGGTGGGCATCCGCGGCGGGACGGCGGCGGAGGTCGAGCTGACGTCGAGTGGTGGCCGGGTGTCCAGCGAGCTGGACGTGGCGGACAGCGCCCCCGAGGGCGGGGTGCAGCTGAAGGTGCGGGCCCGCACGGGCTCCGGCAACGCGGTCGTGACGCGCGCGGCCGGCTGAGGGAAGCGGGGCGTTCCCGGCGGGGGCCGGGAGCGAACCGCACGACCGGGCGGGGCTTCCCGCGGCCGTCCGGTCAAGGGGGTGGCGGGCCGTTCCTGGCGGGGATCTCCGGGAACGGCCCGTTTTCCTGTCAGCGCACCAGCTTCTTCAACGCCGGAGCCAAGTCACCGCGCGCGCCCACCGCTACGCCGGACAAGCCCAGCCACTCCGCCATGTGCTTCAACTCCGCCGCCAGCTCCGGGAGCACCCGGGCGACGTCGACGCCTTCCTCCGCGAACGCTCCCTGGACCCGCAGCACCCCCGCCGCCCGGTCGGACTTCAAGTCGACCCGGGCCACCAGCGAGCCGTCCAAGAGGAACGGGAACACGTAGTACCCGTACACCCTTTTCGGCTCCGGGACGTAGATCTCGATGCGGTAGTGGAACCCGAACAGCCGCTCGGTGCGGGCGCGCTCCCAGATCAGCGGGTCGAACGGGCACAGCAGCGCCCGGCCCGTGATCGCGCGGGGCATGCGGGCCTCGACGTGGCGGTAGGCCGCCGCTTTCCAGCCGCGGACCGCGACCGGCTCCAGGATTCCCGACTCCACCAGCTCCGCCACCGCTTGGCGGGCCGGGGCCGGGCCCAGGCGGTAGTAGTCGCGCAGATCGGTCTCGGTGGCGACGCCCAACGCGCGGGCCGAGCGCTCGATCAAGCCTCGCGCGCCGTCCTCCGCCGACACCGTGCGGGACAGGATCTCGGCCGGGACCACCCGCTCGGTCAGGTCGTAGAGCCGCTCGAACGACCGGCGCGTGCCCGTCGTCAGCTGGCCGATGCCGAACAGGTACTCGCAGACGCGCTTGACCTCCGAGCGCTCCCACCACGAGCCCGGGCCGCGGCGCTGCGCGTCCGCCTCCACTTCGCGCTCGATGCCGCCGGCGCCGATCGGGCCCAGCTCCTTAACCACCGACAGGATCTCGTCGACCAGGCCCGGGGACTTCTCGATCAGCGGCCCGTAGTGCTTCCACCAGCCGTCGCGCTTCGCGCCCGAGCGGATCAGCGGCCAGTCCTCGATCGGGAGCAGGCTCGCCTCGTGCGCCCACGTCTCCACCAGCAGCCGCGGCTGACGCGCCGAGTGGGACCACGCCGCGCCGTCCAGGACCGCGGGCTCGTACGCGCCCAGGCGGGAGAACACCGGCATGTAGTGCGCCCGGACCGCGACGTTCACCGAGTCCAGCTGCAGCAGCTGGACCCGTGACAGCACCCGTTTCAGGTGCCGCCGGGACACCGGACCGGACGGACGGGGGTCGGCGAAGCCCTGTGCGGCCAGGAAGGTCTTCCGGGCCGTCGAGACGCTGATCGTTTGCATGGTGCCGTCATGGTGCCACCCACCACCGACAAAAACGCGCACCGCTAGATTCAGCACCCATGAGCGACGCCGCCGTCCGCCCCGCCGACCTGTCCGACGCCGCGGAGATCGCCCGCATCCAGCGCGACACCTGGCACGCCGCCTACGAGGACCTGCTCGGCAAGAGCGCCCTGGCCGAGCTGGACGCCGCCGATCTCGCCGGCACCTGGGCCGAGACCATCGAGTACCCCGGCAGCCAGGTCTACGTCGCCACCGAGGGCGACTTCACCGTCGGCTTCTGCGTCGCCGGCCGCGCGCCCGACGGCGAGGTCGCCGCCGCCGACGGCAGCCTGCCCGAGGACGCGGAGACCACCGGCCTGGTCGCCACCCTGCTCGTCGAGCCGCGGTGGGGCCGGCGCGGGCACGCCGGACGGCTACTCGCGACGGCCGCCGCGGGCCTCCGGGCCGACGGCGCCACCCGCGGCATCGCCTGGGTCGCCCAGGGCGACCACGCCTCCCTCGGCTTCTACCGCCGCGCCGGCTGGAACCCCGACGGCACGGTCCGCACCCTCGACACCGGCGACCGCATGGTCCGCGAGGTCCGGCTCACCGGCACCCTCGACCTCGCCCTCACCTGAGCCGGCGTCCCGGAAGATCACCCAGCGCATCACGGCGTACATGAACACGCCCTCGCACGCGCCCGCGAGCAGCCGTGACACGTGGTATTCGACGCCCAGCGCCGTCAAGCCCGCGCCCACACCCAGCAAAAACGCCGCGTAATTGACAACAATCGCGCCGATGTAAAGCACGAGCTGCATTCCGACGGCCGCGTGGGAATGGAAGTTGAACGTCCGGTTCAGCACGAAGCTCAGCCCGAACGCGCAGACGTACGCCAGCGTGATCGAAAGCCACACCGGCCAGCCGGCGACGCCGTGGAAGATCGTCAGCAACCCCAGGTCCACGCCGAACGTCAGACCGTTGATGACGCAGAAGCCCAGAAACGTCGGCGCCACGATCCGCGACAGACCCAGCGGGAGGACGCGCACGATCGCCTGGCAGAGGGCGCCGAACCGGTCGGCGGGCGTTCGGGATTGCTCGGCGGCCACCCGGTCAGGGTTCCAGCGGCAGGTGGCCGGAAGACGTCACGCAGGTGATCTTCTGGTGCGGACCACCCGCCGAAGAGGGGGGTTAACCCCCGTGCGCGGAGATTTCGAACTGATAACTTGGAACACACGAGCGAACGCGCGGAGGTGACACGATGAGCTGGATCCTGCTGACGCTGGGCGTCGCGTTCGGTTCGGCCATCGTGCCGCTGATCAACGCCGAGGTGTTCCTGATCGGGCTGTGCGCGAGCCAGCCGGGGCTGCACTGGCTGTGGCTCGGGGCTGCGGTGGCCGTCGGGCAGATCGCCGGGAAGACGCTGTACTTCCTGGCCGCCCGCGGGACGATCAAGCTGCCCAAGCCGCTGCACGACCGCCTGCACCGCGAGCGCCCGCTGACCGAGCGACGCGTCCGCTGGCAGCTGCGCACCAAGCGCATGCGCGGCTGGGTCGAGGCGCTGCGCGAGCGTTGCCACCGGCACCCGCACTGGATGGCGGGCACCTACGGGGTCAGCTCCCTGGTGGGCCTGCCCCCGTTCATGGCGACGAGCGTGCTGGCCGGGATGGTCCGCATGCGGCTCGCGACCTTCCTGACGACCGGGCTGGCCGGCAGGTGGATCCGCTTCAGTTTGATCGCCGCTTCACCTGCCGTTTTCGCGGGGTGGCTGCACCACTGAGACCAGGGCGGACCACGCGGCGGGGGAGACCGTGAGCTGGCCCAGGTGACGGGCTTTCGTGTCCCGCACCCCGACGGTCTCGGCGAGAAGCACCTCGACGCATTCGTCTTTCGCGGTGTAACTCGATTTGCGCCAAGTGTGCACGCTGCCCCCTTATCTCGCCGCCTCCCGAAGCAGGACTTGCGAGGCGTCTTCGGCCAATGCCTTGCCCAGCAAAAGCTTTACCAGCTTCCGGTAGCCGGCGGTAGCGTCCAACTCGTTGACGAAGGCGCTCGCGTGGTGATGCTCCAGCAGGACTATCGACGAGTCGGTGGCAAAGTCATAGAGAGCGAACATGCCGACCTTGCCGGGGTGGTACCCGACCTCGCGCGGCACGATCCGGAGCGAAATGTTGGGCCGGGTGGCCAAGGCGAGCAGGTGGTCGATCTGGTCGGACATGATGTCCTCGTCCCCGACCACCTCGCGGATCGCCAGCTCGGAAATGATGGCTTGCAGGCGCACCGGCTCGCGCCGGGAAAGAATCCGCTGCCGTTCCAAGCGAACCACCAGCCGTGCATCGGCTTCGGCCGGCTTGATTTCGGAGGCGGTCAGCAATGCCCGGGCGTAGTCGGGGGTCTGGAGCAGGCCCGGAATGACGAGCGGGGACCAGTTGGTGATCAGGCTGGCCGTGCGCTCGCATTGGATCACCGCCGTGAGGGCCGCGGGCAGATCCACCGGGTTGGAGTCCAGCCAGTTGGGTTCCTTGGCATGCGTTGCCACGTAGAGGATCCGCTGCGTCGTCGCCCGGTCGACACGCAGGTAGCCGAGGATGCGAGCCACCTCCTCCACCGGCGGCACCCGCATCCCCAGCTCCCACTGGGACAACAACCGCGGGTCGATCTCCAGCGCCCGCGCCAGCTCACGCAAGCCGAACTTCCGCGCTTCGCGCACTTCGCGCAGCGACGCGGACAACGCCCGCAACCCCGGTGACGATGAAGTCGGTTTCATGCGGGCGATAGTACGAATGCCCGGCATTTCCCGAATGAACGACAACTGTCAGCGAAATGCCACACCGCGAATTCAGCGGTCGGCGGCCTCCAGCTCGACGGCCTTCTTCATCGTCTCGCGAGCGCGCCGGCGGTCGCCCGCGATGTCGTACGCGTACGCCAGCTTGTACCAGGTCCGCCAGTTCTCCTGGTCCGCCTCGACCTCCGCGCGGCGCTCGGCGAACCACGCGTCGGCCGCGTCGCGGTCCACGCGGCCCGAAGGCCGGCGCGGGAGGTCCGAGACGTCCGGGAGCGCGCCCTCGGCGTCCAAGCGACGTGAGAGACGCTGGATCTGCACCCCGTTGCGCCAGGTCATCACGATGATCCACACGCCGAGCAGGGGCAGCAGGAACACGCCCACGCCCAGCGCGACGCCTACGCCCGTTCCCGTCTTGAACAGGGCGAACGCCCGGTCCGCGAGCAGGAACAGGTAGACGACCAGCGCCGCCGTCAGCAGCAGCGCGACGTTGCGAGCCTTCACAGGTCGAGGACGTTTTCCAGGCCGACCGTCAGGCCGGGGCGTTTCACCACTTCGCGCACGCCGAGCAGCACGCCCGGCATGAACGACGTCCGGTCGAGGGAGTCGTGGCGGATGGTCAGGGTCTCCCCCTCGCCGCCGAACAGGATCTCCTCGTGCGCCACCAGGCCCGGCAAGCGGACCGAGTGCACGCGGACCTCCTCGACCGTCGCGCCGCGGGCGCCGTCCAGCTCGGACGTCGTCGCGTCCGGACCCGGCGTGACGCCCGCCTCCGCGCGCGCCGCGGCGATCATCCGGGCGGTGTGCGCGGCGGTGCCGGAGGGCGCGTCGGCCTTGCGGTTGTGGTGCAGCTCGATGATCTCCGCCGACGCGTAGAACTTCGCCGCCTGGGCCGCGAACCGCATGGCCAGAACCGCGCCGAGGGCGAAGTTCGGCGCGATCAGCACACCCAGCGACGGCTTCGGCGCCAACAGCGCGCGCAGATCGGCCAAGCGGGACTCGCTGAAGCCCGTCGTGCCGACGACCGCGTGGATGTCGTGCTCGACCAGGTACTCCAGGTTGCCCATGACGGCGTCGGGGTGGGTGAAGTCGACGACGACCTGCGCACCGGCCAGCGCCGCGAAGTCGTCGCCCGCGTCCAGCGCGGCCACCAGCTTCAGGTCTCCGGCGCCCTCGACGGCGTTCACCACCGTCGCGCCCATCCGGCCGCGCGCACCGAGCACACCGACGTTGATGGTCATGAAGCGATCACCTCGTGCAGGTCGTCAGGAAGGTCGTCGGCGTGAGCGTACGGCCCGACGACCGCCGCCGCCGAGACCCCGCCCGGCCGCGCGAACAAAGTGCGAGCGAGCGCACACACGTCTTCGGTGGTGACGGCGTCGATGCGGGCGATCGTGTCGTCGACGCCCAGGTACCGGCCGTAGTTGAGCTCGTTCTTGCCGATCCGCGACATCCGCGACGACGTGTCCTCCAGGCCCAGCACGATCCCGCCGCGCAGCTGGCCCTTGGCGCGGGCCACCTCGGCGTCGGTCAGGCCGTCGACGCCGACCTTGTCGAGCACCTCGCGGATGACGCCGGCGACGTCGCCGAGCTTCTCCGGCTGGCAGCCCGCGTACACGGCCATGTGGCCGGTGTCGGCGTAGCTCGCGACCGACGAGTACACCTGGTAGGCCAGCCCGCGCTGCTCGCGGATCTCCTGGAACAACCGCGACGACATGCCACCGCCGAGCGCCGCGTTGAGGACCGACAGCGCGAAGCGCCGGTCGTCGTGGCGCGACAGCGACCGCAGGCCCAGCATGACGTGGGCCTGCTCGGTGTCGTCGGTGTGCAGGGCGAGCTTCGGCAGGGTCTTGATCCGGGCGCGGCCTTCGCGCGGCGCGATCGGCGTCGCGGCCCCGTTCAGGCGGTCCTTCAGGGCTTTGCGGACCAGCCGGAGCACCTGGTCGTGGTCGATGTTGCCGGCCACGGACAGGACCATCCGCGGCAGCGTGTAGCGGCGCTTGTAGAAGTTCCGCAGCGCGGCCGGCGACATCTCGATGATCGACTTCTCGGTGCCCAGCACCGGGCGGCCGAGCGGGTGGTCGCCGAGGATCGCGGACACGAACGTCTCGTGCAGGAGGTCCTCGGGGTCGTCGTCGCGCATCGAGATCTCTTCGAGGACGACGCTGCGTTCCATGTCCATGTCGCGGTCGGTGCAGAGCGCCTCGAACACGACGTCGGTGACCAGGTCCACGGCGAGCGGGAGGTCGGCGTCGAGCACCTGCGCGTAGTAGCAGGTGTGCTCCTTCGCCGTGAAGGCGTTGAACTCGCCGCCGACGGCGTCGACCTCTTCCGCGATCTGCTTGGCGTCGCGGTGCTTCGTGCCCTTGAACAGCAGGTGCTCGAGGTAGTGCGCGGCGCCGGCGACGGCGCCCGGCTCGTCGCGGGAGCCGATGCCGACCCACAGCCCGACCGTGGCCGAGCGGGACGCCGGGACGTGCTCGGTGATCACGCGCAGGCCGCCGGGGAGGACGCTGCGCTTGACGACCGCACCGTCCGGAGTGGACTCGAGCGTACGGGTGGTGCCGACGGGCTGCTCGTGCCCGGAAACCTGCCGTGCCATGGGTTCCTTACTCACGATGCCGCGAAGGCCTCCCCACCGGAATCGGCGAGGAGGCCTTCGACGGAACTGTCTCGAACCGGACGAGCCGGGTCTTACTTGGCGTCGGCCTTCTCGGCGTCGGCGGGCTTGTCGCCGGCCGGAGCCTCGGCAGCGTCGTCTTCCTTGACCACGATCAGGCTGATCTTGCCGCGGTTGTCGATGTCGGCGATCTCGACGCGGAGCTTGTCGCCCACGTTCACGACGTCCTCGACCTTGGCGATCCGCTTGCCGTTGCCCAGCTTGGAGATGTGCACCAGGCCGTCCTTGCCCGGCAGCAGCGAGACGAACGCGCCGAACGCGGCCGTCTTCACCACGGTGCCGAGGAAGCGCTCGCCGACCTTGGGCAGCTGCGGGTTGGCGATGGCGTTGATCAGGTCGATCGCCGCTTCCGCCGACGGGCCGTCCGAAGCGCCCACGTAGATCGTGCCGTCGTCCTCGATGGAGATGTCGGCACCGGTCTGCTCGGTGATCGAGTTGATCATCTTGCCCTTCGGGCCGATGACCTCGCCGATCTTGTCAACCGGGATCTTCACGCTGGTGACCCGCGGCGAGTACGGGCTCATCTCGTCCGGGCTGTCGATCGCCTCGGCGATGACCTCCAGGATGGTGGTGCGAGCGTCCTTCGCCTGCTTCAGCGCGGCCGCGAGCACCTCCGACGGGATGCCGTCGAGCTTCGTGTCCAGCTGCAGCGCGGTGATGATGTCCTTGGTGCCGGCGACCTTGAAGTCCATGTCGCCCAGGGCGTCCTCGGCACCGAGGATGTCGGTCAGCGCCACGTAACGCGTCTCGCCGTCGACCTCGTCGGAGACCAGGCCCATCGCGATGCCCGCGACCGGCGCCTTCAGCGGCACGCCGGCGTTGTACAGGCTCATCGTGGACGCGCAGACCGAGCCCATCGAGGTCGAGCCGTTGGAGCCCAGCGCCTCGGAGACCTGGCGGATCGCGTAGGGGAACTCGTCCCGCTTCGGCAGCACCGGCACCAGGGCGCGCTCGGCGAGCATGCCGTGGCCGATTTCGCGGCGCTTCGGCGAACCGACGCGGCCGGTCTCACCGGTGGAGAAGGGCGGGAAGTTGTAGTGGTGCATGTAGCGCTTGTGCGTCTCCGGGGACAGCGAGTCGATCTGCTGCTCCAGGCGAAGCATGTTCAGCGTGGTGACGCCCAGGATCTGGGTTTCGCCGCGCTCGAACAGCGCCGAACCGTGCGCCCGCGGGATCACGGCGACCTCGGCCGCGAGCGACCGGATGTCGGTGAGGCCACGGCCGTCCATGCGGATCTTCTCCGTCAGGACGCGCTGGCGCATGATCTTCTTCGTCAGGGCCTTGAACGCCCCGCCGATCTCCTTGTCGCGGCCTTCGAAGGCTTCGCCCTCACCGAGGCCGACCTTCTCCAGCACGGCGGCCTTGACCTCGTCGGTCGCGGCGTCGCGGTCCTGCTTGCCGGCGATCTGCAGCGCGCGGGCCAGGTCGTCGGTCGCGATGGCGGCGACGGCCTCGTAGACGTCCTGCTGGTAGGCCGGGTAGACCGGGAACTCGCCGGTCGGCTTCGCGGCGGCGTCGGCGAGGCGCTGCTGCGCCTCGCAGAGGACCTTGATGAACGGCTTCGAGGCCTCGAGGCCCTCGGCGACCGCGACCTCGTCCGGCGCCTTGCCGCCGTCGGCGATCAGGTCGAGCGTGTTCTCGGTGCCCTCGGCCTCGACCATCATGATCGCGACGTCGTCACCGACGATGCGGCCCGCGACGACCATGTTGAAGGTCGCCTTCTCCAGCTGCGACCAGGTCGGGAACGCGACCCACTGGCCCTCGATCAGCGCGACGCGGACGCCGCCGACCGGGCCGGAGAACGGCAGGCCGGCGATCTGGGTCGACGCCGAAGCGGCGTTGATGGCCAGCACGTCGTACGGGTCGTCCGGGTTGAGGCTCTGGACGGTGATGACGACCTGGATCTCGTTGCGGAGACCGTCGGCGAACGACGGGCGCAGCGGCCGGTCGATCAGGCGGCAGGTCAGGATCGCGTCGGTCGACGGGCGGCCCTCGCGGCGGAAGAACGCGCCGGGGATGCGGCCCGCGGCGTACATGCGCTCTTCGACGTCCACGGTCAGCGGGAAGAAGTCGAAGTGCTCCTTCGGGTGCTTCGACGCGGTCGTCGCCGAGAGCAGCATGGTCTCTTCGTCGAGGTACGCGACCACGGCGCCGGCGGCCTGCTTGGCCAGGCGGCCCGTCTCGAAGCGGACGGTGCGGGAACCGAACTTGCCGTTGTCGATCACGGCTTCGGTCTCGTGCACGGTGACTCCGGTGGAGTCGGTCATAGGGTGTTTCTCCTCTTTAGTTCCATCGCATCCGGCGCGAGTCTCCCACCCTGGGACCCGTTTCGCCTGAGGACGCTCGAGGAATGAGGCCGGTCTTCGATCGAAGCCCCCGGGACTCTTCCCGGGAACCACTACCGAGGACCGGCGGACGGACCCTCGTGCGCGCTCGCGCCGTTCTTTCTCTTTTGGACCGAGGGGGAGCGACCGTCGTGGTCACTCCCCCTCGGTTTGAAGCTATCGGCGCAGGCCGAGGCGCTGGATCAGCGCACGGTAACGCTCGATGTCCACCTTCATCACGTAGTTCAGCAACCGGCGGCGACGGCCGACCAGCAGCAGGAGCCCGCGACGGGAGTGGTGGTCGTGCTTGTGAGCCTTGAGGTGCTCGGTGAGGCCGACGATCCGCTTGGTCAGCAGCGCGACCTGGGCCTCGGGGGATCCCGTGTCCGAGTCGTGCACGCCGTACTCGGCCAGGATCGACTTCTTCTCTTCGGTGGACAGCGCCACTTGTGTTGCTCCTCGAAATAATCAGTGCCGTGCGGCCCCGGGCGTGGATGCACGCCGGGAAGACGGTCACGGCCGCCACGGACTGCAGCCGGACCCGAACGTCGAGGTTACCAGCCCGCTGAACAGCGTCTTCAGGCGCCGTCCAGCTCGAAGGCGCGGGCCACCCGGTAGCGGTGGCCACCCGGTTCGCGCTCGCTGGTCATCAGCGCCACCGTGCCCGCCGTCCAGCGACGGCTGGTGAAGCGGGCCAGCCTTTCGGTCCAACGCGCGGCGGGCCCCGGTTCTTCCCGGGGGAACCTCGCGAGCGTCAGGTGGGGCGTGTACGGCCTCGCCTCGGCGTCGGCCCCCGCGGCGTGCGCGAGGGGCGTCAGCTCCGATCCGGCGACAGTCAACCACAGCACCCCGGGGAAGGTCGCGGCCTTTTCCAGCCGGACGTCGACGGCCGGGCGCCCGGCCAGCCGGTCGGCCAGCCAGGCCGCGCGGGAGTCCACGTCGTCGGGCCCGTAGTAGGCGAGGGTGACGTGCCAGCGCTCGGGCGGCTCCCAGCGCAGGCCGTCGCCGGTTTCGCCGAGGGCTTCGGCGACCTGCTCGACGACGTCGTCCGGCGGGACCAGCGCGCTGAACAGGACCGGCATCAGGAGCCGTTGCCGGCCCGGCGCAGCAGGTCGGCGATGGCCGGGAAGTCGTCGTCGAGGCGCTTGGCGGCCTCGCCGAGGTCCTCGTCTTCGGCCACGTCACGCAGGTAGGCGAGGACGCGGCGGTCTTCGTTGATCACCGGGATGTTGTCGCGGCCGACCGTCGGGCGGGAGTCGCGGACGTCCTCCATCGCGGCCAGCATCGCGTCGCGGTTGCCGGCGGCGACCTCGGGCACCAGGATCTTGCGCTCGAGCATGATCATCCTGGCCAGCACGACCGGGTTGCCGATCTTGGCCCGCCGCCCGCTCATCACCTGGCTGAGCATCGGGGCGCTGATCCCGAGGACCTCGGCCAGGAACGCCTGCGAAACGTCGAACGCGACCACGAGCCGGCGCACGCGGTCGCCGAGCGGTTCCCCGTACCACTCGCGCTGCAACGCGATGTTGCGCTGGACGATCTTGTGGTCCTCCACCAGTCCCAATCCCCTAACCCCGCTTGCGCACACCGTCCGTGAGCATTTTGCCATCGCTGTCGCGTGCGTGAACGCGATTTCCCCTTATTCGCCCCCGGTAGGGGTGTCCGAGGGCACTTCCAGTGCCTTTCTCGTCTCGATCACGTCGTCGTCGATCTGCGTCACCAGCCCGGCCGAGTCGGCGAACCGGACCTGGTCGCGCAGCCGTGTCACGAAGTCGATCGCCACGTGCTGGCCGTAGAAGTCCTCGTCGACGTCGAGGACGAACGCCTCGACCGTCCGCTCGCGGCCGGAGAACGTCGGGTTCGTGCCCACCGAGACCGCGGCGCGCAGCCGGCGCGACGGGTCGGCCGAGCGGGTGAACCAGGCGCTGTAGACGCCGTCGGCCGGGACGGCGGCGAAGCGCGGCGTCGACAGGTTCGCCGTCGGGTAGCCGAGCTCGTGGCCGCGGCCGTCGCCGCGTACGACGATCCCTTCCAGGCGGTGCGGGCGACCGAGCGCCTCGGCCGCGGCGACGACGTCCCCGGCGTCGATGCACGACCGGACGTAGGTGCTGGAGAAGGTGATCGCCGACTGGTCCTCTTCGGACAGTTCCTTGCCCTGCAGTTCGGCGCCGTAGGCGGCGAAGCCGAACCGGCGGCCGAGGGTGCGCAGCAGGGCGACGTCGCCGGCGGCCTTGGCGCCGAAGGTGAAGTTGTCGCCGACGACCACCGCGGCCGCGTGCAGCCGGTCGACGAGCACCTCGTGCACGAACTCCTCCGGCTGCAGCCGGGACAGCTCCAGGGTGAAGGGCAGCACGCAGAAGACGTCGATGCCGAGGCCCTCGACGATTTCCGCCTTGCGCCGCAACGTGGTCAGCTGCGCCGGGTGGCTGCCGGGGCGCAGGACCTCCGACGGGTGCGGGTCGAACGTCAGCATGACGCTCGGCAGCCCGCGTTCGGCCGCCGCGGCGACGGTCCGGCTGACCAGCTCCTGGTGCCCGCGGTGCACACCGTCGAACACGCCGATGGTGACCACGCACCGGCCCCAGCCGCCGGGGAGGTCCCCCAGCCCACGCCACCGCAGCACGTCAGACTCCCGTCTCTCAAGAGCCACCCTAGGCGGGCAGCAGCACCACCACTGCGCGGGACACGCCTTCTTCGTCGGCGGCCAGCGCGAGCACCCGGCCGTCGGGGCCGAAGAGCCCGTAGGTCCCTTCGAGACCGGCCGCCGGGATGCGCTGGCCGTGCCGGACCGCCTTCGCCGTGGCGGCGTCGAGGTCGCGGCGGGGGAAGGCCGCGGCGACCGCGGCGTCGAGGTCCAGGCTCAGTTCGGGCTGCTCCTCGAGCTGGTCGAGGGTCCGGGCCTTCGCCAGGGTGAACGGGCCGACCGTGGTGCGCCGCAGCGCCTTCAGGTGGCCGCCGGCGCCGAGGTCCGCGCCGAGGTCGCGGGCGAGCGCGCGGACGTAGGTGCCGGACGAGCACTCGACGACGGCGTCGACCTCGACGCGGTCGTCCTCGTGGCGGATGGCCAGGACGTCGAAGCGGTAGACGGTCACCGGGCGGGCCGGGATCACGACGTCCTCGCCGGCGCGGACGCGGGCGTAGGCGCGCTTGCCGTCGATCTTGACCGCGCTGACCGCGCTCGGCACCTGCTGGATGTCGCCGGTCAGCTTGGCGACGCCTTCGGCGATCTCGTCGTCGGTGATCTTTTCGGTGTCCCCGGTAGTGAGGACCTCGCCCTCGGCGTCGTCGGTCGTGGTGCTGCTGCCGAGGCTGAGGGTGGCGAGGTAGGTCTTGCGGTCCAGCGCGAGGTGGCCGAGCAGCTTGGTCGCGCGCTCGATGCCGAGCACCAGCACGCCGGTCGCCATCGGGTCGAGCGTGCCGGCGTGCCCGACCTTGCGGGTGCCCATGATCCGGCGGGCGCGGGCGACGACGTCGTGCGACGTCATGCCGGCGGGCTTGTCGACGATCAGGAGACCGGGCGGCGGGGTGGGACGGCGGGGCGGTTTGGGGCTCGACACGCGGGAAACCCTAGCGGCCGCCGATCGTGGGTCGATCAGGCCGCCGCGACCCGCCAGGATGGGAGCGTGACGGAGATCGAAGTCCGGGCCGCCCGGCCCGCCGAACTGGCCGCCGTCGCCGGGCTCCGGTGGCGCTGGGTGGCCGAGCAGGACGGCCTGCCCGGCGACGGCCGCGCGGGGTTCGTGCACGAGTTCGCCGCGTGGGCGCGGGAGAACTCGGCCACCCACCACTGCCTCGTCGTGGTCCGCGACGGGCGGGTGCTCGGGATGGCGTTCCTGGCGGTCACCCCGCGCGTGCCGACCCCGACGGCGTTCACGAGGGCGTGCGGAGACGTGCAGAGCGTGTACGTCGTGCCGGAAGCCCGTCGCGGCGGGCTCGGCGGGATGCTGATCGAAGCCGTCCTGCGGCTGGCCGGGGAGCTGGGGCTGGAGCGCGTCACCGTGCACTCCTCCGGGCAGGCCGTGCCCGCCTACGAGCGGCGCGGGTTCGCGGTCGCGCCGCAGCTGCTGCAGGCGTCGGTCACGCGGCCACGATCGGTGTCTCCGGCAGGGCGGCGTCCCAGCGGCGGCGGGTGATCCGGACCGGCAGCTCCTCGCCGCGGGCTTCGGCGAGGAACAGGTGGGCGCGGGTGCGGCGCCACCACACGAGCATCCGGACCGTGCCCAGCGCGAGGATCGCGACGATGGCCAGCAGCGAGATGCGGAAGCTGCCGCCGGTCCACTGCAGCAGCACGCCGACGAGCAGGGCGGCGATGGTCGTCGCCACGAAACCGCCGACGTTGACCACGCCGGTCGCGGTGCCGACGCGGCTGAGCGGGTTGTAGTCGCGAGCGAGCGCGAAGCCGATCATCGACGCCGGGCCGCCCAGGGCGAGGAACGCGAACGCGGGCACCAGCACCGGCACGGGCACCGCGCCCGGCCAGCTCAGCAGCACCGCCCAGACCAGCGCGGCCCCGCCGATGTAGCCGCCGACCAGCGGCATCCGCAGCGACGGGTGCCGGCCGATCACGCCGCCGAGCAGCGGGCCGCCGGCCATCGAGCCGAAGACGAACACGGTGAGCAGCGCGCTGGCCGTGGCCTTCGACTGCCCCTGGCCCTGCACCAGCCACGGGACGCCCCAGAGCAGCGTCAGGGCGTTGGGGGCGAACATCGTGCTGAAGTGGACCCAGAAGCCCAGGCGCGTCCCCGGCGTCCGCCAGGCCTCGGCGACCTGGTGGGCGAGCTGGCGCGGGCGGACTTCTTCGCGGACGGGCTCCGGGGTGCCGGCCGGGACGTCGCGGACCCGGAGCGTCACGACCAGGGTGTAGAGGACGGTGATGGCGCCGACGGCGAGGAAGGTCGGGGTCCAGCCGGCGCTGTCGAGCACCAGCGAGAGCGGGACGGTGGCGGCGAGGTTGCCGATGTAGCCGACGGCCGCGGTGAACGACGTCAGCAGCGCGTACTGGCGGCCCGGGAAGTGGGCGGCGACCAGGCGCAGGACGCTGACGAAGGTGAGCGCGTCGCCGAGGCCGAGGACGCCGCGGGCGAGCAGGCCGAGGCCGTAGGAGTGGGCGACGCCGAGGAGGAGCTGACCGGCGCCGAGGATCAGGACAGCGGCGGTGAGGACGCGGCGGGGGCCGTAGCGGTCGACCAGGACGCCGGTCGGGATCTGCATCGCGGCGTAGACGCCGACCTGCAGGACGGTGAACGTCCCGAGCGCGGCCGCGCCGACGCCGAAGCGCTCGGCCGCCTGCAGCCCGGCGACGCCGAAGGAGGTGCGGTGGAAGACCGCGAGGAGGTAGACGGTGACGGCGGTGAGCCAGATGAGCCAGGACCGGGCGGTGGCGCGGCCGGTGGCGGGCGGCACAAGTTCCTCCAGGGATTTGGGCGTTTCGTGGCGGACGCCTGCACTGCCGTCCCTACTACTTGTAGCGCCTAAGCAACGACGAAACATAGCTGTTATCCCGGTGGCGTTCACCACATGGTTCTATGTGAATCTCCTTCATGTTCGGGGGTGGTGTGGTGACCGGGCTCCACGGGGCGCACGCGGTGATCACGGGCGGGTCCAGCGGGATCGGCTTGGCGACGGCGGCGGCCCTGGGCGCGCGCGGCGCGTCGGTGTCCCTGGTGGCGCGGGACGAATCCCGGCTGCGGAAGGCTTCGGTGTCGTTGAAGTCACGCGGGTACGCGGTGCGGACGGCGGTGGCCGACGTCTCTTCGCAGGGGGAAGTGGCAGCGGCGTTCTCTTCGTTGGTGGACGCGGCGGGGCCGTGCGACGTGCTGGTGACGTCCGCGGGGCAGGCGCGTCCGGGAGAGTTTCTTTCGCTGGACGACGAGGTGTTCCGGCGGATGGTGGAGGTCGACTACTTCGGGACGTTGCACGCGGTCCGCGAGGTGGCGCCATCGATGGTCCGGCGGCGGACGGGGTCGATCGTGGCGATCTCCTCGGCGGCGGCGGTGCTGGGGATCTACGGGTACACGGCGTACGCGCCGGCGAAGTTCGCGGTGCGGGGGTTGATGGAGGCGCTGCGGGACGAGCTGAACCCGGCCGGGGTGCATGTGGCGTGCGTGTATCCGCCGGATGTGGACACGCCGCAGCTGGCGGAGGAGAACCGGTGGAAGCCTCTCGAGACGGCCGCGATCAGCGGGACGATCCGGCCGATGGCGGCGGAGGCGGTGGCTTCGGCGATCGTGCGGGCGGTGGAGCGGGAGCGGTACGCCGTTTACCCGGACCGGTCGGTGGCTTTGCTGGCGGCGTTGGGTCCGCTGGCGGCGCCGTTCTTGAGGCGGATGGTGGACCGGCGGATACGCCACGCCCGGCGGGCCCGGGCTTGAGCGGTCTGCTCGGCGCGCGAGTAGTGCGGCGGCTGCCGGGCCGGCGGGTCCGGCACGCCCGCAGCGCGCGGGCTTGGGCGGGTTCTCGGCGCGCGGGTAGGTACGGCGGCTGCCGGGCCGGCGGCTGCCGGGCCCGCCGGGCGCGCCGGGCGCGCCGAGCCGAGGGGTTCGGCGAGCCGGATCGCGCCGGTTACCGGCCGCGGCGGCCGCTGAACCGGCCGGCGCTGCGACCGGTTAGACCGGCGGTGTCACGCCGGCAACCGCCCCAATCCGCCCCGCCCCAGGCCCTGCCCCGGCCCCGCTGTCACGCCGGGCGGATCGCGCCCGTCACCGCCCAGTTGCCCGACCTCCAGCGGACCAGCACGAACACCAGCCGGAGCACCATGAACAGCGACAGGCCGGTCCAAATCCCCGTCAACCCCCAGCCGAAGCCCAACGAGGCCCAGATCAGCGGGAGGAAGCCGAGCGCCGCGCTGCCCAATGTCGCGTTGCGCAAGAATGCCGCGTCGCCCGCTCCCAGCAGCACTCCGTCCAACGCGAACACCACCCCCGCGATCGGCTGCAGCGCCACGAAGAACCACCACGCGTGCGGGATCTCGGCCAGCACCCCCGGGTCGGACGTGAACGCGTGCGGCAGCACCCACGACAACGCCGCGAACAGCACGCACAGGAAACACCCCAGCAGCAGCCCGTACCCGGTGATCTGCGTCGCCACCCCGCGCGCCTGCCTCGCCGAGTTCGCGCCCAGGGCCGCCCCCACCAGGGACTGCGCCGCGATCGCCACCGAGTCCAGCACCAGCGCCAAGAACGTCCACAACTGCAGCACCACCTGGTGCGCGCCCACCGCTTCCGTCGAGGTGCGGGCCGCCACCGCCGCCGCCGAAATGAAGCACGCCTGGAACGCCAAGCTGCGCAACACCAGGTCGCGGCCCAGGCCCAGCTGGGCGCGCATCACCTTGAAGTCCGGGCGCAGCCCCACCTTCTCGCGCACCAGCGCCACGACGAACAGCGACGCCGAGATCACCTGCGCCACGACGTTCGCGATCGCCGAGCCCTCCAGGCCGAGGTCCGCGCCGTAGACGAGCACCGGGCACAGCACCGCCGAAATCCCGTTGCCCGCCAGCACGTACCGCAACGGCTTCGCGGCGTCCTGCACCCCGCGCATCCAGCCGTTGCCCGCCATCGTGACCAGGATCAGCGGCGCCCCGAACCACGCGATCCGCACCCACGAGACGGCCGCGGCGGCGACCTCGTCGCTGCCCGACAGCGCTCGCGCGATCGGCCACGCGAGCAGCTGCCCCGCCACCAGCACGAAGAGCCCGACCAGCACCGCCAGCCACGTCGCCTGGACGCCTTCGCGGACCGCGTCGGCCCGGCGGCCCGCGCCGTGCAGCCGGGCGGTGCGGGACGTCGTGCCGTACGACAGGAACGTCAGCTGGCTCGACACCTGGGCCAGCACGACGCCGCCGAGCGCGAGCCCGGCCAGCGGCAGCGCGCCCAGGTGGCCGACCACCGCGGTGTCGACCAGCACGTACAACGGCTCGGCGGCCAGCACCCCCAGCGCGGGCACGGCCAGGCCGAGCACGCGCTTCGCCGGGATCCGCTCCGTCTCCTCCACGTTCACCACGAACCGGACTCTAACCGCCCCCACCGACAGTTCTGACCGGCGGGAACGCGGGAACTTTCCCGGCTCGCCGTCCGACTGCGGCGGGGGTGAGCCGCGAGCTGGCGGGCTGGGCTGGGCAGGCCGGGCGGAGCGGGGCACGGCAGGCAGACAGGGCGGCCGGGCCCAGGCGGCCCGGGCCCCAGGCGAAGCGGGGCAGGGCGAGGCGGGGCGGGGCCGGGCCAAGCCAGGGCAGGCCAAGCTGGGCCAGGCCAGGCCAGGCCAGGCCAGGCGGAGCGGGGCCAGAGGGCTAGGCGGGGCGGCCCAGCGGAGCGGGCGGCGGGCAGGCGAGGCGAGGCCAAGCGGGGCGGGCACAGCAAACCGGGACAGTTAGGCAAAGCCTGCGAGGCGAGCGGCTACAGCAGCGGCGCCCGCTCCAGCGCCTCCCGCAACCCGGCGAGGACGTCCGGGGCGGTTCCCGCGATCGTGCAGCCCGCGGCCTGCCGGTGCCCGCCGCCGCCGAACTCCGCTGCCACCGCCGACACGTCGATTCCGATCGAGCGCAACGAAATCTGCCACTGCGCCGGGTTCGTCACGTCCTGCTTGAGCACCGCCGCGACGGCCGCCTCGCGCACCGAGCGGACCACGTCGATCACCGACTCGACCTCTTCGCCGCGGACCGTCCGTGCCTCGTCGACCCCCACCACCGCGTGCACGAAACCCCGCCCTTGCGCGGCTTCCGGCTCCAGAGCAGCCTCGCTCAGCACCGACGACAGCATCGGAAGCCAGCTGAACGGCCGCTCGTCGACGATCCGCCGCACCACCTTCTCCGGGTCGACGCCCGCCTCCAGCAGCCGCGCGGCCATCCGGTGCGTCTCCGGGCTCGCCCGGCGGAACCCGCTCGTGTCGGTGACGATCCCGGCGTAGATCCCGCGCGCGATCGGCTCGTCGAGCTCGACGCCCATCGCGTCCAGGATCCGGAAGACGAGGATCGCGCTGGCCTCGGCCGTCTCGTCGACGACGTTGCAGCCGCCGTAGAACGTGTTGGTCGCGTGGTGGTCGATCACCAGCACCGAGCCGGCGAGTTCGACGCGCCCGGCGAGCCGGCCCAGCCGCTTCGGCACCGGCGTGTCGACGCAGACCAGGAGCGCTTCGCTGTCCGGCAGGTCGTCCGGGTGGGTGAGCAGGCCGTCCTCGTCCAGCCACCGCAGCGTCTCCGGGGCCTCGTCGGGCTCGCCGAACGACACGCGGACGCGGGCACCGCGCTGGTGCAACGCCCGGCCGAGGGCGAGCGCGCTGCCGAGGGCGTCCGCGTCCGGGCGGACGTGGCCGAGCACCGTCACGTCGGTCGCCGACGCGAGCAACGCGGCCGCGTCCCGGATGTCCTGCGCCAAAGTAGGGGTCACGGTGCGTCACGCTACGCTCTGCGGGATGCCTGAGTACGTGATCCTGGTCCACCCGTCAGCCAACCGGGTCTACGCCGCCTCCTCCCCCGCGCTGCTGCGCGCCGAGCTGGCGGTGTTCGGCGCGGCGCTGCCGGCCGAGCTGTCCGGGATCGAGGAGATCGAGCTCGGCGGCGTCGGGTACGTGCGCTTCACCAGCTCGGTGCCGCTCGGCGGCCGCGACCTCGGCCTGCTGTCGAACCTTTCGTCGCTGTACGCGCTGTTCGAGCTGGGTGACGGCGTCCTGCGCCCGGTCACGGTGACGCCGCTGGCGAAGGCCGACTCGGACCTGCTGACCATCCAGAAGTACCCGGGCAAGACGAACGAGTCGTTCACGAAGCTGCTGCTGAACGTCACGCTGCTGGCGACCGCCGACCCGTTCTCCGACCGGCCGAAGTACCTGCTCGACCCGCTGTGCGGCCGCGGAACCACGCTGAACCAGGCGATGATGTACGGCCTGCACGCCACCGGCCTGGACGTCGACGCCAAGGACTTCGAGGCCTACGAGGCGTTCATCAAGACGTGGCTGCGGAACAAGCGCGTCAAGCACACCGCCGACTCGGGTCAGCTGCGGCGCAACAAGGTCCGCCTCGGGCGCCGCCTCGACATCGAGTACGCGCTGGACAAGGAAGCGTACAAAGCGGGCGACACCCGCAAGCTCACCTACTTCCAGGCCGACACGCTGACCACCGACGAGGTGCTGCGGGCGAACTCGTGCGACGTGATCGTCACCGACGCGCCGTACGGCGTCCAGCACGGCAGCCACCGCGAGGCCGGTCTGCAGCGCAGCCCGCGCGACCTGCTCGCGGCGGCCGTCCCGGTGTGGACGCGCGTGCTGCGGCCCGGCGGGGCGCTCGGCATCTCGTGGAACACCACCGTGCTGCCCCGCGAGGAGCTCGTCGCGGTGCTGCGCAAGGCCGGGCTCGACGTCCGCGAAGGCGGGCCGTGGGACGAGTTCGCCCACCGGGTCGACCAGGCCATCCTGCGTGACCTGGTCGTCGCGGTGAAACCCGCCTCCTGAGTCGACAAGGCGCTACTGGGTGAGCTCGCCCTTCACCGGCGCCTGCCCGTTGTCCTCGGGCGCGCCGGGAGCCGGCGGCGGCGCGCTCAGGCCGCGCTTCACCGAGTCCAAGATGGACAGTCCCTGGCCGACGAGCCCGGCAGCCATCTCGCCGAGGCCGTCGGCGCCGTTGAGGATGTTGACGTTCGCGCCGGACAGGCCGCGGCCCGCCTCCTTCACGATCTGCGGCAGCTGGTCGATGAGCATCCGGTCGAGCGCGACCCGGTTGTTCGACGCGGCCGCCTCGGCCTGCACGCGCATCTTCTCCGCGTCCGCCAGCGCCAGGATGCGGATCCGCTCGGCCTCCGCGTCGGCCGGCTTGATCACCTCGGCGACCAGCTGCTGCTGGCGCAGCTCGGCCTCGCGCTGCGCCAGCTCGGTGCGCGCGTCGATGACCTCCTGCTGGGCCTTCGCCTGCGCGAGCGGGCCGGCCTGCGCCGCCTCGGCCTGGGCCGCCTCGACCTCGGCGCGGTACTGCGCCTGCACGATCGACGTCTGCCGGGCGTACTCCGCCTGCGTCCGCTGGGACTTCTGCTCGGCTTCGGCCGCCGCCTGGTTCGCCACCGCCTGGGCGATTTGCGCGTCCCGCTGGATGGCGGCGTTGTGCGGCGCGGCCATCGCGGCGATGTAGCCGAGCTTCATGTCGTCGATGGACTGGATCTGCAGCGCGTCGACGGTGAGCCCGATCTTCGCCATCTCCACCGCCGAGCCGTCCAGCACCTCGGTGGCGAGCTTCTGCCGCTCGGTGATGATCTCCTCGACCGTCATCGACCCGATGATCGAGCGCAGGTGGCCGGCGAAGATGCGGCCGGTCAGCACGGACATCTGGTCCTGGTCGGAGAGGAAGCGCTGGCCGGCGTTGACGATGCTCTCGGTGTCGTTGCCGACCTTGAACGCGATCACCGCTCGCACGGTCAGGGCGATGGCCTGTTTCGTGACGCACACTTCGGTCACTTCGGCTTCGTTCATGGAAAGCGTAAGGAACCGGACTTTCCGGAAAATCGGCATGACGAACGCGCCGTGGCCGGTGACGACCCGGAACGGCGAGGCGCCCTGACTGTGCTTGCCCCCGGAGATCAGCATCGCCTCGTTGGGCGCGGGAACGCGATACCCGAACATGGCTGTCCTTCTTCGCACACTAGAGAGTGGGTTCCGAGGCGTCCCACGCCACGACGTCGACCGTGCGCCGGCCCCGGGTTTCCACGACCAGGACGGTCGTGCCCTTCGGCAGCTCCGTGTCGGACCAGGCAAGGAAGGTTTCCAGGCCGCCCCTGATCCTGATCAGCACCTCCCCGGGGCCCCGCTGCCCGCGGGTGCCGACCAGGAGGACTCCGGTGCGCCCGGCCGGGGAGAGATCGGAGTGCACGGTGCCGACCTCCCTCGGTGGCCGCCTCGACGCGGGGGATTGCCCCCGCTGTCCCCCATTGTGCTCCCGGCGGGCGCGGGCCGTGGGCACTGTGAGGTTCCGATCAGGAGGCAACCTTCGCGGCTATACTCCGGAGCGTGACCGTCGAGCAACGCCCCCTGCGCGCGGACGCCCGGCGCAACCGGGAGGCGCTGGTGGCGGCCGCGCGCGAGGTGTTCGGCGCCAAGGGGGTCGACGCCCCGCTCGACGAGATCGCGCGCCGCGCCGAAGTCGCGATCGGCACGCTGTACAACCGGTTCCCGACCCGGGCCGACCTGGTCGAGGCCGCGTTCCTGCCGACGCTGGAAGAAGCGCGGGCTGTCACCGAAGAAGCCCTCGCGTGCGACGACCCCTGGGACGGTTTCGTGCTCTTCCTCGAACGGTCGGTGCTGATGCAGGTCTCCGACCGCGGCTTCACCGAAGTGTGCTCGCGGGCGTTCGACCCCGCGTCGGGCCTGGAGAAAGCCAAGCAGGCCAACGGGTCCCGGATGAACCGGATCATCTCGCGAGCCCAGGACGCGGGCGCGTTGCGGACGGACTTCCGCGCGGAAGACCTGGCGATCGTGTTCGCCGCGGCGACGGCGACCCCGGACTGGCGCCGCGCGCTCGGCATGGTCCTCGACGGGCTGCGCGCGCGATGACCTGGCTCGCGGACACCCGCACCTCGTACGACACGGTGGCGTCGAGCTACGCCGAGTTCGTCGCCGACGCGCTGGAGAAGCAGCCGTACATGCGGGCGGCGCTGGCGCTGTTCGCGTCCGAGGTCGACGGCCCGGCGGTGGACGTCGGCTGCGGCCCGGGCCACTTCACGGCCCACCTGGCGTCGCTGGGCGTCGAGGCGTCCGGCATCGACCTTTCGCCGGCGATGATCGACCTGGCCCGGCAGGCGCACCCGGAACTGCGGTTCGACGTCGGCTCGATGACGGACCTGGCGCTGCCCGACGCGTCGATGGCGGGGGTGCTGGCGTTCTGGTCGCTGATCCACGTCCCGGATGAGGCGGTCCCGGTCGCCCTGGGGCATTTCCGGCGCGTGCTGCGACCCGGCGGCCTGCTGGTCATCGGTCACCACGTGGGAGTGGGGACGCGGTTGAAGACCCAGGGCTACGGCGGCCACCCGATGCGGGTCCACGTCCACCTGCGGCAACCGTGGTGGCTGGCGCGGAGGGTGCGGGAGGCCGGGTTCACGATCGAGGCCGACTGGGCGCTCAACCCGGAAAACGAAGTGTCACAAGCGATTCTCTTCGCGCGCGCCACGGAGGGCTGAAGCACGCGGCAGCGCCTCAGCCCTCGTGGTCACCGCGACGCGGCGAGTGCAGCGGTCAGATGCATTCCCAGCGGCTGCAGTTCTGGGTGATCCCGGACGCGAACATGCTGGACGGGTAGTTGTAGACGTAACCGTGTGACTGGTAGGTGATCCCGGTGTCCGTCGAACCGAAGTACCCGGTGTAGCAACTGGTCTGCCCCTGGGAGACTTCGGCGTTCCCGCCGTCGGCGCGCGCGCAGGTCAGGCGGCCGGCCCGGCTGCCGTCCAGGTAGACGTCGATGAAGGCGTTGGCCCACTGGCCCGCGCCGAGTGCCTTGTCGAGCTTGATCTGCGCCCAGTACTGGTTGCACGCGTTGACGTAGGTGTAGACCTTGCCGATCGCGGCGCCGTTGGTGTGGTTGACGATGTCGGCCGACCGCAGCACCCAGCCCGCGGTCGCGCAGTCGCCCGGGGCCGCGGACGCGGTGGAACCCGACAGCAGCATCCCGCCCAGAGCCGCCGCGAGACAGAGCCAGACGTGCAGGATCCTCTTCATGGGGCACAGTCCTTTCGTTGCCGGCATTCCGGCGTACCACGCTTGGCGGCACCCGGCGGTTTAGCCGGTCAGGACAAGCGTTGCCCCACGAACTTCAGGACGTCCGGCAGGATCCCGCGCCAGTAGTCGTCCTTGTGGCCGCCCGGAGAAAACTTTGCCACCGCGGGCGAAACCGCCGTTGCCAGGCGGCGATTCGCGCTCAGGAACGGGTCCGACTCGCCGCACCACACGCCCAGCGCGGCCGGGCGCAGTTCTTCCGTGTGCAGCAACGGTTCTTCCGCTCGCCAGTTGGCTTCGTCCGCGAACACCTTGCGGGACCGCGCGTCCGGCCAACCGGCGAACAGGGCCGCGCTCGCCGTCGCGACCGCCTTCACGTCCGGGTGCGCGCGGGCGAAGCGCAACGCTCCGAAGCCGCCCATGGAAATGCCGAACACCGCCGATGCCGAACGGAGATCGTGGGCCGTCAGCCAGGCCGGGACTTCGTCGGTCAGCATGCGCTGCGGGTCGTCTTTCCCGCCCACGTCGACCCAGTAGTGGTCGCCGTCGAGGGCGGCCACCGCGAACGGTGGGGTGCCCGCGCGAACTACCTGCGTCAACGCTTCGGGGACGCCCAAGTCGACGAACGTCCGCGCTCGCGCGCCGCGGCCGTGCAACGCCAGGCACACCGGCAGGCCCGAGGACGGGACGCCTTCGGGCGTGATCAGGACCAGGTCGACGTCCGTGTCGCGGGCGGTGGAGCGCACGCGCTGCACCGTCACCGGGTCACGCGGTGCCGACGGACGGGCCGGGGCCGGCACCGGGGATGGACCTGGCGCCGGCTCGGGCGACGAGCAGCCCGCCAGCAGCGTCAACGCGCTGCCGGCGAGCAGGCCGCGGCGGGAGAGCACGGGTCAGCCCCGGCTCTCCTCCTCCGCGAGCTCGTCGTCGTCTTCGGTGTCTTCGCGCGGTGCCTTGTACGGGTCGACGTCGCCCGCGTGCTGGGCGCCGGTCGCGCGGCGCGCGACCTCCGCGTCGGCCTCGCGGGCCTTCGCGAGGAGGTCCTCGATCCGCTTCGACTCCTCGGGGATGGTGTCCGCGACGAACGTCAGCGTCGGCGTGTAGCGGACCCCGGTGCCCTGGCCGACCTTCGTGCGCAGCACGCCGCGCGCCGATTCGAGCGCGGCCGCCGCACCGGCGAAGTCCGGGACGGAGTCCAGCTTCTCGGCCAGCACCGTGTAGTACACCGTGGCGTCGTGCAGGTCGCCGGTGACCTTCGTGTCCGTGATGGTCACGTAGTCCAGCCGGGGGTCCTTGACCTCGTGCTCGATCGCGGACGCCACGATCTGCGAGATCCGCTTCGCGAGCTTGCGAGCCCGAGCCGGATCAGCCATGTCGTTCTCCTAGAAAAGGGTTCAATCGTCTGGACCGAGCAGCCGGCGGCGGGCGGAGAGCAGTTCGAACTCCGGCCGGCTCGCCACGTACCGCTCACACGAGTCGAGCACGTCCCGGACGTGCTCGCCACCTTCGGCGACCACGGCCACCCCGATGAGGGTCCGGCGGTGCAGGTCGGTGTGCCCGGCTTCGGCCACCGACACGGCGAAGCGCTTGCGCACCTCGGCCAGCACCGGACGGACCACGGACCGCTTCTGCTTCAGCGAATGGACGTCGCCGAGCAGGATGTCGAGCTCGAGAGCTCCGACGTACATAGGCAAGTGAGTTTGGTGTAGTAGGGACCGCCCGGGGGTCCAGGGGGCTTGCCCCCTGGCGGGGGTTTGGGGGTTCGACCCCCAAGGGACACCGTAGAGGCGGGGAGGGGCGAGCGATTTCCGCGAGCACACCCCTCCCCAACGAGCCTCTACGCGCGGGGCTTCTCGCGCTGCTCGTACGTCTCGATCAGGTCGTCGACCTTGATGTCGCCGTAGGAACCGAGCGTCAGACCGCACTCGTAGCCCTCGCGGACCTCGACCACGTCGTCCTTGAACCGCCGCAGCGAGCTGATCGGCAGGTTCTCCGCCACGACGGTGCCGTCGCGCAGGAGACGGGCCCGGGCGTTGCGCCGGATCTCGCCGGACATGACCAGGCAACCCGCGATCGTGCCGATCTTGGAGGACTTGAAGACCTCGCGGACCTCCGCGCGGCCCAGCTCGACCTCTTCGTACTCCGGCTTGAGCATGCCCTTGAGGGCCTGCTCGATCTCGTCGATCGCCTGGTAGATGACCGTGTAGTACCGGACGTCGACGCCCTCGCGGGTGGCCCGCTCGGTCGCCTTGCCCTGGGCGCGGACGTTGAACCCGAGGACGATCGCGTCGGACGCGGTCGCCAGGTCGATGTCCGACTCGGTCACGCCACCGACACCGCGGTGGACCACGTTCAGCTCGACCTCGTCGCCGACGTCCAGCTGGAGCAGCGAGGCTTCGAGGGCCTCGACCGTACCCGAGTTGTCACCCTTGATGATCAGGTTGAGGCTGTTCGTCTCCTTCAAGGCGGAGTCGAGGTCCTCGAGGCTGACCCGCTTGCGGCGCGACGCGTTGAGCGCGTTGCGCGTACGAGCGGCGCGGCGCTCGGCGATCTGCCGGGCGACGCGGTCCTCGTCGACCACCAGGAAGGTGTCGCCCGCACCCGGCACCGAGGTGAACCCGATGACCTGGACGGGACGCGACGGGAGCGCCTCGGTGACGTCGACGTTGTGCTCGTCGACCATCCGGCGGACGCGGCCGTAGGCGTCACCCGCCACGACCGAGTCACCGACGCGCAGCGTGCCGCGCTGGACCAGGACGGTGGCCACCGGGCCGCGGCCGCGGTCGAGGTGCGCCTCGATCGCGACACCCTGGGCCTCCATGTCCGGGTTGGCCCGGAGGTCCAGAGCGGCGTCGGCGGTCAGCAGGATCGCCTCGAGCAGGCCGTCGATGTTGATGTTCTGCCGCGCGGAGATCTCGACGAACATCGTGTCGCCGCCGTACTCCTCGGCGACCAGGCCGTACTCGGTCAGCTGCTGCCGGATCTTGTCCGGGTTCGCGCCTTCCTTGTCGATCTTGTTGATCGCGACCACGATCGGGGCCTTGGCGGCCTGCGCGTGGTTGATCGCCTCGACCGTCTGCGGCATCACACCGTCGTCGGCCGCCACCACGATCACCGCGATGTCGGTCGAGTTCGCACCACGGGCACGCATGGCGGTGAACGCCTCGTGACCCGGGGTGTCGATGAAGGTGATCAGACGCGGGTTGCCCTCGAGCTCGGTCTCGATCTGGTACGCACCGATGTGCTGCGTGATGCCGCCGGCCTCGCTCTCGCGGACCTTCGTCTTCCGGATCGTGTCGAGCAGGCGGGTCTTACCGTGGTCGACGTGACCCATGATGGTCACGACCGGCGGCCGGACCTGCAGATCCTCTTCGCCACCCGCGTCGTCGCCGTAGGTGATGTCGAAGGTCTCCAGCAGCTCGCGGTCTTCTTCCTCGGGGCTGACGACCTGAACCGTGTAGTTCATTTCGCCGCCGAGCAGCTCGAGGATGTCGTCCGACACGGACTGCGTCGCGGTGACCATCTCGCCGAGGTGGAAGAGCACCTGCACCAGCGAAGCCGGGTTGGCGTCGATCTTCTCGGCGAAGTCGGTCAGCGAAGCACCCCGCGGCAGCCGGATCGTCTCGCCCTGCCCCTTGGGCAGGCGGACGCCGCCGACGCTGGGCGCCTGCATGTTGTCCATGTACTCCTGGCGCTTCTGCCGCTTCGACTTGCGACCCTTGCGCGAGGGACCACCCGGACGCCCGAAGGCACCCGCCGTGCCGCCACGGCCACCGGGGCCGCCACGGCCACCGCCACCGCCGCGGAAACCGCCGCCACCGGCCGGGGCACCTGTGCCGCCACCGGGACGGAAACCGCCGCCACCGCCGCCGCCGCCACCGGGGCCGCCGCGGAAGCCACCGCCGCCGCCACCGCCACCGGGACCGCCACGGAAACCGCCGCCACCGCCACCGGGGCCGCCACGAGCGCCGCCACCGGGACCGCCACGGGCACCGCCACCGGGACCACCGCGGGCGCCGCCACCGGGACCGGCGGGACGCTGCGTGCGGCCCGGCATCATGCCGGGGTTCGGCCGCGGGGGCATGTTGCCCGGGCTCGGCCGGTTGCCACCGGCGCCGCCGCCGGGCCGCGGGGCCGGACGGTCACCGCCGCCTTGACCGCCACCGGGACGCGGCGGGCGGTTGTCGCCGCCCTGACCGCCACCGGGGCGCGGGGCCTGCGGGCGCGGCGGGGCGCCGGAACCGACGCCGAACGGGTTGTTGCCGACCCGCGGGGTGCGCGGACCGGGCTTGGGACCGCCGGGCTTGGGGCCCTGCGGCTTCGGCGGGACGACCGAGCCGGTGCCCTGCGCGGGCGCGGCCGGGGTGTCCTGCTTGGGCGCCGCCGGAGCCTCGGCTTTGGCCGCCGGGACCTGCTCCTGGGGTGCCGGTGCGGCGGGCTGCTGGCGCGGGCCGGGCCGGGGGCCGGGGCGCTGCCCCGGGGTGGCCGGCTTCGACGCCGCGGGCGCCTGCTGCTGGGGTGCGGCCTGAGCCGCAGCGGCCGGTGCGGGAGCCGCCTGGGCCGCCGGCGCCTGCTGGGCAGGTGCGGGGGGCTTCGGGGCGGCGGGCGCGCCGGGCTTCGCGGCCGGCGGGCCGGGGCGCGCCGACGGACCGGGGGTGGGCTTCTTCGCGCCCTTCGGCGCATACGCGTCGCGGAGACGGCGGGCGACGGGCGCCTCGACCGTGGACGACGCGGACTTGACGAACTCGCCCTGTTCCTTCAACTTCGCGAGAACGTCCTTGCTGGTGATGCCGAGCTCTTTCGCGAGCTCGTGTACGCGGGCCTTGCCTGGCACAACTCTCCTCATCTAGGGGAGGCCAGGCGGGGATCCGCTGACCTCGTCCTTATTGTCTGACGCTCATGGCTTCAGCTTCACGGCTGACTCATGACGGGTCGACCTGCTTCCTTGATTCCTCGCGACCCCGGGGACGTCCCGGGTTCGTGGTGCGGGGTGGTGCGCCCGACGTGCTCGCGGACCTCGCGGGCGTCGAGCGCCCCGGGAGCCCGCAAGGCTCTCGGGAAGGCCCGCCGCCGCTCGGCCTTGGCCAGGCAGTCCGGGTCGGGGTGCAGCCAAGCCCCCCGGCCCGGCAGCCGCCGACGTTCGTCGACGACCACCCGCCCGGCCACCGCGACCACGCGCAGCAGCTCACCGATCAATGCCCGCCGCTTGCAGCCGACACAAGTCCGCACCGGGGAATTCCGGTGGGGCTGGTGCTCGGCTACCCGCCGCGGGCGTTGAACCACTCCTGAGTCTAGCGCTTCGACCTTCACTCAGCCGAACCGGTTGTCGCGGCGGGCCGCGACGGACTGGCGTGGTCTTGATCACCCTCGTCGTCCGCGGGCGCGGCGTCGCTGCGGATGTCGATCCGCCAGCCGGTCAGGCGGGCGGCGAGGCGGGCGTTCTGGCCCTCCTTGCCGATCGCCAGCGAGAGCTGGAAGTCCGGCACCACGACGCGGGCGGTCTTCGCCCGCTCGTCCACGACTCGTACCGAAACAACCTTCGCCGGCGACAGGGCATTCCCGACGAACCGGGCCGGATCCTCGGAGTAGTCGATGATGTCGATCTTCTCGCCGGCCAGCTCGCTCATCACGTTCCGCACGCGCGCGCCGACCGGGCCGATGCACGCGCCCTTGGCGTTGACGCCCGGCACGGTGGACTTGACCGCGATCTTCGTGCGGTGCCCGGGCTCGCGCGCGATGGCGGCGATCTCGACGGTCCCGTCGGCGATCTCCGGCACCTCGAGCGCGAAGAGCTTGCGGACCAGGTTCGGGTGCGAGCGCGAGAGCGTGATCTGCGGGCCGCGGTTGCCGCGCGAGACGGTGACCACGTACGCCTTGATCCGGCTGCCGTGCTCGTAGGACTCCCCCGCCACCTGCTCGGCGGACGGCAGGACGCCCTCGGTGTCCCCCACCTGGACCACGACCATGCCGCGGGCGTTGGCGCGGGCGTCGCGCTGGATCACCCCGGCGACGATCTCGCCCTCCTTGGTGGAGAACTCGCCGAAGGTCTTCTCGTGCTCGGCGTCGCGCAGCCGCTGCAGGATGACCTGGCGCGCGGTGGTGGCGGCGATCCGGCCGAAGCCCTCGGGGGTGTCGTCCCACTCCTCGTCGACCTGGCCGTCGTGGGTCAGCGTGTGCGCGAGCACGCGCACCAGGCCCGTCTTGCGGTCGATGTCGATGCGGGCGTGCGGCTGGTGGCCCTCGGTGTGCTTGTACGCGGTGAGCAAAGCCGTCTCGATGGCTTCGATCACCGTTTCGAAGGGGATGTCCTTGTCCCGTTCGATCGCCCGCAGCGCGGCGATGTCGACGTTCACTTCGACCCCTTCTCCGTCTCGGCGGCGATCATGCCGGACGCGTCGTCTTCGAGCAGTTTCAGGTCCTCGGCGGGCGGCTGCTTGAACTCGATCTCCACGACCGCCTTCGCCACGTCGGCGTAGCGGACGTCGCGGAGCTTGCCGCCTTCGAGGACGCGGGCGGCGTCTTCGCCCGCGTGACCGACCCGGCCGATGAAGGCCGTGCCCTCGGCCGGGGTGATCTTCACCAGGCGGAACCGCGCGCGCCGCCAGTGCCGCGGCTGGGTGAGCGGGCGGTCGAGGCCCGGCGAGGTGACCTCGAGCGTGTAGGCGCTCGCGAGGACGTGCTCGTTCTCGTCGAGCGCCGCCGAGACCTTGCGGCTGACCTCGGCGACTTCGTCCAGCCCGACACCGTCGTCGGCGTCGACGACGACCTTGACCAGCTGCCGCCGGCCGGCCTGCTGCACCTCGAACGAGTCGAGGTCGAAACCCGCGGCGGTGACGGCTTCGGCCACTATCGGCTGAAGCCGGCTGGCGAGTTCTCCTGGCACGTGGGGCTCTCCTCGGTTGCGCGGGTCGGTGGTGGACCAGCTTATCCGGTCCCCCGGTCACCCCGCGCGAGCGGCGGGGCCGCCCCGGGGCCTGGCAGGATGGGCCGACGTGACCGGAAGACCGACCGACCTGACCCGTCGTGCCGCCCTCCGCGCGGGGGCGCTGGCCGCGCTGGCCGTCCCCCTGGCCGCGTGCGGGCCCGGCTACGACGAGAGCCCCGACCCCCTGCAGCCCCTGCTGGCCGCCGCCGAGGCGGACGCCGCCGCCGCGCGGGCGCTGGCCAAGGGCGGGAACGCCGACGCCGCCGGCCAGCTCGCCGACGCGCGCGCGGCCCACGCGGCCGCGCTGAAGTCCGAAGTGGACCGGCTGAACCGGCCGAAGCCGTCGACGTCCGCGACGCCGCCGGCGCCGGCCGCGCTGAGCGACCTGAAGGAGCGGCTGGCGACCGCGCGCAAGCAGGCCGAGGACCTCGTCGGCGGCCTGCCGCGCTACCGGGCCGGCCTGGTCGCGGCGGTGGCGGCGGGCTGCGCGGCGCTCCAGCGCACGGCCCCCGCGCTGGGCCCCGGCGAGGACGCCCCGGCGCCCGCGCCGGCCGCCGGGGCCGTCCCGGCGGAGGCGGTGGACCCGCTGCAGACCGCGCTCGCCGCCGAGCACGCCGCCGTCTGGGTGTACGGCCTGGTCAGCGCGTTCCTGCCGGGCGACTTCGGCGACGCCGAGAAGGCCGGCGCCGACGAGCACGCGGTGCGCCGCGACCTGCTGCAGACGATGCTGTCGGCGTCCGGGGCGACCCCGGTGGCGCCGGAAGCGGCGTACGTGCCGAAGAAGCCGGTGACGGACGCGAAGTCGGCGTCACTGGTGGTCGCGGCGGCCGAGGCCGACTGCGCGAACGCGTGGCTGGCGGTGGTGAACCACACCGACGACGCGGGCCTGCGCACGACGGCGCTGCACGCGCTGGTGGCGGCTTCGCGGCGCGGGACGCCGTGGCGTTCGGAAGCGGGCGAGAAGCCGACGGCGATCGCCCTGCCCGGCCAGGCGAGCTGAGCCCTCCCGGTCGTGCGCGGCGCGCCCGCGCACGACCGGCTCAGCCGGGAAAGTCGGCGGACAGCCGCAGCGCGTCTTTCGCGATGTTGTCGAGCAGCGTCTTGTCCGAGTGCTTGCCGTAGAAGTCGGCCAGCACGATCGTCGTGTTCGTGCCGTCCACCTTCGACGCGTACGCCGCGTCCGTGCCGCTCACGCTCGGGGTGCCGGTGCCGGCGAACGTCTTGTCCTTCACCAGGTCCGTGACGTTGCCCGTGCCGTCCTGCTCGGTGAGCGTCTTGAGCGCCTTCGCCTTCGTCGAGTCCGGCATCCCGACCAGCACCACCGACACCAGCGCCTTCGCCCCGCCCGTCTCGGTCGTGTACAGCGCGCGTACCAGCGACTGGCAGGCGTTGTCCACGAAGAAGTCGTGCGTCTTGCCGTAGGACTTCGCGGCGCAGTCCGTGGACTTCGCCGGCCCGGCGACCTGGGTGAACTGGTACTGCCCGGTGTTCTGGGCCGGCGGCTGCGCGACCGGCCCGTCGGGCGTCGAGTCGTGCCGGATCAGGTACCACAGCAGCCCGGCGACGACGGCGATCGCGACCAGCCCGGCGCCGCGCAGCGCCAGGGCCTTGGTGTCCCTCGGCGGCGGGCCCGGTGCGGGCGGCCGCGGCTGCGGGGGCACCGCGCCCAGCGGAGCCGTGTCGGACGGGCCTGGGGTGAAATGCGCACCAACCACGAGGCCATACGGTAGTTCACCGCGCCGGCGGCGTTCACTCGAATGCGCGTAAGACGCGTTCGACGTCGTCAGCGGTGTTGTAGAGGTGGAAGCCGACGCGCACCCGGCCGCCCCGGACGCTCGAGACGATCCCCGCCGCCGCGACCCGCTCCGGGTCGGCGTCGAGCGACACGATCGCGGTGCCGCGCGCCGGCAGTCCGAGCTTCTCGAGCAGCAGGTCGGCGAGGCCGGTGTTGTGCGCCGCGACCTGCGTGAGGTCGAGCCCGCCGAGGTACTCGAGCGCGGCGGCCGCGCCGACCTGGGCGAGCCAGACCGGCGAGAGGTCGAACGCGCGGGCGTCGCCGGCCAGGCGCAGCGGGAGGCCATAGACCGTGGCCCACGGGTCCTCCCCCGCGTACCAGTTCGCCGCGACCGCCCGGGTGCGCTCGTGCGCGTCCGGGCGCACGTAGAGCCACGCGCAGCCGCGCGGGGACAGCAGCCACTTGTACCCCGCCGCGACCACCCAGTCCGCCCAGGCGACGTCCAGGGGCAGCCAGCCCACGGCCTGGGTCGCGTCGAGCAGCACCGCCGCCCCGGCGGCCTCGGCCGCGGCCCGCAGCGCGGGCAGGTCGGCGAGCCGGCCGTCGGCGGACTGCACGACGCTCACCGCGACGACGTCGTGGCCCTCGACCCGCTCCGGCACTGCCTCGAGGGGCACCTCGGTCACCGTGACGCCCGGGTTGGCCGCGAAGGGGAACGTCACGCTGGTGAACTCCCCTTCGGCGGCGAGCACGCGGGTGCCGGCGGGCAGCGCGGCGGCGACGTCGGCGACCAGCTGCGAGGCCGACGCGCCGATCGCGACCCGCCCGGGTTCGAGGCCGAGCAGCCGCGCGAACCCGGCCCGCGACCGGTCGACGTACGGGTCGAACTCCCCCGGCCGCGTGGCGCCGGTGCGCCACCGTTCGACGGACTCGGCGACCGCCGCCGCCACCGGGGCCGGCGGGACGCCGACGCTGGGCGTGTTCAGGTATCCGGGCGGAACGGCGAAGTCGGTCATGGCTTCAGGCTGGCAGACCGGGGCAACCCGATTAGGGCAGGAAAGCGACGACGTCGGCGTAGCTCGGCGGGCTCAGCGGCAAGTCCCGGCCGTCGCGGATCGCCGCCGCCGTCTCGGCCGCCGCTTGGAGGGCCATGCGGTACGGGAGCGAGCCGAGGCTGACGCGCGCGACGCCCAGCTCCGCCAGCCCGGCGAGGGTGACTTTGCCGGGAAGGAACAGGAGGTTGAGCGGGAGGCCGATCCCGGCGATCCGTTCGACGTCCGCGGGTGCGGCGAGGCCGGGGACGAAGAGGCCGTCGGCGCCGGCGTCCGCGTAGGCCTTGGCTCGGTTTTCGGCTTCCGCCATCGAGCGGTCGCCGGCCCAGTGGGTGTCGGTGCGGGCGTTGAGGAAGAGGTCCGGGACGCGGTCTTCGACGGCTTTGATCAGGGCGGTCTGGTGGTCGATCGGGGCGAGTCCGCCGTCGGCGCGGCCGTCTTCGAGGTTGACGCCGACGGCACCGGCGTCGCCGAGTTCCGCGGCGAGATCGGCGACGGCGGCGGGATCGGCGCTGAAGCCGTCGGCGATGTCGACGCTGACGAGGACGTCCAGCCGGGTGAGGCGACGGGTAAGGGCGACGGTGGCGTCCCGCGTCGAGGGGGCGCCGTCGGGTTCGCCGGTGGCCGCGGAGACGCCGAGGCTGGTGGTGCCGAGGGCCCGGAAGCCCTGGGCGGCAAGGAAAGCGCCGACGCCGAACTCCCACGCGTTCGGCAGCAGGAGCGGGGAACCGGGGATGTGGAGGGCGCGGAATTCGTCCATGGCTCCGAATCTAGGAGCGGGACGCTTCGGTGGGCGCCGAACTCACGCCGAGGCGGGGGTGTGCTCCGCGTCGTAGGCGTCGCGGGCTTCCTGCACCGCCGTCATGTGCGTGCGGGCCCAGCGGTCCAGCACGTCCAGCGGCTCCGACAAGTTGCGGCCCAGGGCCGTCAGCTCGTACTCCACCTTCGGGGGGATCACCGCGTACGCCGTGCGGGTCAGGATTCCGTCGCGGACCAGGCTTCGCAGCGTCTGCGTCAGGACCTTCTGGGAGATCCCGTCCACCCGGTGGCCGATCTCGGTGAACCGCAGCGGGCCGTCCTTCAGCGCGCCGACGATGAGCACCGTCCACTGGTCGCCGATGCGGTCAAGCAACTGGCGGGTCGGGCAGTTGCGGTCGTACGGGTCCGGCCCCACGGCACACCTCACTTTCCGCGGGAGAGTAACACGCCGTTCAGACAGTGGCCATCAGCGTCGTGAACAGCAGCCGCAGGTGGCGGCGGCCGCGCTCCCAGCGGGCCTCCAGCTCCTCCTGGTCCCGCGTCGCCCAGCTCGCGATCAGGATGCCGCGCACGACGTCCATCGCCGTGTACACCGCGTGCAGGAACTCGTGGTGCTCCGCGTGGTCCGGCAGCAGCGCCCGGCCGAACTCGACCAGACTGGACGTCGCGATCGGCTCGACCGCCGCCATCTGCCCGCGCAGCTCGGGGTCGGTGCGGGACGCGACCCACAGCTCGACCGTCGCCGAGAACACCGGCCCCTGGTGCATCTCCCACATCAGCTGCAACGCGTCGCCGACGGGGTCACTGGACGCGCGGAGCCGGTCGAGCTCGGCCATCGCGACCTCGGTGCGCTTCTGCGCGAGGTGCCGGACCGCCGAGGTCACCAGGTCGGCCTTCGTCGGGAAGTGGTGCACCTGCGCACCGCGCGTGACGCCGGCGCGGTCGGCCACCCGGGTCGTCGTCGTGCCCGCGTAGCCGTACTCGACGAGGCAGTCGATCGTCGCGTCGAGCAGCCGGACGCGCATCGCCGCGCTGCGTTCCTCCTGGGTGCGGCCGGTCGATCCCCGTCGTGGCGCTGACATGCGCCTACTTTATGGGGCCACCGGCGCGGCCTCGACCAGCCCCGCCACGACCCGCCCGATGAAGCGGGCGAGGAACCGGCGGTAGAACCAGCCGGTGCCGGGGACCTTCGCCGTGAACGACGAGTGCCAGTGGATCTCCGTGCCGCCGTCCACCGGCGCGAGGTCGACGTAGGCGACGTAGTCCCGCAGCGGCAGGCCGTGGTCGAGCGCGTAGCCGAACCGGCGGCCGGGCTCGAGCGCGACGATCTCCTCGTACGAGCGGATGCCGCCGGTCCGGAACAGCCGGATCGCGCCGAGGCCCTCCGGTTCGTCCGCCCCCTCGCGGACCAGTTCGAACGACCCCAGCGGCGACCAGCGGGGCCAGCTCGCGCCGTCCCGCAGCAGCGCGTACACGGTGTCGGCGTCCGCGGCCGTCACCGAGCGGACCGAGATTCTCTGTACCATTTGGTACGTGTACCATTTGGTACATGATCGACGCAAGCCCGCGCGCGAAGCTCCTCGACGCGGCGATCGACCGCATCGCCCACCACGGCGGCGCGAGCAAGAGCCTGCGGGCGCTGGCCGCGGACGTCGGCACCAGCCACCGCATGCTGATCTACCACTTCGGGTCGAAGGAAGGCCTGCTCACGGCGGTCGCGCGGGAGGTCGAGGCCCGGCAGCGGGCGGCGCTCGCCGACCTGGACCCGGCGGACTTCTGGCGCCGGCTCACCGACGACGACCTGCGCGCCAACGAGAAGCTCTTCTTCCAGCTCTACGGCCAGGCCCTCGGCGGCACGCCGGGCACCGCCGAGTTCCTCGACGGCGTCATCGACGACTGGCTCGCCCCGCTCGAGGCGCTGCTGGCCGAGCGAGGCGTCCCCGAAGCCGACCGGCCCGCCCACGCCCGGCTCGGCCTCGCCGTGACACGCGGCCTGCTGCTCGACCTCGTGACGACCGGCGACCGCGACGCCGTGAACGCGGCGATGGCGCGGTTCCTGGCGATGTACGAGCGGAGCACGCGATAACGAGACCCAGACCCCCCGCACCCCGATCCGAAGCCCGAACACGGCCGGCAGCGCCGGGTCAAGGCATCTTTCCCGCCTTGACGCGGTGTTGCCGGCCGTAGTCACAATCGAGCTTCGGGGTGCCGGAGAGCACCGGCCAGGCCCTTACAAAGCCCGAACACCAGGCGGACGCCCTCCGAACACCGCCCCGCGAGAGTTCTCCTCGTAAGCAACGGACACGAGGGAGACACGATGCGAGGAACCACCTGGACGCGGCTGGCGCTGGCGGGCTGCGGGAGCGCGGCCTGCCTGCTGGTGGCGGCGCCGCTGGCCTCGGCCCAGACCACGTCGCCGGCGCCGGTCGCGCCGATCACGCTCAGCCCCGAGGAGTCGCAGCAGGTCTGCTCGGACTGGGTGCCGAAGCTGCAGAAGAAGGCCGACAACCTGGAGAAGCGGATCAACGGCGGCCCGGAGGTGGCCGGCTCGGTCGCCAACCTCAAGGCGCGCGCGCAGGACCAGCGCGCCGCGGGGCACGAGGACCGCGCCAAGAAGCTCGACGACCGCGCCACCAAGCGGCAGGGCCGGATCGGCGAGCTGAACACGGCCAAGCAGAAGCTCGACGCCTTCGCGTCCGCGCACTGCAAGCCGGCCAAGTGAGGGGCGCGAGGGTCGCGGCGGCGGTCGGGGCCGCCGCGCTCATCGCGCTCGGCTGCTCGGCCTGCCGTGACAACCTGGTCGGTTCGCCGGACTCCGGCACCTCCCCGGCGTCGTCCGAGCTGAGCGGGGTCGAGTCGACGCTCAACGGCATCGAATCCGACATGAACAGCGATGGCTCACCCTGACCGGCTAGCGTCTCCCCGTTGGTGACGGCGGCGACGGGAGCAGGCATGGGGTCACCGGGACGCGGCCTCGTCCTCGTGGTCGAGGACGAGGCCGCGATCGCCGAGCTGGCGGCGATGTACCTCAAGCGCGACGGCTTCGGCGTGCACGTCGAGGCCGACGGTGGCCGCGCGCTGGACGCCGTCCGGCGGCTCAAGCCGGTGGCGGTCGTGCTCGACATCGGACTGTCCGGAATGGACGGTATCGAGATCTGCAAGGCGCTGCGCGCCGCCGGCGACTGGACGCCGGTGCTGTTCGTCACCGCCCGCGACGACGAGCTGGATCGCTTGCTGGGCCTGGAGATCGGCGCGGACGACTACCTGACCAAGCCGTTCAGCCCGCGCGAGCTGGCGGCCCGGGTCCGGACGGTGCTGCGCCGCGCGTCCGGGGCGACACCGGTCGCGGAGACGTTCGCCGTGGGCGGCACGCGCGTCGACGTCACGAGCCGCCGCGCTTGGGCCGGCGACACCGAGGTTTCCCTGACGTCGACCGAATTCGACCTCCTCACGCACCTGCTCCGGCACCCGGGGCAGGTGCTTTCGCGCGACCAGCTGCTGAGCGCCGTCTGGGGGTACGCCGCGGCGGCGGGCACGCGCACGGTCGACGTCCACGTGGCGCAGCTGCGGGCGAAGCTCGGCGCGGCCAGTCCGATCAGGACGGTCCGCGGCATCGGGTACGCGGCGGACCCGGCATGAGGGGGACACTGGCCGGGCGGATCACGCTCGTGTGCCTGGCGGTGGCGGGCGTGGCGGTGATCGTCGCCGGGCTGGTCGCGGCCCGGCTGATCCGGACCACGGCGGACAACGTGCTGCAGTCGTCGCTGTCGGCGCAGGCCGACGTGGTCGCGACGCAGCTCGACGAAACCGGCATCGGCAACCGGCTGGGCGTGGGCAAGGTAGCCGACGTCCTGCGCGGGCAGGGCATCTCGGTGGTGGTCCGGCGCGCGGGCGGGCAGGCGCTCGGGGACGCGGTGGCGGTGCAGGCCGCGGGCAAGCTCGGCCTCGCGGCGAACCACTCGGGACGCGTCACGGCCGGCGGCACGCAGTACCTCGTCGAGACGCGGGTGGTCAGCACGCGCGGGGCGGCGTTCGCGCTGGTCCTCCCGGCGCGCAACGCCGAAGCGACGCAACGGGCGCTGGTGCGCAGCATCGCGCTGGCGTTGGGGATCGGGCTGCTGGTGGCGGCGCTGGCGGGCTTCGTCTCGGGCCGGCTGCTGGGCCGTCCGCTGCGCCGCGCGGCCGCGGTGGCGGGGTCGCTGCGGGCGGGCCGGCGGGACGTCCGGGTGCCGGTCCAGGGGCCGCGCGAGGTGGCGGAGGTGGCGGGCTCGCTGAACTCGCTGGCCGACGCGCTGGCGGTCAGCGAGACGCGGCAGCGGGACTTCCTGCTGTCGGTGTCCCACGAGCTGCGGACGCCGTTGACGGCGGTGACCGGCTTCGCCGAGGCGATCGCGGACGGCGTCGCCTCGGGGGACGACGCAGTGCGCGCGGGTCAGACGATCCAGCGCGAGGCCGCGCGCCTGGAACGGCTGGTGACGGACCTGCTGGAGCTCGCGCGGCTGGGCGCGGACGAGTTCCGGCTGGATCTGGCCTCGGTGGACCTGGGTGCGCTGGTCCGCGACTGCGCGGAGGTATGGCAGTTGCGATGCGCCCGCGAGGACGTGCAGCTGTCGGTTTCGGCGCCTCCGGTCGCGGTCCTGGTGACGGCGGACGCCCGGCGGCTGCGCCAGGTGGTGGACGGGCTGGCGGAGAACGCCCTGCGGGTGACGCCCTCGGGTGCGCCCATGGTGTTCGCGCTTTCCACCGACGGATCCTCGGCACAGCTGTCGGTCCGTGACGGCGGGCCGGGGCTGGCGCCGGAGGACTACCCGGTGGCGTTCGAGCGCGGGGTGCTGAACGCGCGCTACCGGGACCGGCGGCCGGTGGGGTCCGGGATCGGGCTGGCTCTGGTGCACGGGCTGGTGACGCGGATGGGCGGGACGCTGGCGGCGGGCCCGGCGCCCGAGGGCGGGGCGGCGTTCACGATGACGTTCCCTCTGGCGCCAGCTGGGCCGCACGGTCGGTGACGTCCATCAGGGCCCAGTGCTCGACCACCCGGCCGTCGCGGACGCGGATCATGTCCATGCTGGTCACGGCGTAGCCGCGGCCGGTCGAGATCTGCGTTCCGGTGCTCGTGTAGCGGTTCACCGAGAACTCGCCGGCGGCGACGTTCTGCTCGACCCGCACGCCGATGTCGCGGAAGCCGGCGAAGATCCCGCCGTCCAGCATGGCCTCCCACTTCGCCCGCCAGGCGTCGATGCCGTGGTGGTCGCCCCCGGCGCCGCCGCGGTGGTCGATGACGTCCGGATCGATGTAGCGCAGGCCTTCCTCGACGCTCTCGGCCGTGAACGGCGTCAGCGCGACCAGCCGGCGGTGAACTTCGGCGGCGTCCATGCTCGCTCCTCAAGTGGGGAGTTCCCCGGATAGTGTGCGGCTACGCTAACCGGGGAAGTCCCCGTTTTGCAAGGAGCGCGATGCCCGCACGAGCCCGCCGATCCGACGCGCGCGACAACCACGCGCTGCTGCTGGCCGCGGCGAAGGAGGTGTTCGCCGAGGACGGCCCGGACGCCCCGCTCGACCGCGTCGCCCGGCGCGCGGGCATCGGCAACGCGACGATGTACCGGCACTTCCCCAGCCGTCGCGAGCTGGTCATCGCCGTGTACGCGAGCGACGTCGCTTCGCTGACGGGCAACGCGCGGCTCGACGCGGCCGACCCGGGCGCCGAGCTGTTCGCGTGGCTGGCGGCGTTCGTCGAGCACGTGCGGGACAAGCGTGACCTCGCGCTGTCGCTGACCACCCCGGCCGGCGACCACGAAACGCTGTTCGCCCAGTGGCACGCGACGGTGAACGAGACGGCCGCGGCCCTGGTGGACCGCGCCAAGGAGGCCGGAGCCATCGCCGCCGACACCGACGCCCTCGACCTCCTCCTGCTCGCCACCGGCATCGCGCTCTCCGGCGCTTCGGACCGCACCGACCGGCTCCTGGGCCTGGTCCGCCGCGGCGTGTCGAGCACGGGCGGGCCGTAGGGTCGGGGCATGGAGATGCTGCACCTGCGCTACTTCGTCGCGGTCGCCGAGGAACTGAACTTCTCCGCCGCCGCGCGGAAGCTGCACATGGCCGCCTCTCCCCTCTCGCAGCGGATCAAGGACCTCGAACACGAGCTCGGCCAGCAGCTGTTCGACCGCAGCACCCACCACGTCACCCTCACCGCCGCCGGCGCCGCGCTGCTACCGCTCGCGCGGGACGTCCTCGAGCAGGTCCGGGCCATTCCCTGGAAGCTCCGGGAGGCGACCCGGCCGCGGCGCAGCACCGTCTTCCTCGGCATGCCCGCCGGGGTGCACCCCGAGCTGCGGGAGCTCGTCAACGCCCTCGCCGGGCGCGTGCACGACACCTACGAGCTGAAGCGCTGGCCCGGCACCACCGCCGATCTCGTCCAGGGCGTGCACGAGGGCAAGCTCGCCCTCACCCTGGCCCGGCTGCCCGTCAACGACCCCGCACTCGAGCAGGTGCCGGTCATGTCGGAACGGCTCGGCGCGGTCGTCCCGGCCGACCTCTTCGCCGGGCGGGACTCGGTGAGCCTCGCCGAGCTGACCGAATTCCCGTACGTGGCCTCACCTGGGGAAATCACCCCGGCCTATTTCGACCAGCTCGACCACCAACTGGCCGAACTGGGCGTCAAGAAACGAATCAGATTGACCAACACCGGCTACGGCGGGACGTCGGAAATCATTTCCAGCGGCGAAGCCTTTTCCATTTCGATGCTCGACGAGAAGAGCCCGATGCACGGCTACCGACTCGACAACGTCATCGTCCTGCCCTTCACGGATTTCCGCCCCCAGCTGGACACCGGCCTGCTCTGGCGCCGCGACCGCGCCGAGGGCGACCTGCGCGAGCTCGTCGACGCCGCGAAAGAGATCTTCGCCGAGCCGCTGGCCACCTAGAAATGGTATGACCGCCGCGGTCACACCATTGTTCGTATCATGATCATTCCCTTTCGCGCCGCCCGCGCCTACGTTCGTAAGTAGAGCGAAACAGCAAGGCGCGAAAGGACGGAAGCGATGAACAGCACCGGCCCCCTGGACGGCGTGCGCGTGATCGACCTCTCGACCGTGGTGATGGGCCCCTACGCGGCCCAGATCCTCGGCGACCTGGGCGCCGACGTGATCAAGATCGAGTCGCCCGCGGACACCGTCCGCGTCGGCCAGTACCGCACCACGCCAGGCATGACCGCGCTGAACCTGAACGTCAACCGCAACAAGCGCAGCGTGGCCCTCCACCTCAAGGACGAGACCGAGCGCGAGCAGGCCCTCAAGCTGATCGACACGGCCGACGTGCTGATCACCAACATGCGCCCCGGCGCGCTGAGCCGGCTCGGCCTCAACTACGCCGACGTCGCCCAGCGCAACCCGCGCCTGGTCTACGCCCACGCGCAGGGCTTCCGCGGCGACTCCCCCCAGGCCGGCAACGCGGCCTACGACGAGACCGTGCAGGCCTCCTCGGGCCTGGTCGACGTCGCCAACCGCGCGCTGGGCGAGCCGGTCTACCTGCCGACGATCATCGGCGACAAGGTGTCGTCGCTGACCATCGCCTACAGCGTGCTCGCCGCGCTGGTCCACCGCGACAAGACCGGCCAGGGCCAGCAGATCGAGATCCCGATGACCGACACGCTGCTCGCGTTCAACCTGGTCGAGCACCTCGCGGGCCACACCTACGAGCCGGCCGAGGGACCCACCGGGTTCGCGCTGTCGATGACGAAGGGCCACGCCGCGGTCCGCACCAAGGACGGCCTCGCCTGCGTGATCCCCTACAACCCGAAGAACTTCCGCGACTTCTTCGCCGCCGCCGAGCGCCCGGACCTCGCCGAGGACCCGCGCGTCAACGGCGAGGCCATCGACCGCGCCGACAACGAGTGGCTGACCGGGCAGATCGCCGCGTGCGCGCCGGCGCTGACCACCGACGAGTGGGCCGAGGTCTGCGCGAAGCACAGCATCCCGATGGCGCCGGTGCTCGAACTGGACCGGGCGCACGAGAACCCGTACGTCCGCGACGGCCACCTGCTCGACACCGTCGAGCACCCGAGCGAGGGCACCATCCGCACGGTCGGCATCCCGGTCAGGTTCTCCGCGACGCCCGGCTCGATCCGCCGCCTGGCCCCGCTGGCCGGCCAGGACACCGCCGAAGTCCTCGCGGAACTGAACTGAGAGAAGCACGACGATGACCGAAGTACGCACCGAACGGATCGGCAGCACCCTGCTGATCACGATCGACCGGCCCCAGGCCCGCAACGCGGTCAACGCCGCCGTCGCGGCCGGGCTGGCCGCGGCCCTGGACGAGCTGGAAGCCGACCCCACGCTCCGCGCGGGCGTCCTGACCGGCGCCGACAACACCTTCAGCGCCGGCATGGACCTCAAGGCCGCCCTGCAGGGCGAGTCCCCGGAGATCCCGGGACGCGGGTTCGGCGGCCTGACCGAAGCCGAGCTGACCAAGCCCTTGATCGCCGCCGTGGAGGGGTTCGCCATGGGCGGCGGGTTCGAACTGGCGCTGGGCTGCGACCTGATCGTCGCCAGTGAGCACAGCCGCTTCGGCCTGCCCGAAGTCAAGCGCGGCCTGATCGCCGCGGGCGGCGGCGTGATCCGGCTGCCGAAGCGGATCCCGCACCACCTGGCGATGGAGCTCCTGCTGACCGGCGAGCCCGTCACCGGCCGCCGCGCCGGGGAGCTGGGCCTGGTCAACCGCGTCACGCCGGACGGCGACGCCGCCGCGGTCGCGCTCCAGCTGGCCGAGAAGCTGGCGGAGAACGCGCCGCTCGCGCTCGCCGCCGTCAAGAAGATCGTGCGTGCCGCGGATCCTGCGGCGGTGCAGCGCGAAGAAATCAAGAAACTGATGCAGTCCGCCGACGTCCGCGAAGGCATGACCGCCTTCGCCGAGCGCCGCAGTCCGAAGTGGACCGGTGTGTGACATGAAGATCGACGAAGTCCGCAGGCACGTGACCACGCCCCTGACCGCCCCGGCGTTCGCGCCGGTGGTGCCGAGGTTCACGAACCGCGAGTACCTGAACATCGTCTACCGCACCGACGCCGATGCCCTGCGCGCCGTCGTGCCGGAGCCGCTGCGGGTCGAAGAACCGTTGGTGCGCTTCGAAGTCATGAAGATGGGCGACGTCTCCGGCTACGGCCCGTACACCGAGTCCGGCCAGGCGATCGAGGTCAGCTTCGACGGGGAGCGCGGCGAGTACCTGCACGCGATGTACCTCGACAACTTCCCGGCGACCGCGTCCGGGCGCGAAGTGAGCGCGTACCCGAAGACCGTCGGCAGCCCGGACCTCTACGTCGACAACGGTGTCCTCGTGGGCACGTTGGACTACGGGACGCTCCGGGTGGCCACGGCGACCATGGGCTACAAGCACCACGAGCTGGACGTCCGCGAGGCCGAACGCCAGATCACGGTCCCGACGTTCATGCTCAAGACGATCCCCGGCTACGACGGCGCCCCGCGCGTCCAGGAGCTGGTCCGCACCGAGATCACCGACGTCGTGGTCAAGGAGGCCTACACCGGCCCCGCGCGGCTGCAGCTGTTCCAGCACGTCCTCGCGCCGCTGGCCGACCTGCCGGTGCTGGAGGTCGTCTCCGCGAGCCACATCCTCACCGACCTGACGCTCGCCTCGGTCAAGCCGGTCTTCGACTATCTGGAAGGAGCGCGGTCATGAAGAACGCCGCAATCATCGGTGCCGGCACCATCGGCCTGTCCTGGACGGCGCTGTTCGCCCGCCACGGCCTGACCGTCCGGGTCACCGACCCCCGTCCCGACCTCGCCGAGGCCGTCGCCGACGCGCTGGCCCAGTTCGCCCCGCACCTCGGCACCACCGCCGAGGACCTGGCGAGCCGGGTGAGCATCGCCGCCGACGTCACCGAAGCCGTGCGAGACGCGGATGTGGTGCAGGAGAACGGCCCCGAGAACGTCGAGTTCAAAAAGGACCTTTTCAAGCAGCTCGTCGCGGAAGCTCCGGAGCACGCGCTGCTGCTCAGCTCGTCGAGCGCCATCCCGTCCACGGCGTTCACCGAAGAGATCGACGGAACGCGGGTCCTCATCGGACACCCGTTCAACCCGCCGCACCTCATTCCGCTGGTCGAGGTCGTCCCCGGCGCGCAGACGAGCCAAGAGAGCGTCGAAAAGGCCGTCGAGTTCTACACCGCTCTCGGCCGGACGCCGGTCGTGGAGCGCAAGGAGATCCCCGGGTTCGTCGGCAACCGGCTGCAGAACGCGCTGAGCCGCGAGGCCATCTACCTCGTCGAGCAGGGCGTGGTGACCCCGGCCGAACTGGACGCGGTGATCACGAACTCGCTCGGCATCCGCTGGGCGACCGTCGGGCCGTTCCTCGGCTCGCACCTCGGTGGCGGCCCCGGCGGCTACCGGCACATGGCCGAGCACATCGGCAAGTCCATGAAGAAGATGTGGGCCGGTCTGGGCAACCCCAGCCAGAGCCCGGAAAAGCAGGAACGGCTCATCGAAGCCGTCGAACAGGCTTACGGCTCCTCCACGTACTCGGAACTCGCCGAGACGCGCGACCGCAAGCAGCTCGCCGTTCTGCACGCAGTGGAGGAGAACTGACATGGAACCGCTCAAGGACAAGCTGACCGCCGACTTCTACGACTTCGAGGCGCTGCTCCCCGACGACGAGCGCAAGCTGCTCGTCAAGGCGCGCGAGTTCATGACGAACGACGTCAAGCCGCTGGTGAACGAGAACTGGGAAGCGGGCACCTTCCCGAAGGAACTCATCGGGATGTTCCGCGAAAGCGGTCTCGCCGGCCTGCCCTACGAAGGCTACGGCGAGCACAAGCCCGCGGTCAGCCACCTGCTCACCGGCATGATGGCGATGGAGATGAGCCGCACCGACGCGTCCGTCGCGACGTTCTTCGGTGTCCACAACGGACTCGCGATGTACTCGATCTACAGTGGAGGCAGCCAGGAGCAGCGCGACCGCTGGCTTCCCGAGATGGCCGCGATGGACAAGATCGGCGCGTTCGCGATGACCGAGCCGCTCGGCGGGTCCGATGTGGCCGGTGGCATGCGCACGACGGCCAAGCGAGAGGGTGACACCTGGGTTCTCGACGGGGCCAAGAAGTGGATCGGCAACGCGACCTTCGCCGACTACGTCGTGGTGTGGGCCCGGGACGTCGACGACAACCACGTCAAGGGCTTCGTCGTCGAGAAGGGCACGCCGGGCTTCGTGCCGGAGAAGATCCAGGGCAAGACCGCGTTCCGGATCGTCGAGAACGCCGAGATCACCCTGACCGGCGTCCGCGTCCCGGAGGCGAACCGCCTGCAGGGCATCAACGGCTTCCGCGATGTCGCGGAGATCCTGCGCGCCACCCGCGGCGGTGTCGCGTGGCAGGCGCTGGGCGTGATGATCGGCGCCTACGAGGCCGCACTGGCCTACTCGCAGGAGCGCACGCAGTTCGGCCGGCCGATCGCGCGGTTCCAGCTGGTGCAGGACCTGCTCGTGAAGAGCCTCGGCAACATCACCGCGTCGTGGGGCATGCTCGTGCAGCTCGCCCGGCTGCAGGACGCGGGGATCTTCAAGGACGAGCACTCGTCGCTGGCCAAGGCGTTCGTCACCTCGCGGATGCGCGAGGTCGTCGCCTGGAGCCGGGAGATCTTCGGCGGCAACGGGATCGTGCTCGGCTACGACGTCGCGCGGTTCTTCGCCGACGCCGAGGCGATCTACTCCTTCGAGGGCACGCGCGAGATGAACACCCTGATCGTCGGCAAGGCGATCACCGGACAGTCCGCGTTCGTCTGATCACTCAGTTCACGCAGCCGGCGGCCGTACTGGTCGCCGGCTGCTTGGTGTCCGAGGACGGCGTCCGGGTCGTCGTCGCGGCGACCGGCTTGACGCCGCCGGCGGTGTCGGCTCCCGAGGCCCGGGCCGCGGGGGTGCTGATCGCCGTCCGGATGAACTGCTGGACCTGCGCCGGGTCGACCTTCACCGCGTCGCCGTCCGACGGCGTCGCCAGCGAGAGGCTCTGCACCGGGATGGTGGCGAACGCGATCGCCCCCGAGCTCATCCCCCGCAGCTGCTGGGCGAAGCTGAGCACGTCCCAGCCCCGGTCGAGGACGACCGAGCCCTGCACGGCGGTGACCAGCGCGTTCAGCTTCGACACGTCGGTGAACGTGCCCGCGCTCAGCACCTTCTTGGCCATTCCGGACAGGAACGCCTGCTGCCGCGCGATGCGGTCGAGGTCGCCGTTGGCCAGGCCGTGGCGCTGGCGCACGAACGCGAGCGCCTGCGCGCCGGAAAGCGTTTGCGGTCCGGCCGGGAAGTCCGCACCGGAGTAGGTGTCTTGCACCGGCACCTTGAGGCAGACCTCGACGCCGCCGACGGCCTGCGACAGCGCGTCGAAGCCGGCGAGGTTGATGGCCGCGTAGTGGTTGATCGTCAGGCCGGTGAACTTCTCGATCGTCTGGATCGCGGTCTTCGCGCCCGCCTCGTTCGCCGCCACCTCCAGCTGCGCGCCGGAAAGGCCCTGGGAGCGCAAACCGGACATCGCGGCGTTCTTGCCGCGGCTGTAGGCGGAGTTGATCTTGTGCTTGCCGTACCCGCCCGCGATGTCCACATAGGAGTCGCGCGGGACCGAGATCGCGGTGGCCGCGGCGCCGCCCGCCGGGATGTGCACGACGATCATCGTGTCGGTCGTGTCGCCGCCGTCGCCGCTGTTGCCGGCGTGCAGGGCGTCGAGCACGTTCTGTGGCAAGGGGTTGCCGTACGCGTCGGTACGCGCGTCGATCCCGACGAGCAGGATGTTCTGGGCGACCTTGAGCGGTTCACCGGGCAGGGCGTCTTTGTCCTGGACCTGGCCGGACGGTGAGATGACGTCGGCGGTGACGAGGCCGTGGTCCAGTTTGCTCAGCTGCGACCAGGCGTACCCGGTGGCGCCGAGCACGAGCGCCGACACGACGCCGAGCGCGACCCGCCCGCCGATGCGGCGCCCCCGGGACGACAGCAGCACGACACTTCCCCTTGCTTCCCTCTGGTGGACCCCCTCCTTCGAGGATCACCGCGTTAGCTGGGAATCAGCTGAGAAAGTTGTCGAAAAACTGTGACGCTAGCCGAACGGCCGAGCCGTTGCGCCGGTTTCGCGACGGACTGTGCCGGAACGCGTACGCGCGAGTGCTGTGGCCGCGGCCACAGTGTGTCAGCGCGGCATCCGGCGCCAGACCGCGCGCGGCAGCAGGCGCATCGCGAAGAAGACCGGACGGAGTACCCCGGGCACCCAGACGACCCCGCGCCGCTTCCGCAGCGCGGCGACGGTCGCGTCGGCGACCTGGTCCGGAGTGCTCGAGAACGGCGCCGGGCTCATGCCTTCGGTCATCCGCCCGATGACGAACCCGGGCCGGACGAGCAGCAGGTGGACGCCCGAGCCACCGCGTTTTCGGGGGTCCGGGTGGCGGAGCCCCCGGCCCGGGGCGAAGCCCCGGTTGTCACTGTGGAGGGCGTCGGCGAGGCCGCTCGCGAAGCCGTCGAGGCCGGCCTTCGCGGAGCCGTAGACGTAGTTGGCGCGGCGGACGCGGATCCCGGCGACCGAGGAGAACACGACGAGGCTGCCGTGGCCCTGGGCGCGCAGCAGGTTCGCGGCGTGGGTGAGGACGCCGACCTGGGCGACGTAGTCGGTGTGCACGATGGCCGCGGCGTGGGCGGCGTCCTCTTCGGCGCGGGCCTGGTCGCCGAGGATGCCGAAAGCGAGCACGACGACGTCGAGCGGGCCGTGTTCGGCGGCGACCTTGTCGAGGAAGGGGCCGTGGGCGGCGAGGTCGTCGGCGTCGAAGTCGGCGGTTTCGACGGCTTTGGCCTTCCCCAGGGCCGCGACGGCGGCGGTGAGGTCCGCGCCCGGGCGGGCGGCCAGCACGACCTTGTCGTGGTCGCCGGCCAGGCGTTCCGCCACGGCCAGGCCGATTTCACTGCGTCCGCCGAGTACCAGCACCGTTCCGCTCACGGAGGCAGTCTCCCAGCCCCGGGTGCGCTAGCGTGCCCGGGTGGGGCGCGCACTGGATTTCGAGACTCTCGTCGAACGGCACCGGCGGGAGATCCACGTGCACTGCTACCGGATGCTCGGCTCGCTCGCCGATGCCGAAGACCTCGCCCAGGAAACTTTCCTGCGCGCCTGGAAGGCCCGCGACTGCTTCGAAGGCCGGGCCAGCGTGCGCACCTGGCTCTACCGGATCGCCACCAACGCCTGCCTCGACGTCCTCGCGCGGCGGCCGCGGCGGGTGCTGCCCGACCAGCTCGGTCCCGCCGGCGAGCCCGACGGCCCGATCGCCGCCGCCGATCTGCCGTGGCTCGAGCCCTTCCCCGACCGGCTGCTCGACGCGGCCGGGCCGGACGCCGTCGTCGTCGAACGGGAGACCATCGAGCTCGCCTACCTCGCCGCCGTGCAGTACCTGCCGCCCCGGCAGCGGGCCGCGCTCGTCCTGCGCGACGTCCTCGGGTGGTCGGCGAAGGAAACCGCGGAGCTGCTGGAGACGAGCGTCGCGTCGGCGAACAGCGCCCTGCAGCGGGCGCGCGCGACCCTGCGTCAACGGCTGCCCGCGCACCGTACCGAGTGGACGGCCGGCGATCCGACGGCCGAGGAAACCGCGCTGCTCAAACGGTTCATCGCCGCCTACGAGCAGGGCGACCCGCAAGCCGTCGCGCGGCTGCTGCACGAAGACGCCCGCGCCGTCATGCCGCCGTACGAACTCTGGTTCGGCAGTGCCGCGGCGATCGTGCGCGCGCTGTCGCTGTCGATGGACCCCGCGTCGCCGCACTGCGTCGGCCGCTTCCGGATGCGCCCGACGCGCGCCAACCGCCAGCCCGCGGTGGCGACCTGGCTGCGGCGCCCCGGCGACACCGAGTACCGCTGGTTCGGTGTCTCGCTGCTCACGATCGAGCACGGGCTGATCACGGAGCTGGCCGCCTTCGAGTCCGTCCCGGCGGCGGCGTGGGACCTGCCGGAAATCCTGCGTGAATGAGCACGATCACCGCGGGTGGGCGTGAAAAAGCCCGGGCGGGTGATTCAGGGGAATCACCCGCCCGGGCACGCACTGATCCGGAAAGTAATTCTTCCGATTCGGTGTTCGCCTTCGAGGCCGCCGGGAAGAGGTCACCGGGCGGCTGGGTCAAGCAGCTCGGTGCCGCTGCGGCGCGGTACGCGCCAGCCGGCGTCGGTCCTCGGCGGTGGTCCCGCCGAAAACACCGTGGTCCAGGCCGTTGTCGAGCGCATAGCCGAGGCACTCGGCGCGCACCGGGCAGCGGGCGCACACGGCCTTGGCCTGCGCTGTCTGCCGGGCGCCGGGGCCCACCGCGGAGATCGGGAAGAACAGTTCCGGGTCCTCGTCCTTGCAGGCCGCGAGCTCCGCCCAGCCCGTCATCGTGGCTTCCATTTCCTTCGTTCACCTCCCTCTACTACTGCTGTTTCCCATTGTCAGGGCGCGTCAACCGACTTGAAGCTCGCGGGCGCGCGTGCGCATCCGCGTGGGTCAAGGGGGTTTTGGCTTCGGTCCCCGGCTCACCCTCCGGGCAACCAAGACTGCAACACATGAGAGTACGCCTTTCTTCCCGGGATCTCGATGTCGATCACGTCACTCGATCGGCGAGGCCGCGCTCCAGCGCGACCCGCACGAGAGCCGCCGCGAAGTGCGCCAGCTCGTCGGGAGCGACCAGTTTCGCGAGCCGCCCGGGCTGTGTCGGCAGGCCGAGCTTTTCGGCCCCCCGCAACGCTTTCCCGTCCAGTCGCGGTCGAAACTCCGGCCACACGAGCTGCACCTCGCGGCCGAAGATGTCCGCACCCACCGGCCCGAGCCGCGGCACCTTCCCGAGGAGCCGGGCGAGTGTCCGGAATTCGCCGTTCGCGGCCTCGCGCACCCGTCTCAGGTCGCCGCGGTACTCGTCGAGCAGGTACTGCGCGCCCTCGCCGAGCGCCGTGGCGGTCTGTTCGTCGTAGCGCTTGTAGTGCGCTCGGCCGAGGGCGTCCACCCGCTGCCGCCACGTCGAGCCGGCCATGGCCCGCGCCGTGCCCATCCCCGCGGCCCGCAGCTCCCGGGCCGCGTCGACCGCGATGCCCGCCTTGATCCGGGTCGAGAGCAACACCGACAGCACCAGCAGCCGGTAGAGCGGCGCCGGCTGGTCGGCGAGCTTGATGCCCGCCTCGGCGGCGTACGTCGGGCCTGCCTCTTCCAGCAGGCGCCGGACCGTGTCTCGCTGGGTCATCGGGTCCGGGTACCCGAGATGCCCGCACCCATTCGTCACCGGTCGTCACCGATCCGGAGCAGACCATTACTCCTACCGAGCAGTCTTGATCGAATCGTTACACGTGGGAGTCACCTCGGCGCACTTGTTCTGTGGAGGCGAGGGGTGGTGAGGGGTCCGTGTGCGCTGGCGACGATTTCGACGCGTTCTTCCGCGCCGACTTCCCCCCGCTCGTGGCGTTCCTGTGCAAGGCCGGCTTCGAGGTCGAGACCGCCCGTGACGCCGCCATCGAGGCCATGCTCCACGCGCTGGAGGCGTGGCCGGTCCCCGAAGACCCGCGGGCCTGGGTGCGCCGCGTCGCCGGCCGGCTGCTCGACGCGGCCGGCGAAGCGCGCGCGGACTGGACGCCGGCCGACCCGCAGGACGACGAGAAGCTGGCCGTCCTGGTCGACCAGCACGCGGGGTTCGTCGACCTGCTCGCCTCCCTGCCCGGCCAGCAGCGGATGGTGCTCGCGTGGTCACTCGACGGCTTCTCGCCGACGCAGATCGCGAACGCGCTGAGCATCGCCCCCGCGACCGTCCGTTCGAACCTCCGCCACGTGCGGGAACGCCTCAGGCGCCACCGGGCCGCACCGCCCGGCGACCAGCGGGACAGGGAAGGGTGAGCACCATGCCGGCAACCGAGTACGGGGATCGGGCGATCACCGAGCTGCTGCGGGAGTCCAACGCCGCGCTGCACGACTCGCTGCGGGTCGGCCTCGACGTGGAGGGCACCCTGCTCCGGGTGCGCAGCCGCGCCCTCGTCCGCGAGATCGCCGCGACGCAGCCACCCGAGGCGTTCCCCTCCCACTGGCGGCGCCACGACGAGCCGGTCGCCGACGCGATCGCCGGCGACGACGCCGCGACCGCCCGCCTGCTCGCCACCATCCGGCCGCTGGTCGTGCGCTACTGCCGCGCCCGCGTCGGCCGGCACGAGCGGTCGTTCGCCTCGGCCGACGACGTCGCCCAGGAGGTGTGCGTCGCCGTGCTCACCGCGCTGCCGTCCTACCGGGACCAGGGCCGCCCGTTCCTCGCGTTCGTCTACGGCATCGCCCAGCACAAGGTCGCCGACGCCCACCGCGCCGCGGCGCGCAACCGCTCCGACCCGGTCCCGGAGATCCCCGACGGCGTGTCCGACGCGGACGGTCCCGAGCAGCACGTCCTGCGGTTCGAGCTCAACGAGCGGCTCGCCCGGCTGCTGGACGTCCTGCCGGCCAAGCAGCGCGAAATCGTCGTGCTGCGGGTGGTCGTCGGGCTGTCGGCGGAGGAGACGGCGGACGCGGTGGGCTCGACGCCGGGCGCGGTCCGCGTCGCCCAGCACCGCGCGCTGGCGCGGTTGCGAAGACTCTTGACGGGCGAAGAGGATTAGCGCCGCACGTAGTCGAGGACGAACTCCTCCAGCGCCGCCGCCGGGCCCTCCTTCGACTCGCGGGCCAGCAGCATGAACTCGATGTCGCCGGGTTCGGGCAGGCCGTCGAGCTCGATCAGGTCGGCGGGCACCAGGCTGCGCGCGTGCAGGGTGACGCCGAGCCCGGCGGCCGCCGCGGCGCGCAGGCCGGTGAGGCTCGACGTCTGGCACGCGGCGCGCCACTCGAGCCCCGCGCGTTCCAGGCACTCGACGGCGAGCTGCCGCGTGATCGACGGCATCGGGTACTGCACCAGCGGCACCGGCTGGCCGGGCTCCAGCACCGTCGCCGCCGAGCCGATCCAGACCAGCGGCTCCCGCCAGAGCAGCCGCCCGTGGTGCGCGCCCGGGCGGCGCTTGCCCAGCACCAGGTCCAGCTGGCCGGCGCGCAGCCGCTGCGCGAGGACGTCCGACAGCTCGACGGTCAGTTCGACGTCCACCAGCGGGTGGCTGCGGCGCAGCCGGTTCAGGATCTCCGGCAGCTCGCCGAGAGCGAAGTCCTCCGAGACGCCGAAGCGCACGCGGCCGCGCAGTTCGGCGCCGCGGAAGTGCCGCTCCGCGCGTTCTTCGGTGTCCACGATGGTCTGCGCGAACCCCAGCATCGCCTGCCCGCGCGCGGTGAGCTCGACGGTGTGCGTGTCACGCGCGAAGAGCAGCCCGCCGGAGTCGCGTTCGAGGCGCCGGACGTGCTGGCTGACGGTCGGCTGGCCGACGCCGAGGCGCCGCGCGGCCGCGGTGAAGCTGCGCGTCTCGGCGACGGCGAGGAACGAACGGCACAGGCGCGGGTCGAGCACGCGGTCACTTTATCGCGATCCGCGATGACAGTCAGTCCGGTCATCGGGGTTCACAATGAGCGCTCGGCTGCCGAGAATGGGTGTGGAAGGAGATCCATGTCCCGCTTACGCCTCGACCCGTTCGTCCTCGCGATTCTCGCCACCGTCGGGATCGCCACGCTGCTGCCCGCGTCCGGCGTCGTGGCGGACGGCTTCGGCACCGCCACCACCATCGCCGTCGGGCTGCTGTTCTTCCTGTACGGCGCCCGGCTGTCGACGCAGGAGGCCCTCGACGGGCTGCGGCACTGGCGGCTGCACGCGGTCGTCCTGGCGGCCACGTTCGTCCTGTTCCCGCTGCTCGGCCTGGCGCTCACGCTGCTGCCGGCGTCGGTGCTGCCCGCCGAGCTCGCGGCCGGCGTGCTGTTCCTGGCCGTGCTGCCCTCGACGGTCCAGTCGTCGATCGCGTTCACCTCGATCGCCCGCGGCAACGTCGCGGCCGCGATCTGCAGCGCGTCGCTGTCCAACCTGGCCGGGATCGTGCTGACCCCGCTGCTGGTGGCGCTGCTGCTGTCCGGCGACGGCGCCGGCGTCGACGGTTCGGCGGTGCTCGGGATCGTGCTGCAGCTGCTGGCGCCGTTCGTCGCGGGCCAGCTGGCGCGGCGCTGGATCGGCGGCTGGATCACGCGCAACTCCGCGCCGCTCAAGCTGTTCGACCGCGGTTCGATCCTGCTGGTGGTGTACACGGCGTTCAGCGCGGGCATGACCGAGGGCATCTGGCACCGGCTCGACGTCGTCCCGCTGCTGGTCCTGCTCGCCCTCTGCGGCGTGCTGCTCGCGGCGGTGCTGGCGGCGACGAGCTGGGGCGCCCGCCTGCTGGGGTTCGCGCGCGCGGACCGGATCACGATCGTGTTCTGCGGGTCCAAGAAGAGCCTGGCGAGCGGGCTGCCGATGGCGACGGTGCTGTTCGGGCACGCGCAGGTCGGGCTGATCGTGCTGCCGCTGATGCTGTTCCACCAGATCCAGCTGATCGTGTGCGCCTCGCTGGCGCGGCGGTACGCCTCCGCGCCGGAGCTCGTCCCGGCCTGACTTCACGACCGATGAGTTTCCCGGCGGCCTTCGTCAGTACGTGGTGACCCCCTACGCGGAAGGCACCACCATGGCCAAGGTCCTGTACCACATCACGATGTCCCTCGACGGCTTCGTCGCGGCCCCCGGCGACGACATGACGTGGCTGTCCGGCCTGCACGCGGGCCCGAACCCGGTCGTCGAGCGCGTGATCGCCGGCATCGGGGCGATCGTGATGGGGCACAACACGTACGCCCCGGCGACCACGGCGGAGGGCCAGGTCTACGGCGGCCGGTGGCGGGGGCCGATCTTCGTGGTGTCCCGGTCGGCTGAGCCGTCACCGGGTTTCACGGTGGTCCCCGAGCTGGCGGAGGCCGTGTCGTCGGCCGCGGCGGCGGCCGGTGACGGGTACGTCGCGGTGCTGGGCGCGGCGACGGCCCGGCGGTGCTGGGAGGCCGGGTTGCTCGACGAGGTGCTGGTGCACGTGGCGCCGGTGCTGCTCGGCGACGGGGTGCGGTTGTTCGACCGTGCGGGCGGGGAGGCGGTTCGACTGAAGGCCGTTGAGCTGAGTTGCGCCGGGCCGATCCTGAACGCCTGGTACCGAGTCCCTTGTGGACAGTAGCGGGTGACGTGTAACAGCGGGCCGTGGCCGGAGCAGCGGTGGTGGGGCGGCCACGGCACAGGACTCGTGATCACGGCCGGCTCTCGTTCACCCGCCCGGCTCCCGAGTTCGCCGACCAGAATGGAGCTCAGCCGACCACCACACACGCGCGACATCGATCGAACGGCGGCACCTGAGCGGAATCCGCCGTCTCACCGCGGCCGCGGCGACGGCTTTCGCAGTTCCTCCGCGAAAATTCCCTCCATACGCCGGTTCGCGCGGCGCAAGGCGCGCACCGCCGCCCGGATCACGTACCCCGCCGCCAAGACGAGCAACAGCCCCAGGCCGATGGCCGCGAGGTTCGCCACGAGCGCCTCCCGGTACAGGTGCGCCAGGTACCCCAGACCCGCCCCGGCGATGAGTGCGTCCAGCAGCGCCAACCTGAGAGCGCGGGGTTCGTGCGGACCGGCGCGCGGTGCCGTGACCATCGCTCACCCTCCCGCCGTTCCGTTCAGCGGTGACGCCCTTGCAACCTAGACGAGCCTGCGCCACCCGGTGGCCACTTCAACCTGTTTGGCCTACCGGATCTCCCCGGATGGCCGCTGTGATAACTTGAAGCGAACTGGGTCTTCTGTGCAAACGCACATCCCCGAGCCATCAACGCGCCGGGGCCAGGGGGCGGTAGCTCAGTTGGTTAGAGCAGGGGACTCATAATCCCTTGGCCGCGGGTTCGAGCCCCGCCCGCCCTACCCTTTGCTCCTCTCGCTTCGCTCGACTCGCTCGGTTCGCTTCCTCCCTGTGGGGGTGCGACCCCCACACCCCGCCCGGGGGCACGCCCCCGGACCCCCGTCCGTGTGGTCGGGTTGGAATGGTGGCTCCTGCCAGTGTCTATAAAGGACGTTGGCTTGCGGTCCAGTGGTCTGCCGCCGTCAGCGTTCCGGCGTTCCAGTACCGCTGTTGTCGCTCCCTATGACTGGTCCCATGTCGGCTGGGCCGTGGTAGCGGCCTTCGCTCGGGTTTGCCGTTCTCTTCTGGTCGTCTGATCAGCCCTTTCGCTGCGCCAATACCTCGGTCAGGCGGTCCAGCACCTGGGCCCAGCCCGTTTCGATCCCCGCTATCGCCGGGGCCGCCTCCACCGTTGTTGCCGTTATGCGCAAGCCCAGCCGTAAGCGGGTGCCGCCCGGTAGGGGCGTCAGCTCCAGGTCGTAATGGCCCGTGAACGACGCTGGGCCCGTCACCGCCAAGTCGAACGCCAGCCTCCCTGGCTCGTCCGCTACGCGGACCCAGCCTTCGGCTCGGTACTCGCCGTCCGCGTCGCGGTACGTCAGCGCCGCCCGGCCTCCCGGGCGCGGCTCCAGGAGACACGTGGTCACCGTCATCGACGGCGGGACCCACCACGACGCCAGCAACGCCGGGTCCGTCCAGTACTCCCAGACAACCTCCCGCGGGGCGGGCAACGCGCGCTCGAACCCGAACGCGCGGCCATCCGCCCATCGCTCCCGGTCCGCGGCCGCCGTCTCCGTTTCGACCGCTTCGCGGTAGCGCGCCACCGCGTCCCGCTCGCCTCGGTGCGCTTCGGTCTCCTTGGCCAGCTCCGACAGCCGGCCCGCGAACGCCGTCAGCGGCTCGGCTTCGAGCGCGTAGACCCGGCGCTGCCCCAACGGGAACACCGTGACCAGACCGGCGCGGGCCAGGCTCTGCAGGTGTTTCGTGGTCTGCGGCTGCCGCAGGCCGGTCAGCTCCGCCAGCTCCCCGACCGATCGGGGCCGCTCGGCCAGGAGCTCGACGAGGCGCCACCGCGCCGCGTCACCCAGTGCTGCCGCGATCCCGTCCATGCACCCGAGTATTCACGCAGTAGAATATTCACGTCAAGGAATACTTTAGGTGAGCCACCGGAGGCCGTGGGCGTAGCCCAGCTGCGGGGCGGTGAACTCCTGCGCGACCTCGCACGCGCCGTCGAGCGGCAGCGGCGTGCCCGGCTGGGGCGGGTCGGCGAGCACCGACGGCGGCACCCGGTCCACCCGCCACACCCGCCACGGCAGCCGCCGCGGGTCGAAGCGGACGCGCACGGTGAACGACTCGCACGCCACCAGCGGCACGAACGTGTACGACGGCCGGATCGGCAGGCCGTCCTCGATCCGGACCACCAGCGCGTACGTGTGGGTGTCGCCCCGCGACAGCGGCCGCGGGAGGTCGAGCAGCCAGCGGAAGTGCCGCTGCCCCACCCGTTTCGCGTCGGTGATCCGGACGCCGTGCTGGGCGTCGGCGGCCACGTGGCGCTCCCCGTCGTGGCCGTCTTCGAGGCGGGGCACGGTGAACTGGGCGGCGATCCGGCTCAGCCCGTCGCGGGTCGCGACGATCAGCCGTTCCTCGATCAGCTCCGGTTCGGGAGTGTCCAACCGGACGATCGCGCGCAGCCGCTTGACGAACCAGCCCTGATCCGGGTCCGGGACGTCGTCGCCGGGTTTCGCGGCGGCCTCGATCTCGGCGGCGAGCCGCGCGAACGACCGGTCGATCCGGCGCCGCGCCGTGCGTTCGGAGACGCGCAGCTGGTCGGCGAGGACGCCGACCCGATCACTGAGCAGGGCGTGCTGCGAGCCGGGCGCGATGCCGAGCGCGACGTTGACCGCGAGCCGGTCGTCGGCCGGGAACTCCGCGATCGCGGCGGAAATCGCGTCGCGCAGCACCCGCCGCGCTTCGCGGTCGTTCGCGGTGCGGTGGATTTCGCACCACCCGGCGACGATCGGCCCGAGCCGGTCGCGCAGCCGATCGGCCTCCAGCCCCCAGCCGCGGCGCAACGTCGTCAGCTCGCGGAGCAACCCGTCCTCGTGTGCCATGGGGTTTCGATTGTGGCACGCGGACTTCCGCGCGATCGGGGGCAGCGCCTGCGCCGATCAGGTGATTCGCCGGGATGGCCAGCGCGTGGCCAGTTCCGCGGTGATTCGGCCCGCGGGCGGCCTTTGCCGGTTCCCCGGCTGACCGACCATGTCCCGGTCGACGGCATCGGGGAGGACGGGTTGCTCGACACCACTTTTCCGTGCGCGGGACCGGCGGACGTCGACGGCGTCCGCCGGCTGGCCCGCGACGGCAGGCTCGCCGGCTCCGCGTCGGCCGCCCCGCCCGGCGACCTCGCCCGGTTGCGCGGGGCCGTCTACACGGTGGCCTGGCCGCTGGTCTTCACGCGGATCACCAAACCACTGGAACGGCAGCGGCGGCACCCGGACTGCGCCCGCGGGCTGCACTGGCTGCGGCCGGACTGCCTCGACCGGTTCCACGACGACGTCGAAGCCGTCGTGGAGCACGCGCTGCGGCGCGCGACGGACCCGATCGAGAACTTCGACGGCTGGCTGGCGACCCGGCTGAGCCCGGCGACGGTCGACGCGCACCGGCGGCGCCGCGGCGAAATCGGGGCCCTGCAACGGCCCCGGCTGCCGGGCTGGCTGGGCGAAGCGCTCGGGCGGGACCCGTGGCTGTGCGACCTCGCCGTGCAGATCCTGGTGTGGGCCGGGGTGCCGGCGACGGCGGGCGCGGAGCTCTGGCCGCTGGACGGCTGGGCCGCGCGCCGGGCCGAGGTCACGGGCGCGCCGCCGCCGGGTCGCGACACCCTGGACCTGGAGGTGCGCCAGGTGCTGGCGGCGATGGGCAGGCGGCCGAAGTGGTACGCCGAGCACGTCGAGCGGCCGCTCGGGCAAAAGCGGGCCCCGGTGGCGCCGATGCCGGCGGACGGCGCGGCCGAGCCGGCCCCGTTGCAGCTGGTGGGCGAGGAGGAGGCGGACGACGCCCGGCTGGCGGGACTGGCCGAGCAGGCGCTGCGCGCGATCGAGCGACGGCTGGACGCCGGAGCGGACCCGCAGACGGCGGTGCGCGCGGTCGTCCGGACGGTGTTCGGAGCCGGCGGCGGGGCGCTCGACCGCTTGCCGCACAACGGATCCACGCTCGACGACTGGCTAGCCACCGCCCTCGCCGACGAGGCCCGGCTGGAGGGGGTCGTCGCGACGGTGCTCGCGATCCTCGGCCGCTGAGGGCGGATGGACGGGCGGAGGGGCCGTGGTCGGGCTCGGGCTCGCGGGCCGGTCGCCGACCGCGGCGACGAAAACCGGGGCGAGGCAGCCGCGGTCGCTCGCGGACCGGTCGGAGCCCGCTGGAATCGGCTGCCCGCAAGCATTCTCGGCCGCCGAGGGCGGGTGGGCGGGCCGGCGGCCCGCGCGCTCGTGGGCTAGGGTCGCGGACCGGTCGGCGACGGCGGGAATCGGCTGCCCGCAAGCATCCTCGGCCACCGGACGCGGGTTCGCGGCCGCTTCATCGGCCATCGAACTCAACCGGGCGTCCAGCACCTCGAACAACGTCTCCCTCGAACACCCCGCGGCGAGCGCCCGGCGGTCCGCCGATCTCAGCTCCGCCAGCAGCACCTCGCGTACCGCCGCGCGGGTTCTCTCCGCGAGTCTCGTGGGCGGGACAGCTGATCCGGCCACCCCCGCCTCCTTTCGCCCAGTGCCGGGTTCGGCCGGCCCAGCCTTCCCCTGACGGACGGCCTTCACCGCCACCACGACGGCGGTGGCACCGGCAGCCGCAGGGGGCAGCCCGTGTGGCGGCCCGTCCAGCAGTCGGCCAGCCAGCGGGTCAGCGCGACCGGCCCGAGCAGGCTGTCCTCCCACACCGGTGTCAGCTCGCCGGCCCGGCGGAGCATCGTTTCGGCCGTGGCGCAGAAGGAAACGATCGCGGCGACGGCGGCGTCGGCCCGCGTGACCGGCCAGGCGACCGCGGCGCCCGGCAGCCGGGCCGGGATGGCCAGGCCGGTGCCGACGGTGCAGTTGCCGGCCAGCTGGAGCGCGAGATCGAACTCGACCGCTTCGGCGTGGAGCTGCCGCGCCCGCCACCGGGGCGAGGCCACGGCGGCGTGCAGCCCGGCGAGCCGGGCGGCGACCAACCCGTCCCACACCGTCAAGAGCACCCCTCGGGTGTCGGCCGGATGAGCGCCGGCGAGGTCGAGGGTGACGGCGCTGAGCCAGGCACACGGGTCCTTGACTTGACTATCAGCGGCGACGGTCACGGCAGTCAGTCTCGCACCGGAAAGCACGCCCGGCAGCAAGATGATCATGGATCACCGCAGGACCACCCGGTCGGTGGCGAACCGTTGAGCGGCTGGGTACCACCTTCGGGCACTGCGGGTGACCGAACCGTTACCACTGTGCCATCATGTCGGCGCTCAGTGCCGAGCACGCCCCTCGTCCGCCCTCCCCGAAAGGCCGTCACCGCCGTGATCAAGACCAGCAAGAGCCGGGCCGGCACCCAGCGCGTCACGTTCAGCCTCCCAGCCGGGGCGCCACCCGGACGGGTGAGCGTCGTGGGGTCGTTCAACGACTGGACGCCCGGCCGCCACCACCTGACCCCGCGCTCCAACGGCCGCCGCTCGGCTTCGGTGGACGTCGCGCCGGGGACCGTGCTCCAGTTCCGCTACCTCGGCGAGGACGGCCACTGGTTCGACGACCCCGACCTGCCGGACCGCGCGGACGGCAACTGCGTCTACGCGACGAACTGAATCAGGACTTCCGGCGCGGCTTGCCCCGCTTCGGGGCGCCGCCGCCGGCCCGGCGGGCAGCCGGCTTCTTCGGCGCCGGCGGCTTGCGCTCCGGGCGCTTCTTCTCCGCCGACGCCGCCGGCTGCTGCTGGCGTCCGCGCGTGCTGTTGACCGTGCGGCCGCGCACGATGCCGATGAACGTCTCCATCAGCTCCGACGTCTCGTCCTCCGGCCAGGACAGCGCCACGCTCGACTGAGGCGCGTCCGCGACGGTCCGGTACGTCAGGTCGCGGCGGTGGTGCAGGCGGGCCAGGGACTGCGGGACGACCAGCACGCCGACGCCCGCCGCCACCAGCTCGATCGCGTCCGCCGTCGTTTCCGGCCGCTCGGTCGCCGGCCGGCCCGGGAGTGCCGGCCACTCGATCGTGTCGTCCAGCGGGTGCAGCACGAAGTCGTCCGCCAAGTCCGTTGTGGACACTTCGTCGGCCGCGGCGATCAGGTGGTCCTTCGGGACGACCACGACGGTCGTCTCGGTGTAGAGCGGGATCGCGTGGAGGCCGTCGCGGTCGATCGGGGACCGCAGCAGCGCCGCGTCCGCCCCGCGCGAGCGGATCAGCTCCGTCGCGTCCGCGGCGGCGACCGGGACGAGCTCCAGCGGCACGTCCGGCTGCCGCTCGCCCCAGGTCCGCACCCACTTGGCGGGCGTCGCGCCCGGGACGTACGCGAGACGGAACGAGGTCACCGGGTCAGGCTACCGGGCGGGGCGCTGGCTACCCTGGACGGCATGACGTCGCACAAGACCGCCCAGACGATGAAGCCCGCGACCGCGGCGAAGAAGCTGGGCGTGTACCTCGAAGCCACGCCCCCGGAGTTCCAGGAGGGCGTCGTCTCGCGCGACGAGCTGAACGCGCTGCAGACCGACCCGCCGGAGTGGCTGCGCGAGCTGCGCCGCACCGGCCCGCACCCCCGGCCGGTCGTCGCGGCCAAGCTGGGCGTCTCCATCGGCGGCCTCACCCGGGGCGGCATCACCGAGGCGCTCACCACCGAGCAGATCGACGCGCTCAAGGCCGAGAACCCCGACTGGCTGGTCCGCGAACGCGCCACCCAGGCCGAGGTGCGCAAGGAAACCGTGCGCGTCAAGGAGCAGAACCACTGACCACGCTCGAAGAGGCCGCGCGCCTCGACGCCGCGGACGAGCTGGCCGCGTTCCGGGACCGCTTCGTCCCGATCACCGACCCCGGCGTCGTCGCCTACCTCGACGGGAACTCGCTCGGCCGGCCGCTGCTGGCCACCGCCGAACGCCTCCGGGACGTCGTCGCCGAGCAGTGGGGTGCCCGGCTGATCCGGTCGTGGGAAGAGCGCTGGCTCGAGCTGCCCGAGCGGATCGGGGACGAGCTGGGCCGCGTCGCCCTCGGCGCCGGGCCCGGGCAGACGATCGTCGCCGACTCGACGTCGGTGTGCCTGTACAAGGTGCTGCGGGCGGCCGTCGCGCTGCGGCCGGGCCGCGACGAGATCGCCACCGACACCGCGAACTTCCCCACCGACCGGTTCCTCGTCGACAGCGTCGCCGCCGAACTCGGCCTGACCGTCCGGTGGATCGAGAGCCCGGACGTCCGCGCCGACGACGTCGCGGCGGTCACCGGCCCGCGCACGGCGGCGGTCGTGCTGTCCCATGTGGACTACCGCTCGGCCGCGATCGCCGACCTCGCCGGGATCACGCGGGTGGTGCACGAGCGCGGCGGGCTGACGGTCTGGGACCTCTGCCACAGCGTCGGCTCGATCCCGGTCGCGCTGGACGCCGACGGCGCCGACTTCGCCGTCGGCTGCACGTACAAGTTCCTCAACGCCGGCCCCGGCGCGCCCGCGTTCCTCTACGTCAACGCGCGTCACCACGAGGCGTTCGGGCAGCCGATCACCGGCTGGATGGGCGCGGCCGACACGTTCGGGATGGCCGAGCGGTACGTGCCCGCGCCCGGCATCCGCCGCGCGCTCTCGGGGACGCCGCCGGTGCTCGGCATGGTGGGCGTCCAGGAGGGCGTGGCCCTGCTGGCCGAAGCGGGGATCGAGCGGGTGCGCGCGAAGGCGGTCGCGCTCGGGCGGTGGGTGCTCGACCTCGCCGACGCATGGCTCGTCCCGCTCGGGTTCACGGTGGCCTCGCCGCGGGAGGACGCGCGCCGCGGCGGGCACGTCACCCTGCGCCACCCCGACGCCGAACGGCTGTCCCGGGTGTTCATCGAGAACGGCGTGCTCATCGACTTCCGCCGTCCCGACGGCATCCGTATCGGACTGAGCCCGCTCACCACGGGGTTCACCGAAGTCCGCGCGGCCATGGAGCGGATCCGCGAGCTCGCCAGATAGTAGCCATGTACTTAATAGCCATGTACAGTATCTGGCATGAGCACTCCCGGCCACCTCATCTGGCGGCTCTCCACGAAGTGGCGCGTGGCGGTCGACCGCGCGTTGGCCCCGGCTGGCCTCACGCACGCGCAGTACGTCTTCCTGGCTTCGCTCTTCGGGCTGGAACGCACCGGAAACCTCCCCAGCCAGCGGGAACTCGCTGACGAGGCCGGGCTGGAAGCGCTCTACACCTCCAAGCTCGCGCGCTCCCTCGACGCCGACGGCCTGATCGAGCGCACCCGCGACCCCGCCGATACCCGCACCATCCGGCTGCGCCTGACCGCTCGCGGCCGGGAGGTCGTCGAGCCGGCGATCGCGACCGTCGCCGAACTGCTCGACCGCCTGCTCGAGCCCCTCGGCGGCCGGAAGAGCGACCGCACCGCGGCCCTGAGCCGCGAACTCACGCTCCTGCTCGACACTCCGCTGAAGGACGAGAAATGACGCTGCACCACGAAGAAACCGGCACCGGCACCCCGATCGTCTTCCTGCACGGCAACCCCGGCTCGTCGCACGGCTGGCGCAACGTCCTGCCGCACGTCGGCGCCGGGCGGCTGCTGGCCCCCGACCTGATCGGGATGGGCCGCTCCCCCAAGCCGGACATCGCGTACTCCTTCGCCGACCACGCCCATCACCTCGACGCCTGGTTCGACGCGCTCGGCCTGGACGACGTCGTCCTCGTCGGGCACGACTGGGGTGGCGCGCTCGCCTTCGACTTCGCCGCCCGGCACCCGGGCCGCGTCCGCGGGGTGGCGTTCTTCGAGACGATCGTGAAGCCGATCGCCTGGGACGACGTGTCCCCGCAGGCCGCGGAGCGCACGCGCAAGATCCGCACGCCCGGCGTGGGCGAACAGATGGTGCTGGAAGAGAACCTGTTCGTGCGGCAGGCGTTCACCGGCGGCGTGCGCACGCCGGTGGCGGACCTCGAGCCCTACCTCAAGCCGTTTCCCACGCCGGAAAGCCGCCGCCCGGTGCTCGCGTGGGCGCGGCAGCTGCCGATCGGCGGCGAGCCGGCCGAGGTCGTCGCGCGCGTCGAGGCCTACGACGAGTGGCTGGCCACCAGCACGGGGACCCCGAAGCTGCTGATGACGTTCGAGGGCTCCCCCACGCTGATGATCGGCGAGGGGGTGAGGCGGTGGTGCGAGGAGAACATCGCCGCGCTCGACGTCGTCGCGTGCGGGGAAGCCGGACACCACGCGCAGGAGGACCGGGCGAAGGAGATCGCCGCCGAGATCTCGGCCTGGCTGGACCGGCACGGCCTCCGGTGAGTCAGCGGTGCCGCAGCGGCGGGGTCGCGTCCACGCCGAGGACGCGGGCCGCGAGCCACGCCAGCGCGTCCGCGGTGCGGGCCGGCGTGTCCGACGGCTGCATCACGTGGCTGAGGACCGTGCGGACCACGATGTCGATGACCACCCCGAGCTGCTCCCCGGTGAACGGCGGGTCGTAGGCCGCCACCCGGGCGGTCAGCATCCCCTTCGCCTGCGTCAGCAGCGTTCCCGCCTCCGTCGTCAGCAGCGGCAGCAGCTCCGACGCCGTGCCGTGGGTGGCGGAGGCGATCGCGCGCAGCAGCGTGTTGTCGTCGGCCAGCTCGAGGACCGCGCGGACGGCGTCGTAGATCGCCTCGACCAGGTCGTCCCCGTGGCGGTCGAACGCCGCGGCGACGACCGAGAGGAACCGGCCGAGCTCGTGGGTGACCATCGCTTCGGCCAGCGCCGCCTTGGAGCCGATCTCGTTGTAGACCGTCTGGCGGCTGACGCCGACGACCTCGGCCAGCCGGGCCATCGTGACCGCCTGCCAGCCCGACCGCGCGGTCAGCTCGATCGCCGCCGTGATGATCGGCTGCCGGTGCTGACCACCTTCGGGCGCCGCCGGAAGTGCCGCACTCATGATCGCCATTCTAGGCGGCGCCCGCGAAGGCCAGGGCCTCAGCCCAGGGCGCCCGGGCGGCGACGCGGCGGCGGTACTTCATGATCTCGCGCGGCCGGTCGACGGTGAGCGCGCCGGCGATCCGGTCGCCGCGGCGGTAGAGCGTCACCCCGCCCGCGGACACCACCTCGTCGGCATGCGGGGTGCCGACGAACTGGATGCGCCGGCCGTACCAGTCCGACCAGAAGTACGGCACGGCTTCGAGCGGGCGGGCCGCCGCGGGGTCGAGCGCGTGCCGCGCGGCGGCCGCACCCTGCTCGGCCGCGTTCGTCCAGTGCTCGAGCCGCATGCCGACGCCGTCGAAGAGCGGGTTCGGCACGTGCGCGACGTCGCCCGCCGCGTAGACGCCCGGCGGGCCGGCCGCCAGCGTCGCGTCGCACACGACACCGCGGTCGCGCTCGTGCAGCGTCAGCCCGCTGCCTTCGAGCCAGCCGGTGGCCGGCACCGCGCCGATGCCGGCGACGACGAGGTCCGCGGGCAGGACTTCGCCGCCCGCCAGGTGCACGCCGCCGGCCGCGACGCCGGTGACTTCGGTGGCGAGCCGCAGCTCGGTGCCGGCTTCGCGGTGCAGCGCGGCCAGCTCCGCCCCGGCCGTCTCCCCCACCGCGCGGGCGAGCGGGACGGCCGACGCTTCGACGATCGTCACCGGCAGGCCGCGCTTGCGTGCCGCCGACGCCACTTCCGAGCCGATGAACCCGGCGCCGATCACGACCGTGCGCGCACCGGCGTCCAGCGCGGCGCGCACCGCGACGGCGTCCTCGGCCGTCCGCAGCGTGCGTGCGCCGGGGAGGGTTCGCGCCGTCGCGCCGGTGGCGATGACCAGGGCGTCGTACGGCACAGCTGCGCCGGCGACCGTCACCTCGCGCGCGTCGGTGTCGAGGCTTTCCGCGGGTGCGCCCAGCATCAGGTCGACGCCGAGTTCGTCCCGCAGCACCGTTTCCGCGTGGAACGGTTCGACGCGGCGCGGGCCGTCGGCGTCGAGGAACGCCTTCGACAGCGGCGGCCGGTCGTAAGGCAGGTGCTCCTCGGCGCCGACGAGGACGATCCGGCCGCGGTACCCGGTGCGGCGCGCGGACTCCACCGCGCGCAGCCCGGCCAGCGAGGCACCCACGACGACGAGGCTCATGTCAGCTTCAGCGCCAGGACCGGGCAGGCGTCCACCGCCGCGGCGACGTCCTGGCGGTGCTCTTCGCCGGGCCGCTCGTCGAGCACGACGACCGTGCCGTCCTCGCCCACCTCGAAGAAGTCCGGCGCCATGGCCTCGCACATGCCGAGGCCGTCGCACTTCGCGCGGTCCGCGTCGATCCGCATCACGCACCCACCCGGCCCGGCGCGACGAAGTCGACCTTCTCGCGGACGCCGCAGTCGGGGCAGCACCAGGAGTCCGGGATCGCCGACCACGGCGTGCCGGCCGGGAAGCCCTCACGCGGGTCGCCGAGCTTCTCGTCGTAGACGTACCCGCAGCCCGGGCACATGCCGCCTTCGCTGGCGTCGCCGTGGGTGTCGCCGTGCTCCGGGACGGCCGCCGTGACGCGGGTTCCGTACCGCGCCAGGATCTTCTCGCGCTTCGACGGCTGGATGTTCGCGCGGGAGATGTCGCCGTCGAAGTGGGCGAGCACGCGCGGGTCCATCACCCGGCGCCACACCGGCGGGATCAGCGCGAGCACGATCATCCCGGCGTACCCGGTGGGCAGCACCGGCGACTCGGCGAAGTCGCGCAGCGTCTGGTAGCGGCGGGTCGGGTTGGCGTGGTGGTCGCTGTGCCGCTGCAGGTGGTAGAGCAGGACGTTGGTGGCGATGTTGTTGGAGTTCCAGCTGTGGCTGGGATCCACGCGCTCGTGACGCCGCTTCCCGGGCGCGCCGACGCGCTGCCGCAGCATGCCGTAGTGCTCCATGTAGTTGACGACCTCCAGCAGGGAAAACCCGATCACGGCCTGGATCACCAGGTAGGGCAGGACGCCGGCGCCGAGCCACGCGACCATCGCGGCCCAGAGGACCGCGGACATCAGCCAGGCGTTGAGGACGTCGTTGCCGAGCCGGAACGGGTGCTTGTCCCGGCGGGCGTAGCGCTTGCGCTCCAGGCGCCACGCGGACTTCAGCGAGCCGAAGACCGTGCGCGGCCAGAAGCGGTAGAAGCTTTCGCCGACGCGGCTGCTCGCCGGGTCCTCCGGCGTCGCGACGCGGACGTGGTGGCCGCGGTTGTGCTCGATGTAGAAGTGGCCGTAGAAGCTTTGCGCCAGCGCGATCTTCGACAGCCAGCGCTCGTGGCTCTCCTTCTTGTGGCCGAGCTCGTGCGCGGTGTTGATGCCGATCCCGCCGATGCAGCCGATGGAGATCGCGAGCCCGACCTTGTCGGCGACGGTGAGGTTCCCGCGGGCGATCAGCCAGAACGCGGCGACGAAGCCGACGTACTGGATCGGCAGGAACGCGAAGGTGATCCAGCGGTAGTAGCGGTCGTTCTCCAGCCGCTCGAGGACGTCGTCGGGCGGGTTGCTGCGGTCCAGCCCGGCGCCGAGGTCGATCAGCGGCACGACCACGAGGATCACGAACGGCCCGATCCAGAACCAGGCGCCCCAGCCGGTGGCGGCGTGCAGGCCGATCGCGAGGAACGCCAGCGAGGGGACGACCAGGCCGATCAGCCACAGGTAGCGCTTGCGATCGCGCCAAAGCTCGGTGGACCCCGCGGGCACGGTTCCGGTCATGACACCCTCCTCCGTTGGCTGGGTTTACAGAACTGTAGGTGATGTCGAGTGTGCTTGACAATAGCTCGTCCGATGTAAAACCTCGCGCGTTCGCTGCACTGACGGCAAGCGTCGTGACGGTGCGGATCAGCGGCGGCGGAAACCCGGCCGGAGTCCGCGAACCCGGCGAGGGATGAACCGTCCGGCCGTCATGATGAGCCAGACTCAGCCGAGGAGGTCGTGCGGATCCCGGACCGCGAGCGCCTCCGCGTCCGACACCCCAGCGCGCTCGGCAACTCGACGCCGAGCCCGCACCTCCGCGGACTTGCGCGGCCGAAACGCCGGAACGCGGCTACACCCGCACGGCTCGAAGCCTTCGTACGCCAACCCGGCCGCCAGCACGGCGGCGACCGCGGCCCAGCCCGAACCGTCGCGACGCGGGGGTGCGGCGAAGTCGTGGCCGGCGAAGACCATCGGCGCGCGGCACCCGGGACACCGGTGCTCGGCACCGTCCCAGGCGCGCTTGCCACTCCGGCGGCACGGCACGCACACGTAGTGGACCTTGTAGACGGTCTCGGCGTACCGGCACATGCGCCGCACGCTACCCGGCCGGCGAGCGCGGCCTCCAAACCTTTTCCCGGCCCGCGCCACACCTCTCGTGACGAAGATCATCTTCCCCTCGCACCATGACTCACCGTCGCCCATGACCACGGTCCGAACCGGACTCCCGGGCAACCGCGTTGCCCTTCATTCCCACGCCGCGAACACTTCGGCGCGGCGAACCGGAGGAATTCACTTTCACCCGTTCGGCCCAGCGTGCAAGACGCCGAAATGCAGCTCGGGGCCCTTACCAGAGGAAATGCGGGTAATCAACCGGACGCGGTCGGTAAACACCGTTCGCCCTTCGGCGGACAACCGTCCGGACGCCGGGTCAGCGGCACCGCCCCCTCCCGGTTCGTGGTAAAAAACGGACCCTGATCGATTCCGCGGCAACACGGAGGGTGAGGCGAAGACGGGTGACGGCGGCCGCTGTGTCCCATCGTCGTGTCCGCTTCCTCGTCCGGGTCCGTAGTTTTCGCCGACCGTCACTCAGGAGTTCGTGAACCGCCGTGTTGAACAAAGACGCCCAGGACGAGTCGGACAAGCCGTACGACAAGTCGATCCGCAAAAGGCTGACCAGGACCGTTCTCATTCCCAGCGTGACCCTGCTGGTGCTGTGGATCGCGGTCTCCTCCTACTTCCTCTTCAACGGCGTTTACGTCCGGCTGGTCGCGGCGTCGGTGCGCGAGGTGTCCATCCCCGCCGCCTCCGCGCTGGCCGAGTTCCAGAAGGAACGCCAGTCCGCGCTGCAGTACCTGGACGACCCGGCGCTCGGCCCGGGCCGGCTCCAGCAGCAGCAGAAGGCCACCGACGAAAAGCTCGGCGCGCTGAAGAACGCGTTCGCCGCGACGATCTCCAACGCGCCGGACGAGATCGCGGCCAAGGTCAACGCGCTGAAGTCCCAGTTCGACCAGCTGCCCGTGCTGCGCTCGCAGATCTCCTTCCGCAGCATCGACCGCGCGCAGGTCAACGGCTACTACAACGGCGTGATGGACACCGCGTCCAACCTCTTCGACACCCAGGCCCGCGTCGTGCCCGACGCCGAAGCCGCGACCGGCGGCATCACGGCGACCTCGGTGTTCCGCGCCGGTGACGCCATGTCGCGCGAGACGTCGCTCGTCTCGACGGCCTTCTCGGCCGGTACCTTCGCCCCTGACGACTTCGCCCAGTTCGCGCAGCTGTCCGGCACCTACCGGACGCAGCTGACGCAGATCGAGCCGTTCCTCGACGCGAGCGTCCGCGACAAGTACCGGGCCCTGACCAAGAGCACCGCCTGGCAGCAGCTGGCCACCGCAGAGCAGGCGATCGTCAAGCACGGCCCGTGGTCGCCGAGCGAGCAGAACACCGTGCCGGTGTCCGAAACGGACTGGCTGAACGCGACGACGCAGGTCGCCCAGGGCCTCAACGACCTCGCGATCACCCAGGCGGACAAGGTCTCCGCGGCCGCGATCGACTCCGGGGACGCCCAGCTGCGCAACGTCATCATCGGCAGCATCCTGGCGCTGCTCGCGTCGCTGGCGGCGATCATCGTCGCGGTGCGGGTGTCCCGCTCGCTCGTCGACCGCGCGCTGATGACGCGCCTCGCGCGGCTGCGCAACGACTCCCTCGACCTCGCCCGCAACCGGCTGCCGAACATCGTGGAGCGGCTGAAGAACGGCGAGCCGGTCGACCTCTCCGAAGAGCTCCCGCAGCTCGACCACGGCCGCGACGAGATCGGGCAGGTGGCCGAGGCGTTCAACACCGCCCAGCTGACCGCGGTCAACGCCGCGGCGAGCGAGGCGAAAGCACGCAGCGGCGTGCACAACGTGTTCCTCGGCATCGCGCACCGCAACCAGGTCCTGGTCCACCAGCAGCTGCAGATCCTCGACGAGATGGAAGCCCGCGAGGACAACTCGACCCAGCTGGCCGCGCTGTTCCAGCTCGACCACCTCGCCGCGCGCGCCCGCCGCACCACCGAGAACCTGATCATCCTCGGCGGCAAGCAGCCGGGCCGCCGCTGGCGCAAGCCGGTGGCGCTGATGGAGGTCCTGCGCGCGGCCGTCTCGGAAACCGAGCAGTACGCGCGGGTCCAGGTCGAGCAGGTGCCCGACGTCGCGATCGTCGGCGCCGCGGTGGCCGACACCATCCACCTCGTCGCCGAGCTGGTCGACAACGCGACGTCGTTCTCGCCGCCCGGGTCGCCGGTCGAGGTGACCAGCCGCAAGGTCGCGCGCGGGGTCGTCGTCGACGTGTCGGACCAGGGGCTCGGCATGAAGGACGGCGTCCGCGAGTGGGCCAACTCGATGATGGCGGAGGCGCCCGAGTTCGACGCGATGGCGTTGCGGGCCGACTCCAGCCTCGGCCTCTTCGTGGTCGCGCGGCTGGCGGCGAAGCTCGGCATGACCGTCACGTTCGACCCGTCCCGCTACGGCGGCCTGCGCGCCACCGTGCTCATCCCGACCCAGCACCTGGCCGGACAGCAGGGGGACGTCCCCGAAGAGCCCGGCTCCTCCCCGGCGGAGACCACCGCGGTCCTGGCCCCGGTGGGCGCACCCGCGCCGCAGGCAGCAGAAAGCTCACCCGGTTCCATGGACACGCCCAGCTCGTTCAGCGGTCAGATCCCGATGAAGCGGGACACCAAGCCGAGGCCGTACCCGGCCCGCGCGCTCACCCAGCCCGACCCGCTGCCCGAGGTGCCCGCCGCGACGCCGCGGGTCGCGGAACCGCCGGCCGCCGAGGCGCCCGCGACGCCGCCCCCGACCGCCGACGACCGGCCCCGGCTGCCCCGGCGCGAACCCCAGCAGAACCTCGTCGCCCAGCTCGAACACGAACCCGACGAAGGCGACGAGGACGTCGTCGCGCCCGGCGAGGGGACCGCGCGGACCCTCGCCGCGTTCCACAAGGGCACTCGCCGGGGCCGGGTGGTCGGGTCCGACGACGCGTAAGTCCGCGACAGCACATCGAATGTCCACAGAGGAAAGTCAAGGTCTCTGACGCATGAACGAGTACGGGAACCCCAAACCCGATCTCAACTGGCTGCTCGACGACGTGGTCAACCGCGTGGTCGGCGCGCAGAACGCCATCGTGCTGTCCGCCGACGGTCTGCTGATCGGCAAGTCGGCCGGCATGGGCAAGGACGACTCCGACCAGCTGTCGGCCATCGCCTCCAGCCTGCAGAGCCTGGCCAAGGGGGTGAGCAAGCAGTTCAACCGCGGCCCGGTGCTGCAGAACATGATCGAGATGGAACGCGGCTACCTGTTCGTCTCGGCGGCCGGGCAGGGCGCGTGCCTCGCCGTGCTGGCGGCGGACGACGTCGACGTCGAGATGATCGCGTACGAGATGAGCCGCCTGGTCAAGCGGGTCGGCGACTACATGGTGTCGGCGCCGCGCGAGGCGGCGCAGATCCTGCGGGAGGCCACATGAGCGGGGACGAGAGCTGGTACGACGAGGCCGCCGGGCCGCTCGTCCGGCCGTACACGATCACCAGCGGCCGGACGCCGGCGGACAACGCGCGGCTGGACCTGTCCACGCAGGTGATGACCCTGCGCTCGGAACAGGAGCCGGCCGGGCTGGGCCCGGAGCACCAGGCGATCGTGCAGCTGTGCCGGCACCCGGTGTCCGTGGCCGAGATCGCCGTCTACGTGAAGATCCCGCTGGGGGTCGTGCGCGTGCTCGTCGGCGACCTCATCGAACGCGGCCTCGTCATCACGCGCTCCCCTGCCCACCACCCGGCGCAGTCGCCGGACCTCGAAACACTCCAGGCGGTTCTCGATGGCCTCATCAAGTACTGACGAATTGGTCCCCACGCCGGTCAAGATCATCATCGCCGGCGGGTTCGGCGCCGGGAAGACCACCATGGTCGGGTCGGTCAGCGAGATCCCGCCGCTGACCACCGAGGAGGTGCTCACCGAGGCGAGCGCCGGGGTGGACGACCTGTCCGGCGTGGAGCGCAAGACCACGACGACGGTCGCGCTCGACTTCGGCCGGATCACGATCTCGCCGCGGCACGTGCTGTACCTGTTCGGGACGCCGGGGCAGGCGCGGTTCTGGTTCATGTGGGACGACCTCGCGCGCGGCGCGATCGGGACGATCGTGCTCGTCGACACCCGGCGCCTGGAGACCAGCTTCGCCGCGATCGACTTCTTCGAGCGCCGGAAGATCCCGTTCGTCGTCGCGGTGAACTGCTTCGACAACTCGCCGCGCTACACCGCGGACGAGATCCGCGAGGCCCTCGTCGTCCCCGACCGGGTGCCGATCGTCATGTGTGACGCGCGTGACAGGGACTCGAGCAAGCTCGCGCTGATCCGGTTGGTCAAGCACGCCATGACGGTGGTGCCCGCGCCGGTCTGAGACCTGCGGTTTGTCCGGTCCGTGTCCGGCTCGGACGGCGCCGGTGTCCGATGTGTCCGAGCGTGTCCACGTCGGACACCGGCAAACCCACATGGCGCAATTGGTTGGACCACCCGGGTGCAGCTTTTTAGTTGAGCAAGCATCAAACTGATAGCATCCGGTCGTGACGAGTCGTGAGCCGGAGTTTCCCGGATATATAAGGGAAAACTACCCGCCACAGGGTCGTCTTTTCGGTGACTTCCTGTGCGGGCTTTGGTCTACCGCGTGTGATGCGCTCGAGGTTCCGGTGGAGCGGTCCGTCCGGACCACGCGGATGCTGCGCGCGCTGCTGCCGCCGTGGGCGCACGAACGGATCGGCGCCGTGCCCGCCCAGCCGTCCTATGTGGCGGACGACGGGTTCCCCGCCGAGATGTCGGTGAACTGGTCCGGGGCGCACCCCGAGCTGCGGGTGCTGTTCGACGGGCTCGGGCACGCCGTCGCGCCGCCCCCGGAGAGCGGTTTCCGCAGGCTGCACCGGGTGCACGAGACGTTCACCGTGCGCGGGGGCCGCCCGTCGCCCGCGCCCCTGTGGCACTCGATCGCCTGGCGCCCGCCGTCGCGGATCGTCCACAAGACCTACTTCGGGCTCTACCCGTGGCCGCACGCGCACCGCGAGCTGGCGGTCGCCGAGGCGATGGACCGGCTCGGCATGGCCCGCGCGTGGGACGACGCCCGCCGCCTGGTCGAAACCGTCGACGGCAGCCGGGAAATCGAGTTCTTCGCGGTGGACCTGGCCGACGAGGCCGAGGCGCGGGTCAAGGTCTACTACCGCAACCACGGCGCCGGGCTCGCCGAGGTGAACCGCGTCGCTTCGGTTGCGCTGCGCCACGACGCCGAAGACGCCCGCGCCGCTTACCAAATCCTGGCCGGCGACCGGGAAGACGCTGGTGAGGCGGCGTTGAGCTGCCTGGCGTTCCGGTCGGGACTGGACCGCGCGGCCGAGTCCACGACCTACCTGCGCCTGCCGGATCTCGCTGCCAGTGACGAAGAAGCCGTCGAACGGACGGCCGCGCTGCTGCACCGCGAAGGCGTCGACCCCGGCCGGTTCCGCCTCCTCACCGCCGCGCTGGCACCGGGACCGCTGACGGAGACGCGGATCCTCGAGCTGGTGAGCTACCGCACAGCGGGCCGCCGCGGCGACGTCACCACGTACTTCCGGTTCCCCGTGTACGACCGGTCGCTCGACCCTGTTGATCTTGCTTAGCGTGGCAGGAAAGATGATCTCCCGAAGCACCACGGTAAGGAGCCGATCGTGACCCAGCAGGACGTCGAGCGCGTGGCCCGGCACAACGAGCAGCGGCAGCGGGAGTACGAGGGGTCGGCCCTGATCCGGCTGCTGACCGACGCGGACACGACCGACGACACCAAGAAGGCCGTGCTCACCTACCTGCAGCCGTGGTCGAACGCCTTCCAGCGGATGATCAGCGCCCGCGTCACGTTCGAGAGCGACCCGGAGCTGCGCGCGCTGGCCCTGGAGCACCAGGAAGAGGAGATCGGGCACGACAAGATCCTCGCCCGCAGCCGCGCGGAAGACCGGCAGCTGGTGTGGGACCCGGTGATCGAAGCGGGCGCGTCGTGGTTCGTCGACCAGTTCGGGATCCTGCCCGGCGTGCAGCGCGCGGTGCTGGCGCACCTGGCCCTCGAAGCGGGCAGCCTGGTGTTCAGCCAGGCGGGCACGCGGGCGTTCCCCGAGGACGAATACTTCGACCTGCACGACGAAGCCGACGTCGAGCACCTCGAGATGGGCTACGAGCTGCTTCGCCGGCGTAGCGACTGGACGGTGGACGACGTCGTCACGGTGCTCGACCGGGCGTGGCAGGTGATCGGCGTCGTCTCGGACCGCATCGCCGAGTGCGCCCGCCGCGATACGGTGGCGGCGTGACGAGCACCGACCCGGCCGCGGCCGCCCGCGAAATCGCCGCCGAAGCCGCCCGCGCGTACCAGGAAGCGTTGGGAGAACGCCTGATCGGCGCGTACCTGCTGGGCAGCCTGTCCTACGGCGGCTACTCCCCGGCGGCGAGCGACATCGACCTGGCGCTGGTGCTGACCGACGCGGACGGCGCTTCGATCGCGGACACCACGACGGCGTTGCAGGAGCGGAGTCCGTTGCACCGCAAGCTTTCGGTGTTCTGGGCGTCCCTCCCGGCGTTGCGGGAAGGCCGCGACGACGGGCGGTTCCCGGCACTGGACCGCCTGCAGCTGGCCGACCACGGCGTGGTCCTGCTGGGCTCGGACGTCCTGGCGGAGATCGCCCGCCCGTCGCCGTCGGAACTGTTGCTGGAGAGCGCTTCCTTCGCGATCGCGGTGCTGGCGACGCCCGAGGTGACGGCGGAGTTCCGCGCGCCGCGCCGCCTGCTGGTGGACACGGTGTGGTTCACGAAGGCGGTGCTGTTCCCGGTCCGGTTCCTGTACTCGGGAACGTTGGAGACGGGCCGAGCGGCGAACAACGACGAGGCGATCGAGTGGTACCTGTCCCAGCCGGACGCCCCGGCCGCCTCTTTGGTGCGGCTGGCGTTGCGGGTCCGCGAGGGGCATCCGCTGGACGCGGAAGAGCTGCGGCCGGAGCTGAGCGCGGGACTGGTTCCGTTGTACCGCTACTACATCGAGGACCAGCTGCGGCGGCTGAAGGACATCGGGGCGCCGGAGGACCTGGTGGCGTCGTTCGCCGATTGGGACAGCCGGCTCGACTAGAGCCGCGAGACCTGCGCCGCCCAAGCCGCGACCTGGCTGCGTGAATCGAACCCCAGCTTGCGCAGGATCCGGTTCACGTGGCCCTCCGCGGTCCGCCGGGAGATCACCAGCTTGTCCGCGATCTCCTGGTTCGACCGGCCGTCCGCGATCAGCACCGCCACTTCGCGCTCCCGATCCGTCAACGGCGTCACCCGGGACGCGCTGGGTTCGGGCGACGGCGTCACGTCACCCAGCGCGTACGCGATCGCTTCCTCCAGCCCGAACTCGCGGCCGCGGCGGACCGCCGCCGAGAACTGGCCCTCCCCCAACGCCCGGCGGGCCGAACTCTCGCACTCGCCGTGCGGGGCCCCGAAGTACCTCGACCCGAACATCGGGAAGCCGACCGCCTGCCAGATCGGCTGGGCCGATCCCAGCATCGTCGCCGCCGGCTCCCAGTGGCCGCGGGCCGCCTCGTTCCACGCCAGGAGCTCGATCGCCAGCACGATCCCCAGCAGGTCGTGGAACTTCCGCTTGACGCGCAGGCAATGCCGGCCGCGCTCGGCCGCGCGCGCGAAGTCGCCTCGGCCCAGGGCCACCAACGCCTGGACGAAGATCGCGTACGCCTGGGCCCACTGCTCGCCGTGGGCGGCGCCCGTCGCGCACGCCTCTTCGCACAGCTCGCCCGCTCGGTCCAGGTCGCCCAGGAAGATCGACGCCACCGCCAGCTCGATGCCGGCCAGCATCACGTTGCTGTTCAGCTCGCCGAGCCGCCGGTACCGCGCCTGCGCCTCCTCGAACAGCGCCTTCGCGTCACCGACGTCGTCGCCCACCAGCAGGTTGCAGCCGAGCCGGTGCGTCGCGTACGCCAGGGCCACCTCGTCGCCGGCCCGGCGGGCGTACGCGCGGCACTCCTCCAGCATCGCGATCGCGCCCGCGTTGTCGCCCTGCAGTGTCGCCACGTACCCGTTGACCCACAACGCTTTCGCCCGCGACGCACCCGGTTCCGGCGAGAGCGCGAGCGCGCGGTCGAGCCAGTGGCGGCCTTCGCCGAACACGCCGCAGCCCGCCCAGTAGTACCAGAGCGTCGAGGCCAGCCGGAGGCCGGTTTCGAGCTCGCCCGGCACCGTCAGGCTGTAGTCCAGCGCCGCCCGCAGGTTCGCGTGCTCGACCCGCGTCCGGCGGAAGATCTCCGCCTGCTCCGGCCCGAACCACGCCCGTTCGCCGCACTCCACCAGGTCGAGGTAGTGGTCCCGCATCGACCGCAGGGCCTCCGCCGCTTCCCCGGACCCGGTCAGCTTGGCCCGGCCGAACTGCCGCAACGGCTCCAGCAGCCGGAACCGCCCGGCCTCCCGGATCAGCACCGACTTCTCCACCAGCCCGGCGAGCCCGGCGCGGACGTCCTCGCCCGCGCAGACGCGCTCGGCCGCCCGCAGGTCGAACCCGCCGGCGAACACCGACGCCCGGGCCCACAACCGCCGCTCGGCCGGGCTGCACAGCGCGAAGCTCCAGTCGATGGCCGCCAGCAGCGTCTGGTGCCGGGGCTCGCCGCCGCGCTTCACCGTCCCGGGCAGCCGGAAGCAGTCGTCCAACCCGGACTCCAGCTCCGCCAGCGTCAGCACCCGCAGCCGGACGGCCGCCAGCTCGATCGCCAGCGGGATGCCCGCCAGGAGCCGGCACACCTGCGCCACGCGCTCCTGGTTCTCCGCGGTGACGGCGAACCCGGGGTCGACGGCGGCCGCGCGTTCGGCGAACAGCGTCAACGCCGGGTAGCGCAGCCAGGCGCCACCGGGCAGCGGACGGCCGGGCTCCGGCAGCGGCAGCGGCGACACCGGCCAGAGGTGCTCGGCGGCGAGCGCGAGCCGCTCGCGGCTGGTCGCGAGCAGCCGCAGGCCAGGCGCGGCCCGCAGCAGGTCGTGCGCCAGCGTCGCGCACGCGTCGAGGACGTGCTCGCAGTTGTCCAGGATGACCAGCAGCCGCCGGTCGCGCAGGTGCTCGGCGAGCACGGCCGCCGGCGTCCGGCCGGTTTCGTCGTGGACGGCCAGCGCCTCCAGCACGGTGTGCGCGACCAGCGCCGGGTCCTGCAGCCCGGCGAGCTCGACCAGCCAGACGCCGTCGGGGAACGCGCGGGAGAGCCCGGCGGCCGTCTGCACGGCCAGCCGCGTCTTGCCGACGCCCCCGACCCCGGTCAGCGTGACCAGCCGCGCCCGCGTCAGCAGCTGCTTGACCTCGGAAACGTCCGATTTGCGCCCTACGAAGCTCGTGGTGTCGGCGGGCAGGTTGCCCTTCCCCCACGTCGTGCCGGCCTTGCCCACCCGAGCACCGTAAGGACGTCCGCGCGGGCCGGTCAATGCGAGCCCCTCGGAGGAAGCAACCTCGCGGGTGTCAGGCGTCGGGGATGCGGTAGAGCGTCGGCGTGTCGCCGCCGTGCATCGCGGCGAGGCTCGTGCGGCAGGCCTGGCGGACTTCGCGGTTGGCCGCCGAGTCCGCCTGGCCGCAGCGCGGGCAGAACAGGTGCACCGCGCCGGGCGGGGTCTCGTCGACGGCGACGTCGACCGGGCACTCGCAGCGGCGGCACCACCGGTGCCCGGTGACGACGAGGATGTGCAGCGGGTCGCCGACGCACTGGTGCGCCCAGCACCGGTGCACGTAGCAGGTGCTGCGCGTGTGCGGGCTGAGGCCGTGCTCCACCGCGGTGTCCTCGGCGGCCAGGATGGCGGCCAGCCGCCGGTCGTCGAGGTCGGCGTAGCGGTCGCGCGAGCCGGAAGGGGCCGGCCGCGGCTCCGGGACGCTCGCGGGGGAAACGACCCGGAGGAGGGGACGCGACCGGCCGTGCACCATGGGTTTTCCGACCTCCTGCGGGTCATCGGGGGCGGGGTTCAGCTTGCGCCGGGGCCCGCGTCCCCCGCACCCGTACAAGTACCTGAACCCATACCTGTCCCGCCGTCACGTGCCGCGCCCGCGGCGCTACCCTCCGGCGCCGCGGGGGTCGCCGGTCCCGGGTGCGGCGAGTATGGTTTACGGCCACGACTGGTGCTGCCAGGAGGCGTCGCCATGACCGATGCCGAGTTCCAACCTGGCCGCGTGGGCGAGCTTCGACAGCGGGCACGCCGGCGCCGCGCACCACCACCTCGACCTGGCGCTCGCGCTGGCCGAGCACGGCGGCACCTGCACCACAGCGCGCCGGACGACGCGCTGGCCCAGTTCCAGCACGGCAGGCCGGCCGCGCGGCGCTGCGGGTCCGCGCCGGCGGCGAGCATCCTCAGCGCCAACCAGGCGTGGGCGTACGCCGGGAAGGGTGACGAACAGCTCGCGCTCGCCCTGCTCGGCCGGGAGCGTCACCGCAGGGTCAGCGGGGTCTCCGACTCGACGCGCGTGAGCTTTTCGGGGTTGCGCACGTAGTAGAGACCGGTGATGCGGCCGTCGTCGAGCCGGACCGCCATGACGCCGTCGAGCTCGCCGTCCAGGTGCAGCACGAGCGCCGGGTTGCCGTTGACCACCGTCAAACCGCTGGTGAGCACCGCGTCGGTGCGGCCGATACCGCCGGACATGAAGCGGACCACCTTTCCGGCGCCGGCGACCGGCCGCAGCGCCGCCTGCTTGAGGCCGCCGCCGTCGCTGAGCAGGACGACGTCGGGGGCGAGCACGTCCAGCAGGCCTTGGAAGTCGCGGGTGGCCAGCGCGCGCTGGAACGACTCCAGCACCGCGCGGGTTTCGCGGGCCGACACCGTCTCACGCGGGCGGCGGGCGTCGACGTGCTTGCGCGCCCGGTGCGCGATCTGGCGGACCGCGGCCGGGGTCTTGCCGACGGCGGCGGCGATCTCGTCGTAGCCGAACTCGAAGACCTCGCGCAGCACGAAGACCGCGCGTTCGGTCGGCGCCAGCGTCTCCAGGACGAGCATGAGCGCCATCGAGACGCTCTCGGCGAGTTCGACGTCCTCGGCGACGTCCGGCGCGGTGAGCAGCGGCTCGGGCAGCCAGGGGCCGACGTAGGCCTCCTTGCGGCGCTTCATCGTGCGCAGCCGGTTGAGCGCCAGCCGCGTCGTGATGCGGACCAGGTAGGCCCGCTCGTCACGGACCTCCCCGAGGTCGACGTCGGCCCAGCGCAGCCAGGTCTCCTGCAGGACGTCCTCGGCGTCGGCCGCCGAGCCGAGCATCTCGTAGGCGACGGTGAAGAGCAGGTTGCGGTGGGCGACGAAGGTTTCGGTGGCGGTCACAGGCGTCCCCAGGCGATGAAGACCGCGAGGGCGAGGTAGGTCAGGTTCAGGGCGACGAACTTCGCCTCGCCGTGGCGCAGGTGCGTGATCATGGCCCCGATCATGAGCAGGACCCAGCAGGCGGCGGTCACCGGGACCAGGACGGGAGCGATCCCGAGGGCGGCGGGCAGGATCAAGCCGGCCGCGGCCAGCAGTTCGAGGACGCCGAGCGTCTTGACGAAGCCGGAGCTGCTCTCCCCGGTCCACGCGCCACCCGGGTGGGCGGCGAGCTTTTCCTTGGGCACGAACGCCTTGCTGACACCCCCGGTGAGGGCGACAACGGCGAGCAGCGCGGCGGCGATCCAGAGTGCGATGGTCATGAGGTCTCCTTTGTCGGCCTCAAGACACCGGGTGCCCGGTCGCCGTGACAGGGCATGACGCGGGTCACACGACCGGTTCGAGCAGTCGCCGCGGAGCGCTCATGGCGGCCGACACCGGGTCGGGGTCCGCGGGCGGCCGGTACCCCGGGCCGGGCTCGATGCGGATCTCCGGCACCGGGACGGCCAAGCCGCACTCTTCGCAACGGCCGTCCGCGTCGAGACGGCCGCCGTCCGCGTCGTGGCGGGTCGTGCGCTTCTCGCCGTCCGGCGAGTAGAAGGCGTCACCCCAGCCCATCAGCGCGCGCACCACCGGCCAGAGCGCGACGCCCTTGTCGGTGAGCCGGTATTCGCCGTTTTCGCGGACCAGGACGCCCTCCCGCACGAGGGCTTTCAGCCGGCTGGTCAGGACGGCACGCGGAATCCCGAGCTGGGCGGCGAAGTCCCCGAACCGCCGGACGCCGAAGAAGGCGTCCCGGACGATCAGCAGCGTCCACCGCTCCCCGACGACCTCCAGCGAGCGCGCCAGGGAGCAGTTGCGGTCCGCGTAGGTGCTGGGGAGGGCCATGGGGCCAGCTTACACCGGCAGTTCGTTCATTGAACCAGACCGTGCTACGGTGCGGTAGTTCGGTGAATGAACTTCCCAGGAGGTCCCATGTCCCGCTTCCTCGTGACCGCCGCGGCCGGCAAGACCGGCAGCGCGACCATCGACCACCTGCTCGCCCGCGGCCACCGCGTCCGGGCCATGGTCCGCCGCGACGACGACCGCTCGCGCGCGCTCGCCGCGGCCGGGGCCGAAGTCGTGCGCGGCGACCTCCTCGACCTCGACGCCGTCACCGCGGCGCTCGACGGCGTCACCGGCGCCTACTTCTGCTACCCGATCCGCGAAGGCCTGCTCGACGCGACCGTCAACTTCGCCCAAGCCGCAACGGAAACCGGCGTCCGCTCGATCGTCGGCATGTCCCAGATCTCCGCCCGCCGCGAGGCCCGCAGCAACGCGGCCCGGCAGCACTGGCTCGCCGAACGCGTGCTGGACCGGACCGGCCTGCTCACCACCCACCTGCGCCCCACGTTCTTCGCCGAATGGCTCACCTCGTGGTGGGAGCTGCGCGACGGCGAAGGCTTGCTGCGCCTCCCCTTCGGCGACGGCCGGCACGCGCCGATCGCCGCGGCCGACCAGGGGCGTGTGATCGCCGCGGTCCTCGCCGACCCCGAGCCCCACGCCGGCGCCGCCTACTCCCTCCACGGCCCGGTCGAGCTGAACCACCACGAGATCGCCGAAACCATGGCCCGCACGCTGGGCATCCCGGTGCGCTACGAGCCGATCACCGTCGAGGAGTTCACGGCGTCGATGACCGCGCGCGGGCTGCCGGCGCACCTGATCCAGCACCTCGGCAACGTCGCGATCGACTACCGGAACGGTGTTTTCGCGGGTACCAACGACGTCGTCGAGCAGGTCGGCGGCCAGACCCCGCTGTCGGTCGAGCAGTTCGTGCTCGCGCACAAGGATTCCTTCGCCGGCAACGGCCCGTACTTCGTTTCCTGAGGAGCGAAACCATGGCATCCGTCCTCATCACCGGCGCGGGCAAGGGCATCGGCCGCGCCATCGCGCTCGAACTGGCCCGCCGCGGTCACCGGGTGATCGCCACCGCGCGCGATCCGCGGGTACTCGCCGACCTGCCCGTCGACCAGCGCCTGCGCCTCGACGTCACCGACTCCGACTCCGTCAGCCAAGCGATCCGGGACGCCGGCGAAGTCGACGTCCTGATCAGCAACGCCGGCGAAACCGTGCGCGCGCCACTGGAAACCGTTCCCCTCGACGAGGTCGACCGGCTCTTCCGGCTCAACACGCTGGGCGCGTTGCGGGTCGCCCAGGCCGTCCTCCCCGCGATGCGCGTCCGCGGCTCGGGTCACCTCGTCTTCGTTTCCAGCGTCCAGGGGCGGCTCGTGCTGCCGATCATCGGCCCGTACGCGGCCAGCAAATGGGCCCTGGAAGCGATCGCCGAGACGCTCGCCGTCGAAACGCGCCACTTCGGCGTCGAGGTGAGCATCATCCAGCCGGGCGCGGTTTCCTCGGGGGGCGCCGAACGCGCCAAGGTCTTCCTCGGCGACGAAGATCCGTACCTCCCGCTGTATGAGCAGCTCGCGGCCTTGCGCGGTGAAGTCGTGACACCCGAAGAGGTCGCTGTCACGGTGGCCGAGACGATCGAGCAGTCCGAGCCGCCGCTGCGCGTGCCCGCCGGGGCACCCGCCGCGAAAGCGTTGCGGGCCCGCAAGGACGCGCCGGAGGACGAACCGTTCTTGTTCGCGAAGATCGACTGGTAGGTGCTTGAACGAGCAACTAAACGCGAGTACTACTGGGGAGAGGATCCAAAGATCCGTTCGCTCTCCAGGGGAGAATTCATGCGTTTGGGTTTCAGCCTTCCGGTCTTCGGCAAGGCGGCCGCCACACCGGGCGGGGTCGCGCGGTACGCCCGTGAAGCCGAACAGGCCGGGGCGGCCAGTCTCTGGGTCGGTGACCGGCTGCTCTCGCCGGTCGCGCCCGTCGTGCCCTACCCGGGCTACGACACCATGCCCGAGGAGTTCCACACCGCCCAGGACCCGTTCACCGCGCTGGCCGTCGCCGCCGCCGTGACCGAGACCGCGATCCTCGGCTCCAGCACCATCAACGCCACCCAGTACCAGCCCGCGAACTTCGCCCGGCTGCTCACCAGTCTCGACGTCGCCTCCAACGGACGGCTGCTGCCCGGCCTCGGCATCGGCTGGTCGCCCGACGAGTACGCGGCCGTCGGCATCCCGATGAGCGAGCGCGGCAAGCGGCTGGACGACCTGCTCGACCTGCTCGAAACCTGGTGGACCAAGGACACCGTGTCGCACGAGGGCGTCGGCTACGCCATCGCCGAGTCCCACGTCGCGCTCAAGCCGGTGCGCAAGCCGCCGGTGCACCTGGCCGGCTTCGGCGAAAAGTCGTTGCGCCGGGTCGCCGAACGGGCCGACGGCTGGCTGCCCGTCTGGTCGGTGCCCGAGCAGTTCCCCGCGGACGTGCTCACCTCCACCCTCGCCAAGCTCCGGGCCGACGCCGAGAAGGCCGGGCGCGACCCGCAGGCGCTCGGCGTGGCGCTGCGCGTGAACGCCGCGCCCGGCACGGAAGCCGAGCAGATCGCCGAGGCGGTGACGAAGATCGCCGGCATCCTCGAGCCGGACCACACGTTCGTCGACCTGACCTACCTGACGAGCAGCGTGGACGAGCACCTCGACCTCACCGGCCGCCTGCTGGACCTGGTCGCCGAGGGCTGATGCGCGGGCGCGGAACCCGCCCGGGCGGGTTCCGCGTCCGGAGGCGGCGAGGGCCCGGTCAATGCGATACTGCGGGGTGTGCGCACCCAAGGGAAAGACGACAGCGTGATCCGCCTGGTGATCGTCGACGACGAGCCGATGGTGCTCGCGCACCTGCGTACGGTCCTGACCTCCGCCGGGGACATCGACATCGTCGGCCAGGCGCAGGACGGCGCCGAAGCCGTCGAGGCCGCCGGGCGCTTCCGGCCCGACGTCATGCTGATGGACCTGCGGATGCCCGGGGTGGACGGGCTGACCGCGATCGAGCGGATCGTCAAGCTCCCCGACCCGCCCGCCCTCGTCGCGCTCACGACGTTCGACACCGACAGCTACGTCCTCAAGGCGCTGCGGGCCGGCGCTTCGGGCTTCCTGCTCAAGTCGACGCCCCCGGAGGACCTGATCGGGCTGGTGCGCGTCGCGGCCGACGGGCACACGGTGCTGTCCAAGGAAGCCGCGCGCCGGATGGTCTCCGCGTCGGCCGGCGAGCACGAACGTTCCCAGGAAGCCCGGGAGCGCACAGCCGACCTCACCGACCGCGAACTGGACATGCTCGTCTGCCTCGGCGAAGGCATGTCGAACGCGGCCATCGCGGCCAAGCTGCACCTGTCCGAGGCGACGGTGAAGAGCTACGTCTCGCGGATGCTGACGAAGCTGGGCTGCGCCAACCGGACCCAGGCGGGACTGCTGGCCCACGAAGCCGGCCTCGCGGGCTGACTCACGCGCTGCTGCGAGCCCCGAACCCCCAGGCGCCGAACACTTCGGCGAGTTCCGCCCTCCCCGAGATCCCCAGTTTCCGGTAGCAGTTCGTCAGGTGCTTCTCGACGGCCCGCCGGCTCACGTTGATCTCGGCCGCGATCTCGCCGTTCGTCAGCCCGTCCAAGGCGAACGCGACCACCCGGCCCTCCGCCTCGCTGAGCGCGGCCGACGGCCCGGCCGGCTCCTCCACCCGCCGGCCGGTGAGCCACGGCGCGCCGCAGCCTTCCGCGAGCCGGTACGCCTCGCGGAACCGGTCGCCCGCGGCCGCGGCGTCGCCCAGCAACGCCCCCTCCGCCAGCAGTGCGCGCGCCAGCTCCAGCCGGTCGCCCGACGCCCGCGAGATCTCGATCGACTCAGCGAGCACGCGATCCGCCTCGGCACCCGAAGACAGGGACGCCTTGATCCGCAACGCGCGGCCGAGCGCGACCGGCGCGCCCCAGCCGCGTGCCCAGCGGACCTCGTCCTCGATCAGCTCGCCGGCCGACACGCGGTCGCCGAGCCGGCGCTGGAGCCAGGCACTCCACGTCCGCCACGGGAACACCGCCGGGTTCCGCCAGCCCGCGCGGTGCAGGGCCGCGCCGCAGTCGAGGAACCGCGCCAGCGCGCCGCGGGGGTCCTCGACCGCCGCCACCGCGCCGCGCAGCATCAGCAGCGCGGCCCGCACGTGCAGGCCGTGCCGCGTCAGTGTGGCCTCGTCGAAGTGCTCGACCAACGTGGCCGCGAGCCGCTCGTCCCGGGCGATGATCGCGACCGAAACCAGCGCCATCACCAGGGATTCGGCCGCTTCGGCCAGGTCGCCGCCGATCAGCTCGTACGCTTCCCAGGCCGTCGACCGCGCGCGGGTCAGCTGCCCGCTCTGGGCCAGCTCGGCCGCGCGCGCCGCGATCAGCGACGCCGGGCGGCCTTCGACCGTCTCCCCGACCGCGCTCTCCAGCCAGGACGACGGCTGCCCGGTCGAGCCCGCGGCGAACGCGCAGATGATCAGCAGCGGCGCGGTGCCCGCGAACTCCGTCGACGACGCGGGGGCGCAGCGCAGCAGCCGCTCGGTCAGCTCCGCCACGGTCCGCGCGGGCATCCCGGCGCTCAGCGTGGCCGCGTGGAGCAGCACGGCCAGCAGCTCGCGCTCGGCGAGCGTGCCGATCGGCGGCTCCGGGCCCAGCTCGCGCAGGCGGTCGACGGCGCCGGCCAGCAGCACCGGGTCTTCGCAGCGGGTGAGCCGGCTCCGCGCCTCCAGCCGGAGCCCGGCCTGCGGGCCGGCGTCCTCCGGCCGGACGCGCCCGACGAGGACGGCGGCTTCCGGCCGGAGGAACGCCGACAACGGCAGCAGGGTGACCGCCTCGGCCCGCTCCCGCGGCGTGGGCAGCAACCCGATCGCCTGCGTGAGGTGCCGGATCGCGGCGGGGACGTCGAAAGCGGCTTCGGTGAGCGCCAGGTCCACCAGCCGCCAGCCGCGCTCGGGGCCGTCGGGCGGCAGGTCGAGCAGCGCGCGGCGCAGGTAGCGCGCCGCCGTCCGGGGCCGCCCGCGCCGGGTCGCCGCGTCGGCCGCCGTGCGCAGCTCCTCCGGCATCCACGGCGACGGCGACGGCGCGGGCACTTCGAGCAACTGGGCCGCGACCGTCTCCGCGGCGAACCCGGCCTCGTGGAACACGGTCGCCGCGCGCACCCGCAGCCGCAGGTCCTCCGGCGCGGTCGTCGACGCCTCGACCGCAGCCCGCAGCACGGGCGCGGCGAACCGCGGCCGGGACGCCGGGCCGAGGATCCCCAGGCGCCCCAACGCCCGCACGGCCTCCGCGACGGCCACCGAGTCGCCGCCGGTCAGACGTTCGACCAGCCACAGCTCGGCGTGCTCGCCGAGCACCGCGATCGCCTTGGCGCACTCGCCCACGGCCGGGGGCAGCACGGCGAGCTGGGCGGCCAGCCGTTCCTGCAGCAACGACGGCCCGGTGCGGTGGTCACCGCGCACGGCTTCGGTGAGGAACAAGGGGTTTCCGGCGCTCGCCGCGTGACAGGCGGCGACGAACCGCGCGTCGCCGGCCCGGCCGTCGGACATCGCGCGCAACGCCGCCCCGACGCCGGCCTCGGAGAGGTTCGGCGGCCGGATCCGCGTCTTCGCCAGCTCCCACAGCTCGCGGATCGCGGGCCGGTCGGCGCCCGGGTCGCCTTCGCGGACCGCGACGACGAGCGCGCAGGGCAGGTCGCGGATCCGCCGCGCGCACTGCCGCAGCCACGTGAGGGACTGCCGGTCGCCGAGGTGCAGGTCGTCGACGAGCACGGCGAGCGGCCGGTCGGCGGCGACCGCGGCGAGCAGGCCGACCAGGCCGTGCGTGGTCAGGACGTCGTTCTGGCCGACCGGGTCCCACCCCGGCCAGCCCGGGGCGCCGGGGAACAGCCACCGCGCCGCCGAAGCGGGGCCGGCGAACCAGCGCGCGGCGTCGCGCTCGGCCGCGCCGGCGACCACCGGCTCGAGCACCTGGCAGGCCACCCCGAAGTCGAAGTCCTGCTCGGTCCGGCTCGCCGACGCCGCGAGCACCCGCATCGCGCCGGGCCGCGCCTCGGCGACCCGCAGGACTTCCTTGAGCAGTGCGGTTTTTCCCACGCCGAGCGGCCCGGTGAGCACCGTGACCGAGCCCTCCCCCGCCCCGGCCGCGGTGATCGCGCCGCACAGCAGGCGCAGCTCGGTCTCGCGTTCCGGCAGCGTCACGCCTACCCCTCCTCGCCGCCCGGGCGCCCCGCGGCGGCCAGCGCTTCGGCGAGCTGGCGCCGGCCCGCGATCCCCAGCTTGCGGTAGACGTTGGTCAGGTGGAGCTCGACCGTCCGCCGGGTCACCTCGAGCCGGTCCGCGATCTCGGCGTTGGACGTGCCCGCGGCGGCCAGGTCCGCGACCCGGCGCTGGGCTTCGGAAAGCACGGGACGCCGGTCCGGCACCCCGGTCAGCTCGCGCAGCCGGGCCAGCACGGCCGGCCAGCGGTACCGCGCCGCCAGCTCGCTCGCCCGCGCGAGGTGACCGCCGGCGTCGTCGGCGACCGCCGCCAATTCGCTCGCCCGCGCGAGGTGACCGCCGGCGTCGCCGGCGACCGCCGCCAGCTCCACCAGCGCCGTCGCGTGCCGCAGGTGGCTGCCGGTGCCGTCCAGCAGCCCGGCCGCCCGGGCCAGGTGCCCGGCGATGCCCTCCTCGTCAGGACCGAGGGCGAGCGCGATCGCCAAGTGCGCGCCGCCGACGGCGGCCCGGGTGCCCCACGCGTTCGCGGCCGCGAGCTCTTCGCCGAGCAGCAGCCGGGCGGCCGCCCGTTCGCCGGTCGCCACCAGGCACCGCGCCACGGCGGAGCGCCAGGGCAGCAGCTCGGGGTTTTCCCAGCCGCGCGCGGAAAGCCGGCGGCCGCACTCGCGCAGCGGGGCGAGCGCCTGGTCGGGCCGGCCCTCGCCGAGCAGCGTCGTTCCCTTGGCGTACAACAGGAACGCGCTGCCGAGCCCGGGCCCCGGCTCGACGTGGTCGCGGTCGAGCGTCCGCCGGGCGAGGTCGGCGCGGCCGGCTTCGAGGTGCACCCGCGCCTCGGTCGCGACGACCCGGGCGCGCAGCACCGAGTGCCAGTGCCGGGGCGGCACCAGCTCGTGCGCGTCGGCCAGGTCAGCCTCGGCGTCGTCGAGGAGCCCCGCGGCGAGGTGCCGTTCGGCCCGGTCGACGAGGGCCCGCGCGATCAGCGTGCGGGCGCCCTGGCGGCGTGCGCGCACGAGCACTTCTCCGCCGTGGGTGGCGGCTTCGTCGAGGTCCCCGGTCAGGGTCAGCGCGCGGACCGCCGCGGCGCGCGCGGTGAGCGAGCCGGCGTCGGCGATCGGCTGCGCCAGCGCGGCGCGCGCGAGCCCGCGCACCCGGGCGGGACGCCGGCCGCACCGGGCGAGCAGCACGGCGGCCACGGCGGCCTGCGCCGGCTCGGCCGGCCGCTCGGGCAGCGGCGGCATGCCGTAGCCGCCGACCGCGGACCGGTCCTGGGGTTCGCCGTCGGCCAGCCAGTACAGGGCGAGGAGGGCGTCGCGCTCGGCCGCCGAGACGTCCGGGCGGCGGAACGCGGCGATGAGCGTGCGCGCGCTCAGGCCGCCGCGCGCGTTGAGCAGGTCTGCGGCCAGCAACCGGTACCGGCCGAGCCCCGGACCGTCCACTTCGGACAGGACCTGGGCGAGGTGGCGGTCGCCCGCCTCCTGGTCCAGCAGCAGTTCCCCGGCGCCGAGGTCGATCAGCACGGCCGCGCGCCGCGCCGGGTCGAGCGGTTCCCGCAGCGCCCGCCGCAGCGACGCCGTCGCCTGCCCGTCGCGGCCGCCTCCCTCGCCCAGCCGGGCGGCCGCGCGCAGCACCTCGACCACCCACGGTTCGCCGATCACGCGGGTCCGCCGCAGGATCGCCGCGACGGCCGCGTTCGCGACGCCGTGTTCGTAACCCAGCTTCGCCGCGCGGGCGAAGAACGCGTCGCGGCTCTCCTCGTTCATCCCGCCGAGCGCGCGCTGGCCGACGTCCGGTCCGGCGAGCCCGCCGGCCGCGGTGAGCAGGCCGAGCGCGCGCAGCCGGGCGAGGTCCGCGGCGAGCCGGTCCGGCGGGCAGCCGGCGAGCTCGGCCAGCAACGCGGGCCCGAAACCCTCCTGGCACACCGAAACCGCGCGCAGCACCGCGAGGAGCCCGGCGGGCAGCCCGTCGACCAGCCGCAGCAGGCGCTCGGTGGCGACCCGCGTGAACAGCCCGCCCGGTTCCGGGGCTCCGGCCGGGTCCATGTGCAGCCGGGCGAGCGCCTCGCTCAGCACCGCCGGGTTTCCGCCGCTGCCGCGCACGGCGTGCTCGACGACCCCCTCGTCGGCGCCGGCGAGCCGCACGCGGACCAGGGCGGCCACCGCGGCGTCGCCGAGTGGCCGCAGCCGGACGTCGTGGGCGTCCGTCGCCGGCTCCCAGGTGTCCAGCCCGCTGGTCTCGCTGACCACCAGCAGCACCGGAACGTCGGCGCGGTAGCCGGAAAGCACGCGCAGCCACGCCCGGGTCGGGGCGTCGGCCCAGTGCAGGTCGTCGACGACGAGCACGAGCGGCTGCCCGCCGAGCCCGGCGTAGAGGTCCCGGCACAGCTCGCGCTCGTCGGGTGCGTCCGCGAGCGCCGGGAGCGCGACGCCGAGCCCGGCGAAAACCTCGTGCAGCACGGTGAATGGCTCGGTCCGGTCCGACGGGCAGCACGGCACGTGGGCCACGGGCAACCCGGCATCCCGGGCCGTCGCCACCACCGACGCCAGCAGCGCGCTGCGGCCGGAACCCGGCGCGCCGGTGACCGTCACGACCGCCGACCGCCCGTCGCGCAGGTCGCCGACCAGCCCGGTCAGCAACGCGGCTTCTTCGTCCCGCTCGGCCAGCCGCGTCCCCCGGACGCCGCGCTGGTACGGCACCCCGGCGACCGCGACGTCGTCGTCCCTACCCGGCGAGCCCATGCGTCCTCTTCGCGGCCTCCGGGGCCGCCGGTCCCGCGCTCGCCCGCAGCGCCGCGGCCAGCTCGGCGCGGCTGTCCACGGCCAGCTTCCGGTAGACGTTGGTCAGGTGCAGCTCGACGGTCCGCGGCGAGACGAACAGGGCGCTCGCGACGTCGCGGTTGCTCGCGCCGCCGGCGACCAGGTCGGCCACCTCGCGTTCGCGCAGCGTCAGGACGTCCGCGCGCGGCTGCCGCAGCCGGCCGCCGGACTCCTCGAGCAGGTCCCGGGCCAGCGCGCCGATCGAGCGCCACCCCGAGCCGGCGGCCAGCAGCGCGGCCTGGCGCAGGTGCCGGCGCGCGGTCTTGCGGTCGCCGGCGAGCGTCATCGCCTTGCCCAGCAGGAACTCCGACCGCGCGTACTCGACGCGGCACGGCGAGGTCGCCAGCACCCGGGCCGCCTCGGCCAGCAGTTCCACCGCCCGCGTCCCCGACGCGAGGACACCGCGGCCGACCAGCGCCAGGCCCCGGGCCGTCCCGGTCGGCCAGGTCGCGGCGAGCTCCGCCCCGCGTTCGGCGTAGCCGTCGGCTTCGCGGTGCCGGTCCGCGCCGGCGAGCAGCAGGGTGGCGGTGAACCACCAGGGCGCGAAGACGGGGTTGCCGATGCCGGCCTCGTCCTGCCGCCGGCCGGATTCGAGCAGCAGCTCCAACGCGCCGTCGACGTCGCCGCGCAGCGCGCGGCCCCGCGCCCGGCCGAGCAGCCAGAGGTGACGGTCCGCGGGCGCGGCGTCCAGTTCTTCCGGGCGCACCGCGTCCAGCAGCCGTTCGGCGGCGGCGAGTTCGCCGTCGTCGCGCAGGGCGGTCGCCAGCGTCGTCCGCACCATCAGGTCCGGGCGGTGGCCAGCGCTCGCCAGCACGGCGACGCGGACGTCGGAGAGCGCGCCGTCGCGGTCACCGCTCTCCCGCAGCACGCGGGAGCGGGCGGCCAGCGACCGGCCGAGCGCGGGTCCGTCGCCGCGCACCGCGGCTTCGGCGACCGCGCGGTCGAGGGCCCGCACCGCGTTCGGCGCGTCGTCGACCAGCCGCAAGGTCCGCGCGGCGGCGAGCAGGTCGTCGCTCGACGCGGCGGCCGCGGGCAGCCGGACGACGGCGCGGGCGCAGGCCGCGGCGACCTCGGTGCCGCGGCCGGTCAGCGCGAGCGCGGCGGCGCGGTCGGCGAGGTCCCGGGCGCCGGGGTGACGGGCCGCGGCCGCGTGGGGGGCGGTCGCGGCCCGGTCCCGGAGGAGGCCGCGCGCGGCCTCCCGGGTCGTGGCCGCGGCGGCGAGGGCCGCCACGGGCACCGCGGGCGCGGCGGTGCCGAACCGCCGGGCCAGCCGGTCGACGAGGCCGCCGACCGGGGCCCGGTGGCCGGGAGCCGGCGCGGTGGCCGCGAGCGCGTAGAGCACGGCGATGGCGCAGTGGTCACGCGGGTCGCGGGCGTGGCCGGCGGCCGTGCGCAGCTCCGCCATCGCCGCGTCCGGGTCGAGGCCGAGCCGGGCGGCGGCGAGCGCCAGCCGGACGTCGAGCCGGGCCGGCTCGGCGGCGGCCGCGCGGGACAGGTGGGCGACGGCGGTCGCCGGGTCGCCCCGGTTTTCCGCGGTGGCCGCGGCTTCCAGCGCGAGGTCGACCATCCAGCGCTCGTCGAGCCGCGGCAGCGCCCCGAGGTGCGGGGCGACTTCCGCAGCCGGGCGCGCGTCGTCGTTGAGCAGCCGCGCCGCATGCAAATGCATACGGGCGAGTTCGTCGGCGGCCGTTTCGGCGAGCAGGCGGGATCGGACGGACCGGTCGAGCACGCTCCCGGTGAAGAGATTGGCGCGGCGAATTGCGTCGAGCGCGATCCGCACCGGCCGTGCGGGCAGCCCGCACAAAGCGGCGACCCTGGTCACGTCCGGTTCGTCGAGGACCGCGACGGCGGTGGCCACGGTCCGCGCCTGCGCGGGGAGGCCGGCGAGCGCGTCGACCGGGCTCGGCGCGGTGACTTCCCAGCGGTGGCACCGGTCCTGCGCCCCGAGCTGCCCGAGCGCCCACACCCCGGGACCGGGCTCGCCGGGACGGCGGGACAGGACGATGAGAAACCGCTCTCCGCGGCCGCACCGGAGCAGGAAGTCCAGGAATCGCAGCGACGATTCATCGCACCACTGCGCGTCTTCGACGAAGATGACCGAATTCTTTTTCCGCAATGCGCCGGCCAGCAAAAGCGACCGCAATGTGCGGAATTTCCGGTGCAATCCGGAACCGTCTTCCGCGGGCAGTTCCAGGGTGCGCCGAATGGCGCCGCCGGGATCACCGGACTTCGTGAAGAGTTCGGCGAGCGCGTGGAACTCGACCGGCTCACCCGCCGCGTCGGCGTGAAAGCGAAAAATATTCGCAGACTGGCCCGGTGTCGCGGTTTCCAGGCCCGCGAGCAGGGCCCGGACGCCACCGCCGGGCGTCCCGTCCACCAGCACGGCCTGCGCGGACTCCGTCCACGCCAGTGCCGCGCACCGGGACAGGGCGCCCGGATCCCGGGCGAAGACCGGATTCGGAGTGGGATCCGACATGCCGCCATCGACCTTTCCTGCAAACCCGGCGAAACCGAGCCTTTTCCCGCAGCCCCCAGAGCCGCCGAAGGATCTGACCGTCCGAACAGTATTGACACCGCCGCCGGGAGGGAAACCACCGTCGGTGCCCGATGTGCGCCACTTCCTCCACTATGGAGTGACCGTACCAGGGGCGACCCTTGCTGTCAGCGAAGGCCACCACCCGTACGGGTGACATACTTGTAGCATTAGTCAGACCCCGAAACTGGACATTTAACCAAGACTTGAGGTGGGCTTCAGCGCTCGTGGGCCGTCGGGGTGAAGGGGAACCAACGAAAGTTGTCGGTCCGTCCACCGGCGGGCAACTTTCGTCGCTAGTCCGGCCCGGGAACCCGCGGACCACCGCCGGGACCGGGGTCCGGAAGCTACCGTGGAGCCCGTGTCGGACGTCACCACTCCCGGTCCCGGAACCACGCCGCGTGCGCGCCTCGGCACGCGGGCGGGGCCCAAGCACGAACTGGCGACCCTGCTCAGCCTGGCGGTGATCTTCGGCGCGCTCGACGTGGCGATCTGCCTCAACAGCCACCCGACCACCGGCTGGGCGGGCCCGCGCGCGGACCTGGTCCTGCAGCTGCTCGTCGACGTCTCGGTGCTCGGGCTGCGGCGGTTCCCCAAGACGGTCGCGGGCATCGCGCTGGCCGTGACGGTCGCGACGGTGGTGGCCGACGCACTCGCCCCGGGCCTGCTCTCCCCCGAGGACCCGGCCAGCCCGCTGATCCTGCCCCGCGTCACGTCGGTGATCGTGATCTTCCTGGTCCGCCTGGAGCCCCCGCGGGTGGCGTTCGCGTTCATCGGCGCGCTGGCGCTCGTCGGCAGTGCGCCGTGGGCGCCCAGCTGGACGCTCACCCCGGTCGGCCTGCTCAGCACGATCGGCCCCGCGGCGGTCGTGCTGTACCTGGACGCGCGCCGGCAGCTGCTGCAGGAACTGCGCGACCGCGCCGAGCGGGCCGAACGCGAGACGCACCTGCTGGCCGAGCAGGCCCGGTTCGAGGAACGCCGCCGGCTCGCCGCGGAGATGCACGACGTGCTCACCCACGGGCTCAGCCTGATGGTCCTGCACGCGGGGGCGCTCGGCATCAGTTCGAAGGAACCCGACGTCCGCAAGGCGGCCGAGGAGATCCGCGCCCGCGGCGCGATGGCGCTGGACGAGCTGCGCGACCTGGTCGGCGTGCTGAACACGACGTCGGCGGACGTGTCCGAGCGGCTGACGGGCCCGAGCCCCCGCACAGGAGCGCCGGAGCAGCCGGCGCCGGATCCCGCCACCCTGGTCGCGGAGTCGGTGTCGGCGGGGATCCCGGTGGAGCTGGACGTCGAGGGCGAGCGGTCCCGGCTGTCCCCGACGATCGCGCGCACAGTCCACCGGGTGGTCCAGGAGGCGCTGACGAACGCACGCAAACACGCGGCGGGCGCGGAGGTCCGCGTGAAACTGCGGTACCGGCCGGACGGGGTCGGGATCCGGGTCATCAACACCCGGCCGCGCCGGCAGCCGGACGAGGTGCTGGCGGGGAGCGGGTCCGGGCTGGGGTTGTCGAGCCTGCGCCATCGGGTGGAGCTGGTGGGCGGGACGCTGCAGGCCGGTTCGACGCCGGACGGCGGGTTCCGGATCGCCGCGGATCTGCCGGCGTACGTGCCCACGACGGAGACGCGCCAGAAGCCCGCGCACCGCTGACCCCGCTCCCGGGTCAGGACTGGAGATTCCCCTACTGCTCCCCCGCTTACTGTCGGCCCGTCACGAACTCCCGACCAGAACGCGGGGCCCCCATGAAAGGCATCATCCTGGCCGGCGGCAGTGGCTCCCGGCTGCACCCGGTCACGCTGGGCGTCTCCAAGCAGCTCGTCCCGGTCTACAACAAGCCGATGATCTACTACCCCCTGTCGGTGCTGATGCTGGCCGGCATCACCGAGATCCTGCTCATCTCGACCCCGCACGACCTGCCCGCGTTCAAACGCCTGCTCGGCGACGGCTCGGAGCTCGGCCTGCGGCTGGACTACGCCGAACAGCCCCACCCGAACGGCCTCGCCGAGGCCTTCATCATCGGCGAGGAGCACGTCGGCGACGACACCTCCGCCCTCATCCTCGGCGACAACATCTTCCACGGGCAGGGCTTCTCCGACGTCCTGCGCGCCGCCACCCAGGACCTCAAGGGCTGCGTCCTCTTCGGCTACGAGGTCTCCGACCCGCACCGGCACGGCATCGGCGAGTGCGACGCCGACGGCAACCTCGTCTCCATCGAGGAAAAACCCGCCCATCCCAAGTCGAACCGGGCGCTCACCGGCCTCTACTTCTACGACAACGACGTCGTCGAGATCGCCAAGGGCCTCAAGCCGTCCGCGCGCGGCGAGCTGGAGATCACCGACATCAACAACGTCTACCTCGACCGGGGCCGCGCCGCCTGCGTCGACCTCGGCCGCGGCTTCGCCTGGCTGGACACCGGCACCCACAAGTCGCTGCTGGACGCCGGGCAGTACGTGCAGACGATGGAAGCCCGCCAGGGCGTCCAGATCGCCTGCCTCGAAGAGATCGCGCTGCGCATGGGCTTCATCGACGCCGACCGGTGCTACGCGCTGGGCGAGCGGATCGGCAGCTCGGGCTACGGCGAGTACGTCATGGACTTCGCGCGCCGCGCGCGGCCGCTCACCGCGGTCTGACCCCGGAGGTTCCTTCCCATGCGCATGGTGGTCACCGGCGGTGCCGGGTTCATCGGCTCGGCCTACGTCCGCAACGTGCTTTCCGGCCGGTACCCGGGCTTCGAACCCGACGAGCTGGTCGTGCTCGACAAGTTCACCTACGCGGGCAACCGGGCGAACCTCGCGCCGGCCGCCGGCGACGAACGTCTGGACATCGTCGTCGGCGACATCTGCGACCCCGGCGTCGTCGAGCACGCGCTGACCGGCACCGACCTGGTCGTGCACTTCGCCGCCGAGTCCCATGTGGACCGTTCGATCGCCGGATCGGCGGAGTTCGTGCGCACCAACGTCCTCGGCACCCAGACGCTGCTGCAGGCCGCGCTCGAACGCGAGGTCGGCAAGTTCGTGCACGTCTCCACCGACGAGGTCTACGGCTCCATCGACGAAGGCTCCTGGCCCGAGACACACCCGATCGCTCCGAACTCGCCATACTCGGCGTCCAAGGCGTCCTCCGATCTGCTGGTCCGCGCCTTCCACACCACGCACGGTCTCAACGCCTCGATCACCCGCTGCTCCAACAACTACGGGCCCTACCAGTACCCCGAGAAGGTCATCCCGCTGTTCGTCACCAACCTCGTCGACGGCTTGCAGGTCCCCCTCTACGGCGACGGCCTCAACGTCCGCGACTGGCTGCACGTCGACGACCACTGCCACGGCATCCACCTAGTGGCCGAAAAGGGCCGGGCCGGCGAGGTCTACAACATCGGCGGCGGCACCGAGCTGACCAACCGCGAGCTCACCGAACGGCTCCTCGCCATCACCGGCCGGGACCACACCGCGATCCGGCCCGTGGAGGACCGCAAGGGCCACGACCGCCGCTACTCGGTGGACATCACCAAGATCACCACCGAGCTCGGCTACACCCCGCGCGTCGACATCGACACCGGCCTGCGCGACACCGTCGACTGGTACAAGAACAACCGCGGCTGGTGGGAACCGCTCAAGGGCTGAGTCACTGCGTGCGCAGCCGCGGCCACAGGGCGTCCCACGCGGTGGTCCGTCCACTGAAGACGGTCATCAGCTGCGGCACGACGTCCTGGTGGCGGGCGAACGCCCCGGCCACCGCCGGGCTCGCGTCGCCGACGAACAGGACGCTGTCGACGTTCTCGCCCGGGTGCCCGAAGTAGTAGTACCCGCGGTGGGCACTGTAGACGGCGGGAAGTCCCCGCTCCGCGCCGAAAAGCTCGAGGTCGGCGGCGAACGCGTAGCTGTCGGTCATGATCGCCGTCCTGGCCCGCTGCTCGGGCGGCAACGACCGGTACACCTGCACGACGGCGTCGGAAAGCTGGTCGAGCTGGCCGTCGGACTGCACGAAGACCTTGGCGGTCAACGGCACCAGCGGCAGGTCCGGGATCCGCTCGGCCCACGACTTCGGGTAGATCGGCAGCGCGACGAGCGCCTGGACGACCGACGCGGCGACGAGCAGCCAGCCGACGGCCTTCGCCACCGTGGGCCACTTGACGTCCTGCAGGCCGACGGCACCGGCGGCGAACAGCGGCGCGTACATGCTGTAGACGTAGTAGGACCGGCCGGAGGTCAGCAGGTAGGCCACCACGAGCAGCAGGAACGCGACGCCGAGGAAGCGGTACTCCCGCGTGATGAGCAGGCGCGCGAAGCCGAACAGCGCGAGCGGCACGCCGATCACCAGGCCCGGGCCCGACAGCAGTTCGAGCAGGAACGCGCCGGTCCCGGGGAACTCGGCCGAAACGACCTCGGACATCCGCGTGTACGGCCAGCCGTGCGCGGCCTGCCAGATCAGCGTCGGCACGGTGGTGAGCGTCGCGACCAGCGCGCCGAGCCACAGCAGCGGCCGGCGGACGAGGTCGCGCGGCCCGAAGACCAGCGACGCGGCGGCCAGCGCCACCCACAGCGCCGGGACCAGGAACTTCGTCTGCAGCGAGACGGCCGTGACGAGCCCGGCCGCGAGCAGCAGCCGGTCGTCGCGCACCCGGGTCCAGCGCACGACGAGCCACAGGATGAGCGACCAGAAGAACGGGTCGATCGAGTAGGTCGCGAGGTAGTGGCAGATGAGCGTCGCGCCGGACATCGCGTACGCGGCCGCGGCGAGCGTCTGCGCGACCCGGCGGCCGCCCAGCTCGCGCGCGGTCAGCGCGGTCAGCACGATCCCGCCGACCGCGGCCAGCGTCGCGGGCAGCCGCAACGCCGTCAGCGAGCCGGGGAACAGGTGATCCAGCCCGGCCGCGAGGAACGGCAGCAGCGGCGGCTGGTCGAAGTAGCCCCACGCGGGGTGGTCGCGGCCGGCCACCACGAAGTAGGCCTCGTCGAACGAGAACCCGTAGTTGCGGCTGGCGACGAGGAGCAGGACGCCGGCGACTCCCGCGATCAGGAGAACCGGGGTCCGCGCGAACGCCGTGCGGGTGCCGATGGTCTCGCTGGTAAGGGTCATACGTCGAGTAGACCCGCTCCGACCTGCCGGTTTCTGCGGCCGAGAGTGCTCATTCCGCACAACGAAAGTCGATCACGCCGCCCGGAGCCGCAACCTTCGTAGTCACTCGGAAGTGAGGTTTGAGCACAGAAGGTGAGGGTAGCGATTCCCCTAGACTTCGCCCGCGAACCGACGCTGAGCAGGGGTTTCCCGCGATACTGGCGACCATGACCCAGGGTCGGCACCTCGTGTTCTTCAGCTTTCCCGGCGTCGGGCACATCAACCCGATGCTGGGCCCGGTCGAAGCGCTCGCGGAGCGGGGCCACCGGGTCACGTTCTTCGTCGCCGAGCCGTTCGCGCACCTGCTGCGCGACAGCTCCGCCGAGACCGTGGTCTACCACTCCGACTTCCCCGCGTCGGTGACCAAAGTGGACAGTGCCGCGGACGCGGTCACGATGATCATCGACCTCATGCGCGAGGGCTTCGCGCCGCTCGAAGCGGCGCTGGAGCGGCTCTCCGGCGACCGGCCCGACCTGATCGTGCACGACACCATCAGCGGGAACGCCGCGCGGGTGCTGGGCCGGGCGTGGGACGTCCCGCTGGCCGAAAGCTGTCCCGTCTTCATCGAGAACGACGCCGACGAGATCCCCGGCGCGCCCCAGCCGCCCGACGACCACCCGGCCGCCACGGACTTCGACCACCGGGACCCGCGCCTGGCGCGGTTCGGTGAGGAGTTCGGCGCGGGCGTCTCGGCGCTGCTCACGCGGTACGGCCTGGACCCGCGGCTGGCAACGGCGAGCCTCTCGCCTGCCGGCGACGAGCTTCGCCTGGTCTACATCCCCCAGGCGTTCCACTACGGGAGCGAGACGTTCGGCGAGCGGTACCGGTTCGTCGGCCCGACCGCGGACTGCCGCGCGCTGGAGGGCCACTGGACCCCGCCCGGCGACGGCCGGCCGGTGGCGCTGATCTCGCTGGGCACGTCGATGAGCAAGGACCTCGGCTTCTTCACCGGCTGCATCGAGGCGTTCCGCGGCAAGCCGTGGCACGTGGTGCTGACGCTGGGCCGCGGCGCCGACCTGGCCGCGCTCGGCGAGCTGCCGCCGAACGTCGAGGCGCACGAGTGGATGCCGCACCCGTCGGTGCTGCGGTACGCGTCCGCGCTGGTCTGCCAGGCCGGGATGGGCAGCGTCCTGGAGGCACTGCGCTACGAGGTCCCGGTCGTCGCGGTCTCCCACAGCGGCGAGACGCTGGCCAACGCCCACCGCGTCGCGGAGCTGGGCCTGGGCCGGCACATCCCGGTGGCGTCGGCGACGGGCGCGGCGATCCACGAGGCGGTCGAGGCCCTGGCGGCCGACGGCTCGCTGACCGCCCGGCTCGCGCTGATGGCGAAGGAGATCGAGCAGGCGGGCGGCGCCCCCGCGGCCGCCGACGCCCTGGAAACCCTGCTCCCGTAAGCAGTCAGGCGGAGCGGCGGAAGCCCCGCGTGGCGATGATCGCGCCCGTCAGGCCGATCAGGCCGGCCGCGCCGAGGGCTGCCAAGCCGCCCGCTCCCACCGGGTTGCCCAGCGCCAGGTTGCGGGACGCGTCTACCGAATACGTCAGCGGGTTGACCGTCGCCACCGCGCGCAGCCACGCCGGCAGCGACGAGAGCGGCACGTACGCCGAAGACGCGAACATCAGCGGGAACATCACCATCGACGTCACGCCCTGCATCACCTCGACGTTGGTGATCCACACGCCGATGGCCATGAACATCCAGCTCAGCGACCAGCCCACCGCGATGCACATCAGCCACGCCAGCAGCACGCCGGTGAAGCCGCCGCCCGGCGAGAACCCGAACAGCGTCGCCGCCAGCACCAGCATGATCGCCAGCTGCAGCGCGTGCCGCACGACGTCGGCGAGGCTGCGCGCCACCAGCACCGACGCCGACGCGATCGGCAGCGTCCGGAAGCGGGCGACGACGCCGTTGCGCATGTCGTCGAGCAGTCCGACGCCCGACTGCAGCGCCACCGACAGCGACCCCATCACCAGCACCGCGGGCATCAGGTAGTCGATGTAGGACACCCCGGCCGGGAACGAGCTGGTGCCGGCCAGGCTCGCGAACACCTGGCTGAACAGGATCAGCACGATGAGCGGCTGCAGCAGGCCCAGCAGCACCAGCGCCCGGGACGCCACGACCGCGCGCAGCGAACGGCCGGTCAGGATGACGATCTGCATCGGCACGGAGGTGCCGCGCCACGGCCCGGATCCGGCCACGGTGGCCGCCGAGTCCGAAGTGGACAGTGTCGGTGCGCTCATCGGGTCAGAGCCTCTCGGTTTCGGTGCGGGGATCCCGTGGCCCGCCGGACAGGGCGAGGTACACGTCGTCGAGCCGCGGGTCCACCAGCGCCAGCTCGACCGGCTCGACCGCGACGTCGTCGAGGGCCCGGACCACGCGCACGAGGTCGGTGGACTTCTCCACCGGGACGGTCAGCGCGAGCCCGGCCAGTTCGTCCACTCCGGACACCCGCGGGTCCAGCCCGGCGGTCCGCACCGCGTCCGCGGCGCGTTCGGCGTCGGGCAGGTCGGCCAGGGTCAGGGTGACCGTGCGCTTGCCGACCTGCGCCTTGAGCGAGGCCGCGGTGCCCGCGGCGATCACCTTTCCCTGCGCCAGCACGACGATCTTGTCGGCGAGCCGGTCGGCTTCGTCGAGCATCTGGGTCGTCAGCAGCACGGTCGAGCCGTCGCGCACGAGCTGTTCCACGATCTCCCACATCGCGATCCGGGCCGCCGGGTCGAGACCGGTGGTCGGCTCGTCGAGGAAGATGACGTCGGGGTGGCCGACCAGGCTGGCGGCCAGGTCGAGCCGCCGCCGCATGCCGCCGGAGTACGTCTTCGCCGGGCGGCCGGCCGCTTCGCGCAGGCCGAACGCGGTCAGCAGCTCGTCGGCCCGTTCCTTGGCCGCCTTGGTGGAGGCGCCGAGCAGGCGGGCGATGAGGATCAGGTTGCGGAAGCCGGAAAGCTGTTCGTCCACCGACGCGAACTGGCCGGTGAGCCCGATGCGGCTGCGCAGGGCCACGGCGTCGCGCTGGACGTCGAGGCCCGCGACGCTGGCCCGGCCCGCCGTCGGCGTCACCAGCGTGGTGAGCACGTTGACCAGCGTGGTCTTGCCGGCGCCGTTGTGGCCCAGCAGGCCGCACACGGTGCCGCGCGGCACCTGCAGGCTGACGTCGTCCAGCGCGCGGACCTTGCCGAAGGTCTTGGTGATCCCCTCGGCCTCGACGAACAGGGTCACGGCCGTTTCCTTCCGCTGCGCCGGATCGGACACCGCTACAGTTAGCACACCGGGAAACCCCTTTCCCCGCACGGAAGCGCGACCCGAGGGGTTCGCCTAGACATGGTTGACCGGCCGCCGCGCGGGACTAGCTTTCGAACCATGACTCCCCCGTCGGGAAGCCACCTCGCCTTCCTCAACTATCCGGCCCACGGGCACGTCAACCCGACGCTGCCGGTCGCGGCCGAGCTCGTGCGGCGCGGCCACCGGGTGAGCTACGTCGTCGCCGAGCAGTACGCCGACGCCGTGCGCGCCACCGGTGCCACCGCGCTGCCGTACGAGTCCCACGTGCCGAAGTCCTGGGACACGGTGGCGATCCCGGAGGAGATCACCGGCGACGTCGTCGCGGAAGCGGGCCTCGCCCAGGCGCTGGAAGGCTTCGCGCCGCTGCGGACCGCGCTCGGCGCCTTCGAAGGCGACCGGCCGGACGTCTTCCTGTACGACGCCTTCGGCTACCCCACCGGGCGGCTGCTCGCGCGCAAGTGGGAGATCCCGGCCGTCCTGCTGTGCTCGACGTTCGTCGCGAACGAACGGTTCTCGCCGTACGCGGCCATGGCGGGCAAGGTCCCCGCGCCCGACCCGGCGCACCCCGCGCTCGCCAAGGCCGCGGCGGTGGTCGAAGACGCGCTCGCCGAGCACCTGCCGGGCACGTCCGCGGCCGAGTTCGCGCAAGCCCGCGAAGACACCAAGCTCGTGTTCCTGCCCCGCGAGTTCCAGCCCGGCGGCGACACCTTCGACGACGGGTTCGCCTTCGTCGGACCGTGCCTCGGCGACCGCGCCGGCGGCTGGACCCCGCCGGGCAACCGGCCGGTGCTGCTGATCGCCATGGGCAGCTTCGGCTACCACCGCCAGCGCGAGTTCTTCGCCTCGTGCCTCGAGGCGTTCGCCGGGACGCCGTGGCACGTCGTCATGACGATCGGCCGTCTGGTCTCGCCGGCCGACCTCGGCCCGGTGCCGCCGAACTTCGAGCTGCACCCGTGGGTGCCGCAGCCCGCCGTCCTGCGCCGGGCGAGCGGGTTCGTCTCGCACGCCGGGATGGGCAGCACCATGGAGTCCCTCGCGCTGGGCGTCCCGCCGGTGGTCGTGCCGCGCACGCTGGAGCAGGAGATCGTCGCCGACCGCGTCACCGAGCTCGGCCTCGGCGCCCGGGTCGACCCGGCCGGCGTCGACGCGGAAACGCTGCGGGCGGCCGTCACCGGCCTCGCCGAAGACGCCGCCGCGCACGAGCGCGTGGCGCGGATGCGCGAGCACATCACCGACGCCGGGGGTGCCGCGGCGGCCGCGGACCGCGTCGAGGCCCGACTGACCGCCCGACCCTGGGAGTGAATCCGAAGTGGACACCACCGAGCCGACCGCCGCCCCGGAGATCGCCCCCGACGGCGGCGCCGCCCTGCTGACCTGGCTGGAGAAGATGCGCGCCGACACGCCCGTGTGGCAGGACGGCTCGGGGGCCTGGCACGTGTTCCGCTCCGCCGACGTCCGCCGCGTCAGCACCGACGCGCAGCTGTTCTCCTCGGACACCACGCGCCTGACCTCGCCCGGCGACCAGGCGCCGCCGGGCACCCTGCTGGTCATCGACCCGCCCGAGCACCGCAAGCTGCGCCGCCTGGTCAGCCAGGCGTTCACCCCGAAGGTCGTCGCCGACCTCGAGCCGCGGATCACCGAGGTCACCCGGGAGCTGCTGGCCGCGGTCGAGCCGGACGCGACGGCGTTCGACCTGGTCGACGTGCTGGCCTACCCGCTGCCGGTGATCGTCATCGCCGAGCTGCTCGGCGTGCCCGCCACGGACCGCGAGCTGTTCCGGGGCTGGGCCGAGGCGCTGATGGCGCTGCAGGTCGACGACCCGAGCACCGGGGAGAAGCTCGCCGTCGCCATCGAGGAGATGGAGGCGTACCTCAACGCGCAGATCGCCGACCGGCGCGCGCGGCCCCGCGACGACCTGCTGACCCGGCTGGTGGAGTCCTCGATCGACGGCGAGCGGCTGACCGACGAGGAGGTCGGCAACTTCACCGCGCTCCTGCTGCTCGCCGGGCACGTCACCACCACCATGCTGCTCGGCAACGTCCTGCTCTGCCTGGAGGACGCGCCCGGCGGCTACGAGCGCGTCCGGGCCGACCCGGCGCTGGTCGAGCCGCTGCTGGAGGAGGTGCTGCGGCTGCGGCCGCCGTTCCCCCGCGTGGTCCGGGTGACCACGGCCGACGTCGAGGTCGCGGGCACGGTCATCCCCGCCGACTCGATCGTCTGGGCCTGGGTGGTGTCGGCGAACTACGACGAGCGCGAGTTCACCGCCCCAGGGCGGTTCGACCCGCACCGCAAGCCCAACTCGCACGCCGCGTTCGGGCACGGCATCCACTTCTGCCTGGGCGCGCCGCTGGCGCGGCTGGAGGGGCGCGTCGCGCTGGAGCTGCTGTTCGAGCGGTTCGAGCACCTGCGGGTGGCCCCGGGTGCGGAGGTCCCGTTCCACGCCGGCGGCGTGTTCGGCGTGCAGCGGCTGCCGGTCACGACCACCCCACGCTGACCCCGCGCGACCGCACCCACCGAAGGCCGCCCCGGGGGTGCCGTACCTGCGGCGGGGCGGACCACAGTGTTAGCGCCGAACCGCCGCACCGGCATTGACGGGCCATACCCCGTTGGCTAGCGTACGAGACGTCGTTTGGTTTGTTTCCAACGAAACGGACCGAAGCGGCCGGTGTCCGGGTGGACTCGAGGATCGTTCTGGGGAAGGAACTCGAGGTTTCCGCTGGGGTGGTGTGAAGAACCGTCCGGACTCCCCGCCGCGGACCCTCTTGAGGGGAGCTCGAGGGTCGTCGACGTCTTTTGTCCGTGGGCAATGCCTCGAACGTAGAACCGAATCTGGGGGTTCGAACTCGATGAACACGCGTCTCGATTCCGTGGTCGACCGGCCGGTCGCCGCACCGCACGGCCTCCCCGCCGCCACCGAAAGACAGAACCAGAACGTCCCGTCCTTCGACATGTCCGACGTCTGCATCGCGAATCTGGGTCCCGATCTCCGGGTCATCGAAGCCAACGGCGATTTCCTCCGGCAGCTGGGACGCACCGCGTCCGACGTTTTCGGACAGAGCTTTGTGGACTTCGTGCACCCGAGCGCCAAGCAGTTCACGCTGCAGCAGCTGGCGCGGCTGAACGAAGGCCGCCGGGACCGCTTCAGCGCGCGCCTGGTCGGCGTGCGGCCCGCGCAGCCGGTGCTCTCCGGCGGCCTGACGGGCATCGCGGTGCGCAGCCGATCGGGCCAGGTCACCACGATCGTCGTGCTGATCAAACCGGACCGCGCCGCGGATACCCCGCGGCCGGGCATCGAGAAGACCAAGCTTCTCAGCGAGCTCGACGCGAAGGTCCTCGAAGGCGTCGCCGCCGGGATTTCGACCGTGCAGCTGGCGTCGAAGCTCTACCTGAGCAGGCAGGGCATCGAGTACCACGTCGGCGCGATGCTGCGGCAGTTCAAGTCGCCGAACCGCTCGGCGCTGGTCTCCAAGGCGTACTCGCAGGGCATCCTCTGCATCGGCCAGTGGCCGCCGAAGGTGACCCCGCAGTACATCCGCTGAGCCGCTTTCAGCGGTGTGCGGGCGAAGATACCCTGCGCTATCCTGCGGGGGCACGGTTCGATTTCCAAAATGCCGGAAAGGGATGAACTGGTGGGAATTTTCGGAAAAAAGGAAGACGATTCCAAGAAGAAGCCGGCGGACACCAAGGCGGACAACGCCAAGGCTGACGACGAAAAGAACCGCAAGCGCCGCAGCCGCCTTTTGGGTGGCGCGTACGGCGGCGGCTCCGGCGGCTGAGCCGGCGGGCTGACGAGGCGACCGGATCGGGTGGGCCGAGGGAGACCTCGGACCACCCGATCCGCGTTTCCGGGGTCTGCGCCGGAGCCGTCATCGACTGTTGGTGAGTTTCCACCAACTCGGGCGGAGGCTACTCTGCGGCAACAGCGGTCGTACCCGCAGTGACGATCGGCGACCTCAGCTCGACCGGGGAACCACCGGCTCGGCCCACTCCGGCACGTCGAGGATCTCCACCACGGCACCCGCCACACTGACCCCCGGCGCGATCCCGACCATCAGCACGTGGTCCCCCGGCGCCAGCTGCCCGGTCCCCAGCATGTTCGCCAGCGACGCCACCTGGTCACTCGCCCCGAGGTGCCCCAGCCCCCGCCCGAAGTCCCAGTTCGACTTCTCGAGGGGGATCCCGAGCATCGCCAGCAGGCCGTCCTCGACGTACTTGCGCGAACCGTGGTTGTAGGCGATGCGGCTGACGCCGTCGAGCCCGATGCCGGCCTCGGCCAGCACACGGTCGATCAGCTCGGACCGCGTTTTCAGCAGGTTGAGCCCGCTGTGCAGCATCGTGTCGCGGTGTTCGAAGCCGAAGAAGTCGATGCGCTCGGCGAAGTCCATGAACCGGCCGATCGTCGCGCCCGGCGGGAACATCGGCTCGTCGCCGCGGTGCATGCCCTCCAGCTCCGGCACCGTGATCGAGCCGGCCGACTTCAGCCGCGCGAAGCCCGACGTCGTGTTCAGGACGACCGCCGTCGCGCCGTCGCCGATGATGAAGTCCGGGCGCAGGCAGCGCCAGCGGTTGACCAGCGGGGACGTCGAATTGTCCGACGCGACCGTCATCGCCGTCCCGCCGCCGCGCGCGATCAGGTACGTCGCCGCCAGCTCCAGCGCCCCGAACATGCCGTTGCAGCCCTGCCGCAGCTGCGCCGCGAGCAGGTCGCCGCCGACCAGGTGCCGCTGCAGCCAGAACTGCGGGAACCAGCCGTCCGGGCCCGAGTGGTAGTTGTCGGCGTAGAGCAGGACGTCCAGCGCCTCCGGGTCGACGGCCGCCCGCGCGACGGCCTGCTGCCCGGCCCAGAGCGCCATGTCCGGGGCCGGGGTCTCGCCGGCGCAGGCCGCGCCGGTCAGCCCGGTCGCCTCCGCGTCTTCGGCGGTGATCCACCCCTGCTCGATCGCGTGCCCGACACCGGTGGTCTCGGGCACGTACGTGCCGATCCCACTGAGGTAGACGTCCGCCAGCTTCACTTCGCCTCCACTTTCGGCCGCAGCCACGACTCGACGGCGTCGGCCGCGCGGATCTCCCCGCCGGCCAGCGCGACCTGTTCGCTCATCCACCGGACCCGCTGGGCGACCACCGGATCGCCCGCGGTCTTCGTGACGGCGTCGAGCAGTTCGGCTTCGGTGACGTCGGTCCGCGACACCACGCACCCGAGCCCGAGGTCCGCGACCCGCGCCGCGGTCACCACCTGGTCGCTCTGGGACGGCGTCAGCACCATCGGCACGCCGTAGTGCAGCGCCTCCATGGTGCTGCCGAGCCCGCCGTGGGTGACGAACACGCGGGTGTGCGGCAGCAGCGCCGCGTGCGCGACGAACGGGTGCGCCTCGATGTTCTCCGGCAGCGGCCCGAGCTCGGCCGGGTCGACCCACCGGCCGAGCGTCAGCACGACGTGCCACGGCTGCCCGGTGAAGGCGCGCACGCACTTGCGGAAGAAGCCGACCTGCTCGCGGCTGCGCGAGGTGCCCAGCGAGATCAGGACGACCGGCAGCCCGTCCGCGGGCGGCGTCCACTCCCCCGGCGCCACCGTCCGGTCGAAGGACGGACCGACGAACGCGAAGCGCTCGTCGAAGGTCTCGCCGTGGATCTGGAACGCCTTGGGCAGGTAGACGAGGTGGTAGGGCGGCTCGCCGCCGGCGGTGTCCACATCGGACAGACCGTGCTCGGCCAGCAGCCGCTGGGCGTGCTCGACGAACGCGGTCAGCTCGGGGTCGGTGAGGTCGGGCGGCTGGGCGGCGTCGGACTCGGCCTGGGCTTCGTTCAGCCGGAAATGGGCGTTGGAGGCGAACTCCGGGCACGACTCGACGGCCGGCACGGACCACTTCCGGGCGACCAGCCGCGCCGTCTCGGACGCCGCCAGGTCGTGCAGGACGAGGTCCGGCGGGTCGTCGGCGAACCGGGCCATGGCGGCCGGCAGCGGGGCGAGCCCCTCGCCCATGAACGCCAGCATGGCCCGCAGCGCGTAGCCGTCGGACGCGGTGTCGCCCAGCCCGGTCGCCCACGGGAACGTCGAGGTGTAGGGCAGCACTTCGGCGCCGGTCGCCGCCACCTTCGCGGCGAACTCGTCGACCACGGCGAAGGTGACGCGGTGGCCGCGGCGCACCAGCTCGGCGACGACCGGGAGGACCGGCGCGACGTGGGCGTACGCGGGGAAGCTGAAGACAGCGATGTGCCTGCTCACCACCGAATCGTCGGGCACCGTCCCCTCCCGGTGAAGTGGCTACCACGCGAGGTCTGGCGGTTTCCCCCGAGTCCACTTGGCACAGTGCCGCCTCCGGCACGACTAGGGGCTTCCACAGAGTTCTCCGGCAAAACCGGGCACCGGTACCCGCCGTCCCTATCCTGCAGACGACCCGTCGAGGGGGAACTCAACAGTCGTTTAAAAGCAACGAAATGCACGTCGCCGCGGGTAAGGGCAGTCCGCGACCCTTGGGGAAGGACCTTCATGAAGACGAGCGTTGACGACCTGGCCCTGTTCGGCGGCCCGATGGCCTTCGAGAAGACCTTGGTGGTGGGGAAACCGAGCACCGGGGACCGGGCGAAGTTCTACGAGCGGCTCGAAGTGGCCCTGGACAGCGGCCGCTTGACCAGCGGCGGCCCGCTGGTCAAGGAGTTCGAGGCGCGGATCGCCGACCACACCGGCGCGAAGCACTGCGTCGCCACCTGCAACGGCACGATCGCCCTCGAAGTGATGGCGCGGGCGGCCGGGCTGACCGGCGAGGTCATCATGCCGTCGATGACCTACGTCGCGACCGCGCACGCGATGCGCTACCTCGGGTTGACGCCGGTCTTCTGCGACCTCGACCCGGCCACCGGGTGCATCGACCCCGAGCAGGTCGAAAGCCTGATCACCGACCGCACGACCGGCCTGGTCGGAGTGCACCTGTGGGGCCAGCCGGCCGCCATCCAGGAACTCGAGAAGATCGCCGAAGTGCACGACCTGACCCTGTTCTTCGACGCCGCGCACGGCATCGGCTGCACCTTCGGGCCCCAGCCGCTCGGCGGGTTCGGCAAGGCGGAGATGTTCAGCTTCCACGCGGCGAAGGTCGTCACCACGTTCGAGGGCGGCGCGATCGTCACCAACGACGACGACTTCGCCCAGCTCGCCCGCTACACCCACAACTTCGGCTGGGGCGAGGAGCACGTCACCGAGTTCGCCGGCACCAACGCCAAGATGAGCGAGGCGTCGGCGGCCATGGGCCTGACTTCGCTGGACGCGCTGCCCGCGACCATCGCCGCCAACGAGGCGCACTACGAGGAGTACACCGCCGAGCTGGACGGGCTCCCCGGCCTGGAGATGCACCGCTACGACGAGGACAACCGCAACAGCTACCAGTACAACGTCGTCAAGGTGGACGAGCGGGAGTGCGGCCTGTCCCGCGACACGATCCTCGAGCTGCTGCGTGCGGACAACGTGCTGGCGCAGCGGTACTTCTCGCCATGCGTGCACGAGTGCGAGCCCTACCGGACCGAGCGGCCGGTCTCGCTGCCGGCCACCGACGCGTTCTCGCGCCGGGTGCTGACGCTGCCGACGGGGCCGTCGGTCACCAGCGAGCAGGTCCGCGAGGTGTCGGCGCTGGTGGCGTTCGCCGTCGAGCACGCGCCGGAGATCCGCCGCCGCCTCGCCGCCCGCGCCTGACGCCGTCGTGAGTGAGAAACGGTGTTCTGACACTGTTTCTCACTCACGACCGCTCGGCGACCAGCTTCTCCAGGTCGGCCACCAGTTCGTGCGGGGTCGGCTGGGCCAGGGCGAGGTCGCGGAGGCGACGAGCATGGGCCGCGAAGCTCGGTTCTCCGACCAGTCTCGCCACCGAGGTTCGCAGGTCGTCGGCCGTGAAGCCGTTGTGCGTGAACAGCAATCCGGCACCTTCGTCGACCAGGCGCTGAGCGCGCAGCAGGTGGTCGGCGATCGGCGTGGTCACCGTCAGCTGGGGCACGCCGGCGACCAGCGCCGCGCCGTAGCTGCCGAAGCCGCCGTGGTGCACGATCGCCGAGCAGCTCGGCAGGACCGTGTGCAGCGCGACCGACTCGACGACCCGGACGTTCGCCGGGACCGCGTCCAGCGCCTTCCGCTGCGCGGGTACCAACGCGGCGATCACTTCGATGTCCAAAGTAGACAAAGTGGCCAGGATGTCCGGAATGGACACGTAGTCGCCGCCGAACGCGTCCGTGTTGGACGAACCCAGCGTCAGGCACACCCGCGGCCGGGACGGTGGCTCGCGCAGCCAGTCCCAGACCACCGCGCGGCCGTTGTAGGGCACGTGCCGGACCGGCAGCCGCCGGACGCCGGAGCGCGCGCCCAGCGGCTCCGGCAGCGGGTCGATCGTCGCCTGGCCGGTGACCAGCTCCTCGGCGAACTCCACGCCGTACGGCCGCCCGGTCAGCTCGATCCAGTCGTACAGCGGGTCTTCCTGCTGCTCGACCGGCTGGTCGGCCATCAGCTTCAGGAACGTGACGCGCATCGCGCACCAGACATCGGCCCAGCACAGCTGCCGGACGTGCGCGGCGCCGCAGGCCTTCGCCGCGATCGCCCCGGCATAGGTCAGCGCGTCCCAGACGACGAGGTCCGGCCGCCAGTCCCGCGCGTGGGCGACGAGGTCCGCGACCATTTCGTCGTTGTAGATGGCGAACCCCGCCCACACGGTGAACGTGTAGCGCTGGTGCAACGCCTCCCAGGTGTGGGACGCCGGGTCGGTGTCGTTCCAGTTCGCGATGTCGGCTTCCTGGGCGTCGCGGTTCTGCTTCATGCCCTCGTGCATCGTGTTGTCCGCGCCGACCGGCACCGCGGTCAGGCCGGTGCCGGTGACGACGTCGGCGAACCCCGGCGACGCCGCGACCCGCACCTCGTGCCCGGCCGCGACGAGCGCCCAGGCCGTCGGGACCATGCAGTACAGGTGGGACTTCTCGTCCAGCGTCACGAACAGCACGCGCACGGGTTCGCCTTTCAGTGGTGACCGGACAACGCGCCCGCCAGCCGCGCGGAGATCAGCCGCAGCACCTCGGGCTGGTGGTCGGCGAGGAAGAAGTGCCCGCCGCGGAACACCTTCAGCTCGAACTCGCCGTCGGTGTGCTCTGCCCACGCACGAGCCTCGTCGAGCGTGGTCTTCGGGTCGGCGTCGCCGGTGAGCACGGTGATCGGTGTGCCGAGCTTCGGCCCCGGCCGCTGGACGTAGGTCTCGGCGGCCCGGTAGTCGTTGCGGATCGCGGGCAGGGCCATCCGGAGGATCTCCTCGTCGCCCAGCACGGCCGCGTTCGTGCCGCCGAGCCGGCGCACCTCGGCGACGACGCCGTCGTCGTCGAGCAGGTGCACGGACTCGTCGCGGCGACGCGACGGGGCGCGCCGCCCGGAGGCGAACAGGTGCAGCGGGGTGACCCCGGTCCGTTCCAGCCGGGCGGCGACCTCGAACGCCAGCGTCGCGCCCATGCTGTGGCCGAACAGCGCGAACGGCTGCCGCGTCCGCTCGGCGAGCACCTCGGCGAGCCGGTCCGCGAGCACGGGCAGGCTGTCGATCCCGGGCTCGTGCCGCCGGTCCTGCCGTCCCGGGTACTGGACGGACAGCACCTCGACCGACCGGCCGAGCCCGGCGGACATGGGGAAGTAGAAGCTGGCCGAGCCGCCCGCGTGCGGCAGGCAGAACAGCCGGACGGCGCCCTCGTCCGCCTCGTGGTAGCGGCGGAGCCACAGCTCCGGGTCGTCAGTCATGCGTGAACTCCGTCCTGGAGGGTGGTCACGAGCCAGCCGCGCACGGTCCCGGCGGTGGTGGCGGCGTGGTCCTCGACCATGGTGAAGTGGTTGCCCGGCACGTCGACGACGGTGTCGGCGGTGTCCCAGTGCGTCTGCCACTCCTCGGGCGCCAGCGGCTCGCCGGCGACCGGGGGTTCGGACGAGCGGACCAGCAGGAGCGGCACCGGCAGCTTCACGGGTTCCCAGCCGGCCATCAGCCGGAAGTACCAGCTCATCGCCGACAGCCGCGCGGCGTCCATCGGGGCGAACACCTCTTCGCGGTCGAACATGCCGCCGAACAGCTCGTCGCGGAACCGGTCCAGCGGCGAGTCGGCGCGCGGCAGGTAGCTGTCGAGCAGCACGACAGCGAGGGGTGGCGTGCCCCGCTCGTCGAGGAGTTCGGCGGCGGCGTGCGCGAGCATCCCGCCCGAAGACGAGCCGAGCAGGACGAACGGCTCGCCGTCGGCAGCCCGCAGGACCGCGTCGGCCTGCACCTCGGCGACCGCGCGGACGCTGGCGGGCAGCGCCTCGCCCTTGACGAACCCCGGCGCCGGCAAGGCGTGCACATCGCGGTCGCCGCGGAACGGCGAGGCGAACCGGGCGTACTGGTGCACCCCGGCCAGCGCGACGTACGAGCTGAAGCAGATCAGCTTGGGTGTCCGCTCACCGGCAGCGAGTTTCACCGATCCGAGCTGGGTGTTCAGGTCCGCGGCCGAGTCGAAGGTGGGGCGGAGCAACGCCGCGTTCTGCAGCAGCTCGAAGCCTTCCTTCATCTTGCCGAGTTCGCAGGCCGTGCGGAACAACGCACCGAGCGTCTCACCGGCGTCCACAGTGGACTTTTTCGGTTCCTCGGTGACGTTCAGCTCGGCCCGCAGGTGGGCGGCGAGGTCCTCGGGGGTCGGGAAGTCGAAGACCAGCGTCGGCGGCAGCCGCAGGCCGGTGGCCGAGCCGAGGGTGTTGCGCAGCTCGACCGCGGTGAGCGAGTCGAACCCGGCGACGAGGAACCCGACGTCCGGGCGCACCGCGTCCGGACCGGCGTGCCCCAGCACGGTGGCCGCGGCGGTCCGGACCAGGTCCAGCAACACTGTTTCCCGGTCCGCTTCGGACTTTCCGGCCAGCGCCCGGTGCAGAGTGTCCTTTCCGGCTTCTTCCGCCGTCACGGCTCGCCGAGCCGGACGTACCAGTCCCTTGAGGACGGTCGCGGCCGAACCACCGGACAAGTCCAGCTTCGCGGGGACCAGCGCAGGTTCGGTGAGCGTGGTAGCGGCGTCGAACAACGCCAGCCCCTGCTCGACCGACAGCGCCCGGACGCCGCCGCGAGACATCCGCTGCCGGTCGGCGGAGTCCAGTGCGGAGCTCATCCCGGTCTCCCACAGTCCCCAGGCCAGCGCCTGGGCGGGCAGGCCGCGAGCGGCCCGGTGGGCGGCGAGAGCGTCGAGGAAGGCGTTGGCCGCGGCGTAGTTGCCCTGCCCGGGCGCGCCGAAGGTGGCCGACACCGACGAGAACAGCACGAACGCCGAGAGGTGCCGATCCGCGGTCAGCTCGTGGAGGTGCCAGGCCGCGTCGACCTTGGGCCGCAGCACGGTGTCCAGCCGTGCCGGGGTGAGGCTGTCGATGACGCCGTCGTCGAGCACGCCGGCCGCGTGCACGACCGCGGCGAGATCGGGGATCCCCGCCAGCAGCGCGGCGACCGCCTCCCGGTCCGCGGTGTCGCACGCGGCGAGCCGGACGTCCGCGCCGAGTGCGGTCAGCTCGTCCCGCAGGTCAGCGGCACCGGCTGCGCTCCGGCTGGCCAGCACGAGCCGCCGCACGTCGTGCGCGGTGACCAGGTGCCGGGCCAGCACCCGGCCGAGGCTGCCGGTGGCACCGGTGAGCAGCACGGTGCCATCCGGCCCGAACGGCCGCTTCCCGGTGGCGGACTCGGCGGTGGCCCGGCTCAACCGGGCGGCGAGTAGAGTGCCGTCGCGCAGGGCCAGCTGCGGCTCGTCGCTGAGCACCGCGGCCGGTAAAGCCGCCATGGACGGGTCGATCGATGGGCCGGGCTGGTCTCGGCCAACCGCGACCGCGGCCGGCAACGCGGCCATCGACCTCTCGATCGACGAGCTGGAGTGCTCCCAGCCGCCCGCGACCCCCTGCGCGCCATCACCCGAGAGCCCCTCAACCGACGTGTCGAGGTCGATCGGCCGGGCCCGGCCGGGGTGCTCCCCGCCACCCGCAACCGCCCGCGCGCCATCACCCGGCAACCCCTCGGCCGACTCATCGAGGTCGACCCGGCCGGGATGCCCCCAGCCACCCGCGGCCGGGAGGGCGTCAGCCGACGTGTCGAGGTCAATCAGCCGGACCCGGCCGGGGTGCTCCGCCTGCGCCGAGCGGACCAGGCCCCAGATCGGCGCGGCCGCCAGGCCGGGAACGCCATCGCCGGCCGTCGCCGCCACCGCGCCGCGGGTTACCACGACCAGCCGGGAGGCGGCGAACCGCTCGTCCGCCAGCCACTCCCGCAGCAGGCCCAGCACCTCGTGGGCGGCCGACCGGGCGACGCCCGGCAACGCCCCGGCCGCCGGCGTCCGGACGGGGGCCAGTACCACTTCCGGCACGGCCATGCCGAGCCCGACCGCGGTGCCGAGCGCGTCGACGTCCACATAGGACTCGCAGGTGACGCCGCTCGCGTCGAGCGCCGGGCCGATCCCGAGGTCGTCGGCGCCGAGGACGGCCCACCTCCGGGCGCCGTCGACCGGCACCGGCGGGACCGGTCGCCAGTCCAGCCGGAACAGCGAGTCGTGCGCCTTCCGGGCCGGCTGGGGCCCGTCGGCCAGCGGCCGCAGCACCAGCGCGTCGACCGACGCCACCGCGCGGCCCGCCGGGTCGGCCAGGCTCAGCTTGACCGTGTCATGGCCGTTCGGCGTCACCGTGACCCGGACCGAGGTGGCCCCGCTCGCGTGCAGCGTCACCCCGCTCCAGGAGAACGGGAGGTAGGTAAGGCCCGCCCACTCGGCGACCGTGCCCAGGACGTGCAGCGACGCGTCGAGCAGCGCCGGGTGCAGGCCGGACCGGGCCGCGTCCGCGTGCTCCTCCGGCCGCAGGGCCACTTCGGCGTGCACCTCGTCGCCGTGCCGCCACGCCGCCCGCAGGCCCTGGAACGCCGGGCCGTAACCGAACCCGCTGTCCGCGGTGTAGAGACCGTCGAGATCCAAGGGCTCGGCACCGACCGGCGGCCACTCCCTGACGTCTTCGGGGGCGGGACCGGGCTCAGCGGTCAGGCGACCGCTGGCGTGCCGGGTCCACGGCTCGTCGTCGAGTCGCGAGTGGACGGTCACTCCCCGCGTGCCCGACTCGTCCCGCGTGCCGACGACGACCTGCAGCTGCACGCCGCCACCGGTCAGGTCCAAGGGCGTCTCGATGACCAGCTCGTCGATGCGGCCCGCGCCGACCTGCTCGGCCGCGCGCAGGACCAGCTCGACGAACCCCGTGCCCGGGAACAGCGTGCGGCCCGCGACGACGTGGTCGGCGAGCCAGGGGTGGGTGCGCGGCGAGACGCGGCCGGTGCACACCACGGTGCCGTTCTCGGCGTTCGTGATCGACGCGCCCAGCAGCGGGTGGTCCGGGCGGTCGAGGCCCGCCAGCGTGACGTCCCCGGCCGCGGCCAGGTCGAACTCCGGCCAGAACCGTTCGTGCTGGAAGGCGTACGTCGGCAAGGACGCCGGGTCGCCGGTTCCACCGAGGACGCGGGCCCAGTCCACTGTGGACCCGCTGACGTGCAGTTTCGCCAGTCCGGTCAGCAGGTCCCGCGGTTCGTCCTTGCGCAGCAGCGCGGTGACCACCGCACGGTCGTCGAGACAGGCGGCGGCCATGGCGGTGAGCACGCCGTCCGGGCCCAGCTCGGCGAACCGGGTCACGCCCAAGCCGGCGAGCGTGGTGACGGCGTCGGCGAACCGGACGGTCCCGCGGGCCTGGCGCAGCCAGTACTCCGGCGAGGTCAGCTCGGTCGCGGGCGCCCCGGTCAGCGTCGAGACGACCGGGATGGCCGGAGGGGCGAAGGTGACGCCGTTCAGGACCCGACCGAAGTCCGCGAGCATCGCGTCCATGTCCGCCGAGTGGAAGGCGTGCGAGACGCGCAGCCGCCGGGTCTTGCGGCCGGTCCAGTGCCGCTCCACCTCACGGACACCCTCCTCGGCACCGGAGACCACGACGGACGTGGGCCCGTTGACCGCGGCGACGTCGACCCCCGCGGGCAGCGTCGGCACGACTTCGGCCTCGGTCGCCTCGATCGCCAGCATCGCACCGCCGGCCGGGAGGGCCTGCATGAGCCGGCCGCGCGCGGCGACGACCGCGCAGGCGTCGGGCAGCGACCACACGCCCGCGACGTGCGCGGCGGCCAGCTCGCCGATCGAATGCCCGGCGAGCCGGTCCGGCCGGACACCCCAGGACGCCAGGAGCCGGAAGAGGGCCACTTCCACCGTGAACAGCGCGGGCTGGGTGTACTCGGTCCGGTCGAGCAGGTCCGGTTCGGTGTCGATCACCTCGCCCAGCGGCCGGTCGAGATGGGTGTCGAACTCCGCGCAGACCTCGGCGAAGGCGTCGGCGAACGCCGGGAACTCGCGGCGCAGCCCGGCACCCATGCCGAGCCGCTGCGCGCCCTGGCCGGTGAACAGGAACGCGGTCCCGCCCTCGGCGCGCACACCCGTGACGACGCCGGACGCGGGCCGGTCGGCGGCCACCGCGGCCAGGCCCTTGACCAGCTCGTCCCGGTCCTCACCCACAACGACCGCCCGGTGCCCGAAGACCGTACGGGCGGCCAAGGCCGTACCGATCTCGGCGGAGTGGTCAGCGACGTGGCTGAGCAGCCGTTCGGCTTGACCCCGCAACGCCTCCGGACTGTGGCCTGACACGCTCCACGCCGTCAGCGATCCGGAAACGGCACTTTCACGGGAAAGTGCGACTTCGGGCGCGGCCTCGATGATGACGTGGGCGTTGGTACCACTCACGCCGAAGGACGATACGCCGGCACGGCGCACGCGGTCGCCGTCCGGCCACGGCACGGACTCCGACAGCAGCTGGACGTCGCCGTCGGTCCAGTCCACATGGGACGACGGCACCTCGGCGTGCAGGGTCTGCGGCAGCAAGCCGTTCCGAAGCGCCAGCACCATCTTCATGACCCCGGCGACTCCCGCCGCGGCCTGCGTGTGGCCCACATTGGACTTGATCGAACCGAGCCACAGCGGACGATCGCGGTCCTGGCCGTAGGTGGCGATCAACGCCTGCGCTTCGATCGGGTCGCCCAGCGACGTCCCGGTGCCGTGGGCTTCGACAGCATCCACATCGGACGCTTCGAGCCCCGCGTTCGCGAGTGCCGCCCGGATCACGCGTTGCTGCGACGGTCCGTTCGGCGCGGTGAGCCCGTTCGACGCGCCGTCCTGGTTGACCGCGCTGCCCCGCACGATGGCGAGCACCGGGTGCCCGTTGCGACGCGCGTCGGAAAGCCTTTCCAGCACCAGCATTCCCGAGCCTTCGCCCCAGCCGGTGCCGTCGGCGGTGTCGGAGAAGGCTTTGCACCGGCCGTCCGGGGCCAGCCCGCGCTGGCGGCTGAACTCGACGAACGAGCCGGGCGTCGACAGCACCGTGACCCCGCCGGCGAGCACGAGCGAGCACTCCCCCGTGCGCAGCGCCTGGATCGCCCAGTGCAGCGCGACCAGGGATGACGAGCACGCGGTGTCGACGGTGACGGCCGGGCCCTCTAGGCCGAGCGCGTAGGAGATCCGGCCCGAGAGCACGGAAGCGGCGTTGCCGGTGCCCAGGTAACCTTCGGCGCTCTTCGGCGCCAGTGCCAGCAGGGCCGGGTAGTCCTGGCCGTTGGTCCCGGCGAACACGCCCACCGGCGCGCCGCGCAGCGACTCCGGGTCGATCCCTGCGCGCTCCAGGGCTTCCCACGACGTCTCGAGCAGCAGACGCTGCTGCGGGTCCATCGCGAGGGCCTCCCGCGGCGAGATCCCGAAGAAGGCGGGGTCGAACAACGCGGCGTCGTCGAGGAAACCGCCTTCTCGGGCGTATGACGTGCCTTCGCTGTCGGGGTCCGGGTCGTAGAGCGCGTCGAGGTCCCAGCCGCGGTCGGCCGGGAACCCGCCGATCGCGTCCCGGCCCTCGGCGAGCAGCGCCCACAGCTCGTCCGGGGTGCGGACGCCGCCGGGGAACCGGCAGGCCATCGACACGATCGCGATCGGCTCGTCGTCGGTCCAGGCCGCGACGGGCGCCGGTGCCACCGGTGCCGCGTCGCCGGCCAAGTGCGCGGCCAGCGCGTTCGGGGTGGCGTAGTCGTAGATCAGCGTGGCGGGCAGGCGCTGCCCGGTGGCCGAGGCCAACCGGTTGCGCAGTTCGACGGCGGTCAGCGAGTCGAAGCCGAGGTCTTTGAACGCGCGGTCCGGCTCGACGGCCGCCGCGCCGGCGTAACCGAGCACCAGCGCCACGGCGGTCCGGACGACGTCGAGCACGTCGGCCGGCCGGTCGGCGGGCTCGGCGGCCGCCCGCGGCGGGACGAGCCCGGCGAAGATCGGCGGCAGCGCCGGGGCGGCACGCAGCACGTCGAAGTCGAACCGGATCGGCAGCACGGCGGGCTCGCCGCCGCGGCAGGCCGCGTCGAACAGCCGGAGACCCTCCACAGTGGACAGCGGGATCATGCCGGTGGCGCCCAGGCGGCGACGGTCGCGATCGGCGAGCCCGCCGGTCATGCCGCCGTCCTGGGCCCACAGGCCCCAGCCGAGCGCGAGCCCGGGGAGGCCGTGGTCGCGGCGGTGGCGGGCCAGCGCGTCGAGCCAGACGTTGGCCGCCGCGTAGTTCGCCTGCCCCGCCGGGCCGAGCGTCCCGGAGATCGAGGAGAACACGACGAACGCCGTCAGCTCGGTGCCCGCGGTGAGTTCGTGGAGGTTCGTGACGGCGTCGATCTTGGGGCGCAGCACGGCGTCGAGGCGTTCGGGGGTCAGCGCCGACACGACGCCGTCGTCGAGGACCCCGGCCACGTGGACGACGCCGGTCAGCGGCCGGTCGTCCGGGATCGTCGCCAGCAGGGCGGCCAGCGCGGCGCGGTCGGCAGCGTCGCAGGCCGCGACGACGGGTTCCGCGCCCAGCTCGGTCAAGTCGGCGATCAGGTCGGCGGCGCCGTCGGCGTCCGGGCCGCGTCGGCTCGCGACGAGCAGGTGACGCACGCCGTGGTCGGTGACGAGGTGCCGCGCGATCTGCGCGCCCAGAGCCCCCGTCCCGCCGGTGACCAGCACCGTCCCTTCCGGACCGAAGGACGCGGACGGGCCCGGCTCAGCTGCCTTGGTCAGGCGGGACGCCCGGATCTCGCCGTTACGCACCAGGAACTCGGGTTCGCCGGTGGCGAGGGCGGCGGGTAACAGCCGCGCGGCCGCCGGGTCGTCGACGTCGGCGAGCACGAACCGGCCGGGGTTCTCCGCCGCGGCCGAGCGCACCAAGCCCCACACGGGCGCCTGCGCGAGGTCCGAGACGCCCTCGGCGACGGCGGCACCGCGGGTCAGCACGACCAGCGTACGGCCGTCAAACCGCTCGTCGGCCAGCCAGGAGCGCACGAGGTGCAACGCGCGGCGCGCCGCGTCACCAGGGGTGTCCACTTCGGACCGGGACAGGAAGGGGGCGACGAGGACGTCGGGTAGCGAGCCCGCCTCGGCGACGCCGTCGAGGTCGGGGTGGCAGGCCAGCGCGCCCAGCTCGGCGAACAGGGCGGCGGCGAGTTCGCGGTGACCGGAACCGAGCAGCGCCCAGGTCGCCGGGACGGGCTCCCCCGCCGGAACCGGCACCCAGTCGAGCTTGAGCAGGGCGTCGCGGGTGGTGTCGCCGACCGGGCGGGGCAGCTCCGGCCAGTAGGTCTCGCGCTGGAACGCGTAGGTCGGCAGGGCGCACGGCCGCGCACCGGGGAACAGCGCGCCCCAGCGGGCTCGCGCGCCTCGGACGTACAGCGTCGCGACGGCGGTCAGCGCGGTCCGGACTTCGTCGCGGTCCTTGCGCAGCAGCGCGGCGGCCGTCGTGCCGGGCAGGCACTCCTCGGCCATGGCGGTGAGCACGCCGTGCGGCCCGACCTCGAGGAACCGGGTGGTCCCGAGGTCCGCGAGCGCCGCCACGGCGGCGGCGAACCGGACGGGCTCCCGGACCTGCCGGACCCAGTAGTCCGGGGTGGTCAGCTCGTCGGTGAGCGGGGTCCCGGTCACGGTCGAGACGATCGGGAGCCGCGGCCGGGCGTAGGTGATCCGCTCCGCGACCCGGCCGAACTCCGCCAGCATGGGGTCCATCAACGGGGAGTGGAAGGCGTGGGAGACGGTGAGCCGCCGGGTCCGGCGGCCGAGTCCGGCGAAGTGGCGCTCGATCTCGTCGGTGCCGTCGCCGGACACCACGACGGAGTCCGGTCCGTTGACGGCGGCGAGCGAGACGGTCTCGGTGAGCAACGGCGTCACTTCGGCTTCGGTGGCTTGGACGGCGACCATCGCCCGGCCGCGTGGGAGCGCCTGCATGAGCCGTCCGCGGGCCGCCACCAGCTCGGCCGCGTCGGCGAGGCGGAAGACGCCGGCGACGTGCGCGGCCGCCAGCTCGCCGATGGAGTGCCCGGCCAGGTGGTCGGGTGTCACGCCCCAGGACTCCAGAAGCCGGAACAGCGCGACCTCGACCGCGAACAGCGCGGGCTGGGTGTAGGCCGTTTCGTCGAGGTCCACTCCGGACTCGACGACCGTCTTGAGTGGATGGTCGAGGTGGCGGTCGAACTCCGCGCAGATCTCGTCGAAGGCATTCGCGTAGGCCGGAAATCGGTCGTAGAGTTCGCGGCCCATGCCGGCGCGTTGGGCACCCTGGCCGGTGAACAGGAACGCGGTCAGGCCTTCGGTGACCACGCCGCGTACGAGGACCTCCTCGCCGTTGGCGAGCGCGCGCACTCCTTCGGCCAGCTCGCCGGCGTCGCCGATCAACACGGCTCGGTGCTCGAAGGCCGACCGAGTCGTCGCGAGCGCCAGCCCGATCCCGGCGGGGTCGCCTTCGATACCGGCCAACCGCGCGGCTTGGGCGCGCAGGGCGGCGTCCGACCGTCCGGAAAGGACCCACGGCACGACGGACTGACATTCCTCGTGCCGGGTGTCCTCTTCGGCCGGTGGCGCGGCCAGGAGCACGTGCGCGTTGGTCCCGCTCACGCCGAACGCCGAGACGCCCGCGCGGCGCACCCGCCCCTCGTCCGGCCACGGGACCGGCTCGGTCAGCAGGCGGACGTCGCCGGCCGACCAGTCCACCTTGGACGACGGCTGATCGACGTGCAGGGTCTTCGGCAGGACACCGTTGCGCAGCGCGAGGGTCATCTTGATCACGCCAGCAACCCCGGCAGCGGCCTGGGTGTGTCCGAGGTTCGACTTGATCGACCCGAGCCACAACGGCGTCCGGCGTTCGCGGCCGTAGGTGGCCAGCAAGGCCTGCGCCTCGATCGGGTCACCCAAGCTCGTCCCCGTACCGTGCGCTTCGACGGCGTCCACATCGGACGGTGTCAGCCCGGCGTCGGCGAGTGCGGCGCGGATGACGCGTTGCTGCGACGGGCCGTTCGGGGCGGTGAGCCCGTTCGACGCGCCGTCGGAGTTGATCGCCGAGCCCGCGACGATCGCGAGCACGGGGTGGCCGTGCCGGCGGGCGTCGGACAGCCGTTCCAGCAGGACGACGCCGGCGCCTTCGCCCCAGCCGGTGCCGTCGGCGGTGTCGGCGAAGGCCTTGCAGCGGCCGTCCGCGGCCAGCCCCTGCTGCCGGCTGAAGCCGATGAACGCGCCGGGCGTCGTCATGACCGTGACCCCGCCGGCGAGCGCGAGTTCGCATTCCCGTTCGCGCAGCGCGTGCGCCGCCCAGTGCAGCGCGACCAGCGACGACGAGCAAGCCGTGTCGACGGTGACGGCCGGGCCTTCCAGGCCGAGCGCGTAGGCGATCCGTCCGGAAAGGACACTGGCGGCGTTGCCGGTGCTCTCGTAGCCGTCGCCGACGCCGGGTGCGAGGCTGAGCAGTCCCGGGTAGTCCTGGCCGTTGGTGCCGGCGAACACGCCGACCGGCTCGCCTCGCAGCGAAACCGGGTCGATCCCGGCGCGTTCCAAGGCCTCCCAGGAGGTTTCGAGCAGCAGCCGCTGTTGCGGATCCATGGCGAGGGCCTCGCGGGGCGAGATCCCGAAGAAGGCGGCGTCGAACGCGCCCGCGTCGCGGACGAACCCGCCCTGGCGGACGTAGCTCGTGCCCGGGTGCGCCGGGTCGGGGTGGTAGACGGCGTCGAGGTCCCAGCCGCGGTCGTCCGGGAAGTCCGTCAGCGTGTCGGTGCCGGTCTCCAGGACCCGCCAGAGGTCCTCGGGCGTCTCGATGCCGCCGGGGAACCGGCAGGCCATGGCCACGATCGCGATCGGCTCGGGCGCGTACGCCTCGGCGGCCCGCAGCCGTTCCCGCGTCTCGTGCAGGTCGGCGGTGACCTTGCGCAGGTAGCCGAGCAGCTTCTCCTCGTTCACGTCGCCCCCCTCACGCGAGCCCCAGCTCGTTGTCGATGAAGTCGAAGATCTCGGTTTCGCTGGCCGTTTCGAGCTTCTGCCGCGTGTTTTCCGCCGGTTCCGCGGCGAGGCGGCCGAGCAGGGCCTGCAGCCGGCTCGTGACGCGGGTTCCCTGCTCGGCGGTCAGGCCGGCGAGGGCCGCTTCGATGCGTTCCAAGGCGGCGTCGGCCGGGTCGGCGGGCCCGAGTTCGCGGCCGAGGTGCGCGGCGAGCGCGGCCGGGGTCGCGTAGTCGAAGCCGAGCGTCGCGGGCAGGGCCAGGCCGGTGGCGGCGGCCAGGCCGTTGCGCAGCTCGACCGCGGTGAGCGAGTCCAGGCCCAGTTCCTTGAACGCCAACCCGGGGTCCACTGTGGATGGTCTGGCGTAGCCGAGCACTGCGGCGACTTCGGCGCGTACCAGGTCGAGCAGTGCGCGGTCGCGTTCGGGCCCGGTCAGGGCGTCGAGCTTCGCGCGGAAGCCGACTTCGGGGGTGGCCCGGCGGGCTTCGGGCAGGTCGTCGAACAGCCGTCCGGCGCGGAACTGCTCCCAATCGAAGTCGGCCACCGTGATGACCGGCTCGCCGGTGGTGAGCGCACGGTGCAGGGCGGCGGTGGCCAAGGCGGGCGCCATCGGGCGGATCCCGCCGCGTTCGGCGCGGGCCGTGGTCCCGGCGGCCATTCCGGCGCCGGCCCACGGCCCCCAGGCGATCGAGGTGGCGGGCAGGCCGAGCCCGGCCCGGTGTTCGGCGAGCGCGTCGAGGACGGCGTTGGCGGCGACGTAGTTGCCCTGCCCGGCCGCGCCGAGCGTGGCGGCGAGGGAGGAGAACAGGACGAAGGCTGAGAGGTCCCGGTCGCGGGTGAGCTCGTCGAGGTTCCTGGCCGAGTCCACTTTGGATCGCATGACGGTCGCGATCCGGTGCGGGGTAAGCGAGTCGAGGACGCCGTCATCGAGGACGCCGGCGGCGTGCACGACGGCGTCGAGATCGGGAAGCCCGTCGAGGAGTTCGGCGACGGCGTCCCGATCGGCGAGATCGCAGGCGGCGATCGTGACTTTGGCACCGAGCGCGCTGAGTTCGGCTTCGAGGTCGGCGGCCCCGGGAGCGGCGGGCCCCCGCCGCCCGACGAGGACGACGTGCGGCGCACCGGTCCGGGCCAGCCACCGGGCGACCTCGGCCCCGAGGGCGCCGGTGCCGCCGGTGACGAGCACGGTGCCGCGAGGGGTCCAGGGCTCGGCGGGGGTGATCGGGGCGCGCATCAGCCGGCGGGTGAAGGTGCCGGCGGGGCGGATGGCGAGCTGATCTTCCCCTCCGGTGGCGGCGAGGGCGGCGATGAGGCTGGTCAGTTCGGGTTCGCCGGGGTGGGCGGGCAGGTCGGCAAGGCCGCCCCACCGGTCGGGGTGTTCGAGGGCGGCGGTCCGCCCCAGCCCCCAGATCCCGGCGGCGAGGGGTTCGCCGAGGGTTTCGTCTCCGACGGCAACGGCCTCGGCGGTGACGTGCCACAGCGGCGCGGTGACGCCGGCATCGCCGAGGGACTGGAGGAGGGTGGTGCTGAGCGCAAGCCCGAGTGGGACGGACGGGAGGTTTGGAGTGGCGTGGACGGCCAGGCCCAGCAGTGAGAGAACGCCGGCGACGGGATCGGGACTGGTCTCGCCCAGCAAGCGGGCCGCGGGCTCAGCGCCAGCCACTGGACCGCCAGCCAATGCGCGACCGGCTTCGCCGAGCAGGCGGTCGGCCTCGCTGAGCGCCGGCTCGCCACCCGAGCTGACCCCCAGCAGCCGACCAGCCAGCTCGTCCCGGTCGAGATCGCTCTCCGCGAGCGTCACCGGTACCGGCTCGGCTCCAGCCTCCGCGAGCGCCGACAACACTCCCTTGACCAGCGGGTCACCATCGCATCCGGCGGGCACCGCCACCAGCCACCGGCCGGTCAACCCCACCCGCGGCCCGTCCGCCACCGGCCGCCAGGACACCCGGTAGCGCCAAGCGTCCGAAGGCGACCCGCTCGAAACCGCCGGCTCCGGCCAAAACACCCGGCGCTCGAACGGGTACGTCGGCAACGTCACGCGCCGCGTTCCCGGTGATAGCGGCGTCCAATCCACCGTCTGCCCGCTCACGTGCAGCGACCCCAGCGCCAGCAGCGCCGTCGACACCTCCGGCCGGTCCTTGCGCACCATCGGGACCGAGCCCGAGGTCAGCGCCGACAACGTCCCGTCCGGACCCAGCTCCACCAGCCGCGTCACTCCGGCCGAACGCAGCGTCTCGACCGCCGCCGCGAAACGCACCGGCTCGCGCACCTGGCGGACCCAGTACTCCGGGTCCGTCAGCTCCTCCGCGACCCGCCCGGTCACCGTGGACACCACGGGAACGCGCGGCCCGGCGTAGCCGATCCCGCGCGCCACCTCGGCGTAGTCCTCCAGCATCGCGTCCATCCGAGCCGAGTGAAACGCATGCGAGACCCGCAAATCCCTAGACTTCACCCCGCGCTCGGTCAGCTCGGCGGCGATCTCCGCCAACGCGTCGGCCTCGCCGGACAGGACCACCGACCGAGGCCCGTTCACCGCCGCCAGGTCCGCGCGGCCCGCCGCCACCGGGAGAACCTCCTGCTCAGCGGCCTGCACCGCGAGCATCGCGCCCCCGGGCGGCAACGCCTGCATCAGACCGGCGCGGGCCGCGACCAGCCGGCCCGCGTCCGCCAGCGAGAACACCCCCGCCACGTGCGCCGCCGCCAGCTCGCCGATCGAGTGCCCTACCAGGTGGTCCGGCCGGACGCCCCACGACTCCAGCAGCCGGAACAACGCGACCTCGAAAGCGAACAGCGCCGGCTGCGTGTACCCCGTCCGGTCGAGCGCCACGGCGTCCTGGAACACGACGTCCCGCAACGGCCGGTCCAGTGAGGGGTCCAGCACTGCGCACGCCGCGTCGAACGCGTCCGCGAACGCCGGGAACCGCGCGTACAGCTCCGCCCCCATCCCCACCCGCTGCGAACCCTGTCCGGCGAACAGCAGCCCCGTCGCCCCCGGGACGGCCTGCCCGGTGACGACGCCCGGGCCCTTCCGGCCCGACGCCACCGCGGCCAGCCCGGCCAGCAGGTCGGCCCGGGACGCGCCGACCACCACCGCACGGTGGTCGAACGCCGCCCGGCCGGCCAGGGTCAGGCTGACGTCGGCCGGAGCGGCGTCCGGGTCGAAGGCCGCGAGCCGGCGCGCCTGCTCGCGCAACGCCGAGTCCGACCGGGCCGACAGCGGCCACGCGACGACACCGGCGTCGACGGGCGTGACTTCCGATACCGGCGGCTCCTCGATGATGACGTGGGCGTTCGTGCCGCTGAAGCCGAACGACGACACCCCGGCCCGACGCGGTCGGTCCCCGGCCGGCCAAGGCTGCGGAGAGGTCAGCAACGCCACCGCCCCGCCGGTCCAGTCGACGTGCCGCGACGGCTCTTCGACGTGCAGCGTCTTCGGCAGGACGCCGTGGCCCAGGGAAAGGACCATCTTGATCACCCCGGCGATGCCTGCCGCCGCCTGCGTGTGCCCGATGTTGGACTTCAGCGATCCCAGCCACAGCGGCGTGGAGCGGTCCCGCCCGTAGGTCGCCAGCAGCGCCTGCGCCTCGATCGGGTCGCCCAGCGCGGTACCCGTGCCGTGCGCCTCGACGGCGTCCACATCGGACGGTGAGAGCCCGGCGGCGGCGAGCGCGGAGCGGATGACCCGTTGCTGCGACGGCCCGTTCGGCGCGGTGAGCCCGTTCGACGCGCCGTCCTGGTTCATCGCCGAGCCGCGCAGCACCGCGAGCACCGGGTGCCCGAGCCGCCGCGCGTCCGACAGCCGCTCGACCAGCACGACGCCGGCGCCTTCGCCCCAGCCCGTGCCGTCCGCGTCGTCGGCGAAGGCCTTGCACCGGCCGTCCGCGGCGAGGCCGCCCTGCCGGGAGAATTCGACGAACGCGCCGGGCGTCGCCATCACCGTCACGCCGCCGGCCAGGGCCATTGCGCACTCGCCCGCGCGCACCGACTGCGCGGCCAGGTGCAGTGCGACCAGCGACGCCGAGCACGCCGTGTCCACGGTGACCGCCGGGCCGCCGAGGCCGAGCACGTACGACACCCGGCCGGAGACGACCGAAGCGGCGTTCCCGGTGCCGACGAACCCGCCGAAGTCCTCGCCCGAACCCGCGAGGACCGCCGGGTAGTCCTGCCCGTTGGTCCCGAGGAACACCCCGACGTCCGGGCCGCTCGCCGGGTCGACGCCGGCGCGTTCCAATGTCTCCCAGGCCGTTTCCAAGACGAGCCGCTGCTGCGGGTCCATCGCCAGGGCTTCGCGCGGCGAGATGCCGAAGAAGGCCGGGTCGAACTCCGTGACGCCGTCGACGAACGCGCCACCGCTCGTGACGACCCCGGCCGCGGCGAGGCCCGGGAGGTCCCAGTGCCGGTCGGCGGGGAAGCCCGAAACCGCGTCGCGCCCGGAAACCAGCAGTTCCCACAGGTCTTCCGGCGTCCGCACGCCGCCGGGGAACCGGCAGCCCATCGCCACGACGACAATCGGGTCCTCTGTGGACACTGTGAGCGGCGAGACCACCGGTGCTTCGTCCGCCGTGCCCGCCAGGTGCGCGGCCAGGTCGGCGGCCGTCGGGTAGTCGTAGATGAGGGTCGCGGGCAGGTCCGTGCCGGTGGCCGCGCCGAGGCGGTTGCGCAGCTCGACGGCGGTCAGCGAGTCGAACCCGAGGTCCTTGAACGACTTGCCCGAGGGAACCTCTTCGGTGTAGCCCAGCACGGCAGCGACTTGACGGCGCACCAAGGTCAGCATGTCCACATCGGACGGCACCACCACCGGAGCACCCGCCGCCTCGGGCAGTTCGCTCAGCAGGCGGCTCGGTCGCACGGCGGTGAGCGCGGGGCCGTAGACGGGCCAGTCGACGTCGGCGAGCGCGACCGCGACGTCGCCGACCCCCAGCGCCCGGTCGAGCGCGGTCACCGCGAGGTCGGGGTCGAGCGGCGTCAGACCGCCACGGCGCAGCCGGTCGCGGACGGCGGTGTCGGCCGCCATCCCGGCGTCGGCCCACGGTCCCCAGGCGAGCGACGTCGCCGGGAGCCCGCGAGCCCGCCGGTACGCGGCCAGCGCGTCGAGGTAGGCGTTCGCCGCCGCGTAGTTGCCCTGTCCGGCCGAACCCACGGTGCCCGCCAGCGACGAGAACAGCACGAACGCCGAGAGTTCACGGCCTTCGGTGGCCTCGTGCAGCACCCGGGCGGCGACCGCCTTGGCCCGCAGCACGCGCGCCAGCTGGTCCTGGGTGAGCCCGTCGAGCACGCCGTCGTCGAGGACGCCGGCCGCGTGCACCACGGCGGTCAGGTCCGGCAGGGACTCCACGAGTGCGGTGACCGCGTCCCGGTCGGTGCAGTCGCAGGCCACGACCGTGATCTCGGGCCGGGTCGGTTCGGTCGCCGCCTTGCCGCGACGGCTGGCCAGCACGACGCGCGACGCGCCGCGGTCGAGCGCCCAGCGCGCGAGGTGGCCGCCGAGCGCGCCGGTGCCGCCGGTGATCAGCACCGTCCCCGACATTGTCCACTCAGGACAGTCACCGGACACGGCCGCGCGCGCGAGCCGCCGGGCGAAGACCCCGGAGGTCCGGATGGCGACCTCGTCTTCGGCGCCGTCGGCGAGCACTCCGCACAGCCGGTCCAGAGCACGGTCGTCGAGCTGCTCGGGCAGGTCGACCAGACCACCCCACCGACGCGGGTGCTCCACCGCGGCGGACCGGCCGAGACCCCACACCTGGGCCTGCTCCGGATGGTCGAGGGGGTCGGAGCGGCCGGTCGAGACCGCGCCCCGCGTGACACACCACAGCGGCGCGGACCAGCCGAGCGTGCCGAGCGCCTGCACCAGCTCGAGGGTGTCCTCCACGGCCAGCAGCGAAAGGACCCCGGCGGGCTCGTCGCCCGGCAAGGCGGCGACGGCCGGGACGTGCAGCAGGTCCGCGCCCCGGTCGCGCAGGCCCTCGACCACGTCGTCGGCACCTTCGCCCACCACGAGCCAGCGGCCGGACAACCGGGTCGCGGTCGTCCCGGTGACCGGGCGCCAGCCGATCCGATGCCGCCAGTTGTCTATTGTGGACTCCACACGGGTTCGGCGCCGCCAGGACGCCAACGCGGGAAGCACTTCGCTGAGCGGCGCTTCCGAAGGGACGTCGAGGGTGCCGACCAGCGCGGCGAGGTCCTCGCGGTCGACCGCCGACCAGAACTGCTCCGCGCCGGTGTCCACGACGTCGGGAGACTCCGGCGAAGTGAGCCAGAAACGCTCGTGCTGGAAGGCGTACGTCGGCAGTTCGACCCGCCGGGCGCCGTCGAGCAGGGCCGTCCATCCGGGCGCACCGCCGCGCACGTACAGCTCGGACAGCGCCGTGAGGACCGACTCGCGCTCATCACAGCCGGCGCGCAGCACCGGCACGACGGGCACGCTCGCCATCCCGGCGAGGGTCCCGTCCGGGCCGACCTCGACGAAGCGCGTGGCACCGCGGTCTTGCAGAGCCGTCATGCGGTCGGCGAACCGGACCGGTTCGCGCACGTGCCGCACCCAGTACTCGGGGTCGGTCAGGTCGGCGGGCTCACCGGTGACGATCGGCAGGCGCGGCGCCGAGAAGGTCAGCCCGGCCACGACCTGCCGGAAGTCGTCCAGCATCGGCTCCATCAGCACCGAGTGGAAGGCGTGCGACACGCTGAGCCGCTTGGTCTTGCGCCCGCGGGACGCCAGCTCGGCCGCGGCCGCCAGGACCGCGGCTTCGTCGCCGGACAGGACGACGGAGTCGGCCGCGTTGACGGCGGCGAGGTTCACCCGCTCACCGAGCAGGGGCGCGACCTCGGCTTCGGTCGCCTGCGCGGCGACCATCGCCCCGCCCGCGGGAAGAGCCGCCATCAGCCGCGCCCGCGCCGCGACCAGCGTGCAGGCGTCGGCCAGCGAGAGGACCCCGGCGACGTGCGCCGCGGCCAGCTCGCCGACGGAGTGCCCGGCCAGGAAGTCCGGCTTCACGCCCCACGACTCGAGAAGCCGGAACAGGGCGACCTCGACAGCGAACAGAGCGGGCTGCGTGTAACCCGTGTCGTCCAGAGACTCGCCCGAGATCGCTTCGGCCAAGGGAAGATCGAAGCCCGCGCACACTTCGTCGAACGCCGACGCGAACACCGGAAAAGCGGAACGCAGCCCCGCACCCATCCCGATCCGCTGGGAACCTTGGCCGGAGAAGAGGAACGCGGTCTTGCCCGCCTTGCCGACGACACCGTCCACAACGGACGCCGACGGCTCGCCGGCCGCCAGCGCGTCCAGTGCGGTCACCGCCGAAGCGGTGCCGTCCGCCAGCACGACGGCCCGGTGTTCGAACGCTGACCGCCCGGTGACCAGCGACAACGCGGTGTCCGCCAGCGTCGACCCCGCCGACAAGTGCTCCCGCAGCCGGACAGCCTGGTCGCGCAGGGCTTCGCGGGACCGGGCGGACAGCGCGAGTGGAACCAAGCCGTCCACCGTGGTCGCCGCGGCGGGCGCCGAGTCGTAGCTCTCCAGGATCACGTGTGCATTTGTGCCGCTGATGCCGAACGACGACACCCCGGCCCGGCGCGGGGTCTCCCCCGCCGGCCACTCGACGTTCCCGGTCAGCAGTTCGACGCGCCCGGACGTCCAGTCGATGTGCGGCGACGGCTCGTCGACGTGGACCGTGCGCGGCAGCAGCCCGTGCCGCATGGACAAGATCACCTTGAGCACCCCGGCGACGCCGGCCGCGGCCTGCGTGTGGCCGATGTTCGACTTCACCGAGCCGAGCCACAGCGGCCGGTCGCGGTCCTGGCCGTAGGTCGCCAGCAGCGCGTGCGCCTCGATCGGGTCACCCAGGGTGGTGCCCGTGCCGTGCGCCTCGACGACGTCCACATCGGACGGTTCGAGCCCGGCGCTCGCCAGCGCGGCCCGGATGGCCTGCTGCTGGGCCGGGCCGTTGGGCGCAGTGAGGCCGTTGGACGCGCCGTCGGAGTTGACCGCCGAACCGCGGACCACGGCCAGCACCGGGTGGCCGTTGGCCAGCGCGTCGGACAGCTTTTCGACCAGGACGAGCCCGACGCCTTCGGACCAGCCGGTGCCGTCGGCGGCGGCCGCGAACGGCTTGCACCGCCCGTCGGGCGCGAGCCCGCGCTGGCGGCTGAACTCGAGGAACATGCCCGGCGTGGACATCACCGTCACCCCGCCGACGAGCGCGAGCGAGCACTCGCCGCGTCGCAGGGATTGGGCGGCCCAGTGCAGCGCGACCAGCGACGACGAACACGCCGTGTCCACGGTGACCGCCGGGCCCTTGAGCCCGAGCTGGTAGGCGACCCGGCCGGAGATCACCGCGGTCGAGTTGCCGGTGAGCAGGTGCCCTTCGACGCCGTCGGGCAGCGCGGTCAGGCCGGAGCCGTAGCCGGTGGACGTGCCGCCGACGAACACCCCGGCTCGCGTGCCGCGCAGCGAGAGCGGGTCGATCCCGGCACGTTCGACGGTCTCCCACGCGGTTTCGAGCAGCAGCCGCTGCTGCGGGTCGGTGGCCAGCGCCTCGCGCGGGCTCATCCCGAAGAAGCCGGGGTCGAACTCGGCCGCGTCGTACACGAACCCGCCCTCGCGGACGTAGCTGGTGCCCGCCTGCCCGGCGTCGCCGGAGTACAGCGCCGCGGGCCAGCCGCGGTCGGCGGGGAAGCCCGCCATCCCGTCGCCGCCGTCGGCCAGGAGCTGCCAGAGCTGTTCGGGAGTGCGGACACCGCCGGGGAACCGGCAGCCCATCCCGATCACCGCGACCGGTTCGGCGTCGCGCTCCTCCACCTCGCGCAGCCGCTGGTTCGCCGCGCGCAGGTCGGTGGTGACCTTCTTGAGGTAGTCGAGCAGCTTCTTCTCGTTGTCGGAGGTCACGCCCCGAACTCCTTGTCGATCAGGTCGAACAGCTCATCGGCGGAGGCCGCCGCCACTTCGTCGTCCAGCCGCGGTTCCCCGGTCCACCAGTCGAGGAGGGACCGCAGCCGCTCGGTGATCTCGTCCCTGCCCTCGTAGCCGGCGGGCAGCGCGGCGAGGGAACTACGCAGCTCGTCAACGGCGCCGGTCGCGGACGGCGCGCTCTCGCCGAGCAGGTAGCCCGCCAGCTCGCGGACGGTCGGGTAGTCGAACACCAGCGTCGCGGGCAGCCGTTTCCCGGCGACCGCGCCGAGCCGGTTGCGCAGCTCGACCGCGGTCAGCGAGTCGAAGCCCAGTTCGGAGAACGCCTTGGCCGGATCGATGTCCACTGTGGACGCATGGCCCAGCACCGCGGCGACCTGCCCGGTCACCAGGGCCACGACGAGGTCTTCGCGCTCCGCGAACGGCGTCGCGGCGAGCCGCTCGGCCAGGCCGGCGGGCGCGGCGTGCGCCACCTCCGCGACTGCCCGCCGTGCCGGGGCGGTGGCGAACGCCCGGAACAGCGGCACGCCCGAGGACGCCAGCGCGGCCGGGTCGACCCGCATCGGCACCACGGCCGCTTCGCCGGAAGCGACACCCGCGTCGAGCAGGGCGAGCCCGAGTTCGGCGGACAGCGGCAGCAGGCCCGCGCGGGCCATCCGGTTCAGGTCCGTCTCGGTCAGGCCGCTGGTCATCCCGGCCGACGCCGACCACGGCCCCCATGCGAGCGCCACCGCGGGCAGCCCCAGGGCGTGCCGGTGCGTCGCGAAGGCATCGACGAACGCGTTCGCGGCCGCGTAGTTCGCCTGCCCGGCGCCGCCGAACAGGCCGGCGGCCCCGGAGAACAGCACGAACGCGGTGAGGTCGGCGTGCCGGGTCAGCTCGTCGAGGTGCACGGCGGCGTCGACCTTGGGCCGCAGCACCTTGTCCAGTCGGGCCGCGTCCAGGGAGCCGACGACGCCGTCGTCGAGCACGCCGGCGGTGTGCATGACGGCGCGCAGCGGGTGTTCGGCGGGGATCCCGGCGAGCAACGCGGCCAAGGCGTCGCGGTCGGCCACATCGCACGCCGCCACGGTGACGGTCGCGCCCAGCCCGGTCAGTTCGTCCCGCAGCTCGGCCGCCCCTTCGGCCGCGAGGCCGCGGCGGCTGGTGAGCAGCAGGTGCCGCGCGCCGTGCTCGGTGACCAGGTGCCGGGCCAGCAGCCCGCCGAGGCCGCCGGTGCCGCCGGTGATCAGGACCGTGCCTTCCGCGTCGAGCGGCGCGGGCACGGTCAGCACGACCTTGCCGACGTGCCGGGCCTGCTGGAGGTGCTTGAACGCCGCCGGGGCGCGGTGGACGTCCCACGCGGTGACCGGCACCGGCCGCAACGCGCCGCGGCCGAGCAGGTCGAGGACCTCCCGCAGCAGTTCGGCGATCCGGTCGGGACCGGCCTCGATGAGGTCGAACGCCTGGTAGGCGACGCCGGGGTGGGCCGCGGCGACCTCGGTGGCGTCCCGGACGTCGGTCTTGCCCATCTCCAGGAACCGGCCGCCGCGCGGCAGCAGCCGCAGGGAGGCGTCGACGAAGTCTCCGGCCAGGGAGTCGAGGACGACGTCGACGCCCCGGCCCTCGGTGGCCGCGAGGAACCGCTCCTCGAAGTCGAGGGTGCGCGAGGACGCGATCCGGTCGTCGGCGAGACCGTGGTCGCGCAGGGCGTCCCACTTGCCGGCGCCCGCGGTGCCGAACACGTCGGCGCCGAGGTGCTTCGCGAGCTGGACCGCGGCCATGCCGACGCCGCCGGCCGCGGCGTGGATCAGCACGGTCTCCCCCGGCTGGACGCGGGCGAGGTCGACCAGCGCGTAGTAGGCGGTGAGGAACACGATCGGCACGGACGCCGCCTCGGAGAAGGACCAGCCGTCCGGGACGCGGGCGACGAGCCGCTGGTCGGCGACCGCGACCGGCCCGAACGCGCCGGGGAACATGCCGAGCACCCGGTCGCCTGCTGCCAGCCCGGTCACCCCGGCGCCGACCTCGGTGACGACGCCCGCGCCCTCCAAGCCCATCTGCCCGGCTTCGCCCGGGTACATGCCGAGGGCGTTGAGGACGTCGCGGAAGTTGACGCCCGCCGCGCGGACGGCGATCCGCACGTGCCCGTCCGGCAGCGGGCCCTCGACCTCGGGGCACGGCAGCAGGGTCAGGTTTTCGAGGGTGCCCTTGTCGACGACGTCGAGCCGCCACGGTCCGGTCGCGGGCGCGGCGAGCACCCCGCCCGCGGTTTCCGCGCGCACCAGCCGGGCCGCGTGCGGTTCACCGTCGCGAAGGGACAGTTGCGGCTCACCGGTGCTGAGGGCGCCCGGGATGGCGGCGAAGGACGCTTCCGTGCCGTCGACGTCCACCAGCAGGAACCGGCCGGGGTTCTCGGCCTGGGCCGAGCGCACCAGGCCCCAGACCGCCGCGTTGGCGAGATCGGTCACCTCGCCGCGGTGCGCCACCGCGCCGGAGGTGACGAACACCAGCTTCGCGCCTTCGAGGGTGTCCTCGGTCAGCCAGCGCTGCACGGTTTCCAGGGCGAGCCCGGTGGCCGCGCGCACCGCGGCCGGGAGGTCTGCCGCACGGTCCGGCACGAGCGGCGCGAAGACCACCTCGGGTGGCGTGCCACCCTCGGCGCTGAGCGCGTCGATGTCCACATAGGACTTGAGCGGGCCGGACGTGCCGAGCTGGACGCCGAGCTTGTGCGGGTCCGGGCCGAGGACGGCCCAGGCCTGGGTGTCCGGTTCGGACCCGCCGGTCAGCGGGACCCAGTCCACTTGGAACAGTGACTCGTACAGAGGCCGTCGCTCGGTCAGCAGTTCGGCGGAGACCTGGCGCATGGCCAGCGAACCGACGGTGGCGACCGGGTTGCCCGCGGCGTCGGCGATGGTCAGTGCCAGGGCGTCCGGCCCGGCCAGGCTCAGGCGGACGCGCAGCGCGGCGGCGCCGGACGCGTGCAGGGTCACGTCCGACCAGGAGAACGGGAGGCGGCTCTGCCCCGACCCGGCCAGGGGCAGGTAGAGCAGGGCCTGCAGGGCGGCGTCGAGCAACGCCGGATGCAGGCCGAAGCGCCGCGCGTCTTCGCTGGCCGGTTCGGGGAGCGCGATTTCGGCGAAGACGTCGTCGCCGCGGCGCCACGCGGCGGTCAGGCCGCGGAAGGCGTCCCCGTAGGCGAACCCGCCGGCCGCGTAGGTGTCGTAGAAGTCTTCCACGGCAATGGGTTCCGCCTGCGCGGGTGGCCACTCGGTCAGCAGTTCGCCGGGCTCTCCGGCGTCGACGGCGAGCAAGCCGGTGGCGTGCAAGACCCAGTCGTCGGTGCCCTCGACCCGCGAGTGCGCGGTGAACGCCCGGCCGCCGTCCTCACCGGGGGCCCCGACCGAGCACTGCAGCTGGACGCCGCCGCGCTCGGGCAGCACCAGCGGCGCGGCCAGCGTCAGCTCTTCGACCCGCGCGCAGCCCGCCTGGTCGCCGGCGCGGACGGCCAGCTCGAGGAACGCCGTGCCCGGCAGCAGAACCTGGCCCATGACCTCGTGGCCCGCCAGCCACGGGTGTGTGGACAGCGCGAGCCGGCTGGTGAACAGCACCTCGTCGGAACCGGCCACGGAGACCGCCGCGCCGAGGAGCGGGTGGTCCACCGCGGTGAGACCGGCGGCGGTGACGTCGCCGACCGGCAGGCCGGTCAGGTGCGGCCAGAACCGCTGGTACTGGAACGCGTACGTCGGCAAGTCGACTCGGCGCGCGCCGGTTCCGGCGAACACGGCCATCCACTCGGGACTCTGCCCGTGGACGTGCAGCTCGCCGACGGCGGCCAGCACGGTGACCCGCTCGTCGCGCCCCGCGCGCAGAGTGGGCACCGCTACGGCCGCTTCGACCATCGGCGTGAGGACGGCGTCCGGCCCGATCTCGACGAACCGGTTGACCCCCAGACCCTGCAGGGTCGTGACGGCCTCGGCGAACCGCACTGTCGCACGCACCTGGCCGACCCAGTACTCCGGCGTCAGCACGGACGTGACCGCACCGGTCACCGTGGACACGATCGGCAGGGTCGGTTCGGCGTAGGTGATCTGCCCGGCCACCTTCGCGAACTCGGCCAGCATCGGATCCATCGACGGCGAGTGGAACGCGTGGGAGACCGTGAGCCGCTTGGTCTTGCGGCCCAGCGCGGTGAAGTGCTGCTCGATCCCGTCGAGGTCGTCGCCGGAGACCACGATCGACGTCGGCCCGTTGATCGCGGCGATGCTCACCGTGTCCGTGAGCAGCGGCGTGACCTCGTCCTCGGTGGCGGCTACGGCCAGCATCCCGCCTCCGCCCATGCCCCCGCCGCCACCCTCAACGGAGTCGCTCCGCGACACTGATCTGACTCCGGGCAGCGCCTGCATCAGCCGGCCGCGCGCGGCGACCAGCCGGCACGCGTCCGCCAGGGAGAACACCCCGGCGACGTGCGCGGCGGCCAGTTCGCCGATCGAATGCCCGGCCAGGTACTCGGGGCGCACACCCCAGGACTCCAGCAGCCGGAACAACGCCACCTCGACCGCGAACAGCGCGGGCTGGGTGTAGCCGGTCTCGTTCAGCAGGCCTTCGTCGCCGAAGACGACGTCGGCCAGCGGCCGGTCCAGTTCGGTGTCGAAGTGCGCGCACACCGCGTCGAACGCCTCGGCGTACACGGGGTGCGCGTCGTACAGTTCGCGGCCCATGCCGAGCCGCTGCGCACCCTGTCCGGTGAAGAGGAACCCGATCCGGCCTTCGCTCGCCGGGCCGGGGAGAGGCCCGTCGACGAGGTCACGCAGACCGCGCAGCAGCTCGTCGGTCTCGGTGCCGATCACCACCGCGCGGTGCTCGAACGCCGAGCGGCCGGTGGCCAGCGACCAGCCGACGTCGGCCGGTCGCTCGTCGGCCAGGCGGTCGGCCAGTTGTGCGGCCTGGGCCCGCAGCGCCGCCTCGGACCGTCCCGAAAGGACCCACGGCACCGGGCCCGACCACGCCGAATCGGCCGATGTGGGTTCTTCGGGGGCCTGCTCGACGATCACGTGGGCGTTCGTGCCGCTCACGCCGAACGACGAGATCCCGGCCCGGCGCGGGTGCCCGTTCGGCGCCCACTCGACGGCGTCGGACAGCAGCCGCACGTCGCCGGACGTCCAGTCCACATGGGACGACGGGACGTCGGCGTGCAGCGTCTTCGGCAGCAGGTCGTGCCTCAGCGCCAGGACCATCTTCATGATCCCGGCCGCGCCCGCGGCGGCTTGGGTGTGCCCGATGTTGGACTTGACCGAGCCGAGCCACAGCGGCCGGTCGCGGTCCTGCCCGTAGGTGGCCAAGACGGCCTGCGCCTCGATCGGGTCGCCCAGCACCGTGCCGGTGCCGTGCGCCTCCACGGCGTCCACTTCGGACGGTGCCAGGCCGGCGTCGGCCAGCGCGGCGCGGATCACCCGCTGCTGCGACGGCCCGTTGGGGGCGGTCAGGCCGTTCGACGCGCCGTCCTGGTTGACCGCGCTCCCGCGGACGAGGGCGAGCACCGGGTGACCGTTGCGGCGCGCGTCCGAGAGCCGTTCGAGGAGCACCATCCCGGCGCCTTCGCCCCAGCCGGTGCCGTCGGCGTCGTCGGAGAACGCCTTGCAGCGGCCGTCGAGCGCGAGCCCGCGCTGGCGGCTGAACTGGATGAACCCGGACGGGGTCGACATGATCGTGACGCCGCCGGCGAGCGCCAGCGAGCACTCCCCAGCCCGCAGCGCCCGAGCCGCGAGGTGCACCGCGACCAGCGACGACGAGCACGCCGTGTCGACCGTGACGGCCGGGCCTTCCAGGCCGAGCGCGTAGGAGATCCGGCCGGACACCACGGAACCCGCGTTGCCGGTCATGGTGTAGCCCTCGACGCCCTCGTCGTCGCCGAGCGCGAGCAGCGGCGTGTAGTCCTGGCCGTTGGAGCCGGCGAACACGCCGACCGGGCCGCCGCGCAGCGACGCCGCGTCGATCCCGGCGCGCTCGACGGCCTCCCACGCCGTCTCGAGCAGCAGGCGCTGCTGCGGGTCCATGGCCAGGGCCTCGCGCGGGTTGATGCCGAAGAACGCCGCGTCGAACCGGCTGGCGCCGTCGAGGAACCCGCCACGGCGGGTGTAGGACGTGCCCTGGTGGTCGGGGTCCGGGTCGTAGAGCGCGTCGAGGTCCCAGCCGCGGTCGTCGGGGAAGTCGGTGATCGCGTCCGCGCCGCCGGACAGCAGGGCCCACAGGTCCTCCGGCGACCGCACGCCGCCGGGGAACCGGCAGGCCATCGAGACGATGGCGATCGGGTCGTCCTCGACGGCCTTCGGCGTGGCGTCCACTGTAGACGGCGTGTCGGCCGGCTCGCCCAGCTCGGTCTTGAGGTGCGCGACCAGCGCGGTCGTCGTCGGGTAGTCGAAGATGAGCGTCGCGGGCAGCTTGAGCCCGGTGGCCGCGGACAGGCGGTTGCGCAGGTCGACCGCGGTCAGCGAGTCGAACCCGAGGTCGGTGAACGCGCGGTTCGGCTCGACGTCGCCCGGCCCGGCGTACCCGAGCACGCCGGCGACCTGGGTGCGGACGAACTCCAGCACGTCGCGCTCGCCCACACCCTGGGTGTGCTCCGCCGCGGCTTCGATCGCCGCGCGGGCCTCGGGGATGCCGAGCAGCAGCGGGCTCGGCCGGACGGCGGTGAACGACGGCACGTACCGCGCCCAGTCGACGCCCGCGACGGTCAGCGTGGTCTCGCCGTGGTCGAGCGCCTGCTGCAGTGCCGCGATCGCCAGCTCCGGGTCGAGCGCCTGGATGCCGCCGAGACGCTGGCGTTCGGCGACGGCCGCGGCGTCGGCCATCCCGGTGTCGGCCCACGGACCCCAGGAGATCGAGGTCGCGGGCAGCCCGAGCGAGCGCCGGTGCTCGGCGAGCGCGTCGAGGTAGGCGTTGGCGGCGGCGTAGTTGCCCTGGCCGGGGCCGCCCCAGACACCGGCCGTCGAGGCAAACGAGACGAACGCCGTCAGGTCGAGGTCGCGGGTCAGTTCGTGCAGGTGGAACGCGGCCAATGCCTTGGGCTTCAGCACGCCCATCAGCCGGTCCGGGGTGAGTGAGTCCAGCACACCGTCGTCGAGGACACCGGCGGCGTGGACGACGGCGGTCGGCGGGTGCTCGGTGAGCACGGCGGCCAGGGCGTCGCGGTCGGCGACGTCGCAGGCCACGACGGTCGCGCGGGCGCCGAGCCCGGCAAGTTCTTCGCACAGCTCGGCCGCGCCCGGGGCGTCCGCGCCCCGGCGGCTGGTGAGCACCAGGTGCCCGGCGCCGCGACCGGCCAGCCAGCGCGCGACCTTCGCACCCAGCGCGCCGGTACCGCCGGTGACCAGCACGGTTCCGTCCGGCGTCCACTCACGGACCGGCGGGGTCGAGCCGAGCGGGGACCGCAGGAGACGACGGGCGAAGACGCCGGACGCGCGGACGGCGACCTGGTCTTCGTCGCCGGTGAGCGCGGCGACCACCCGGGCGGCCGCGCGGTCGTCGAGGTCGGCGGGCAGGTCGAGCAGGCCACCCCAGCGGCCGGGGTGTTCGAGCGCGGCCACGCGGCCGAGGCCCCATACCGGCGCCTGGGCAGGCTGGCGGAGCGCGTCGGCCTTGCCGGTCGAAACGGCGCCACGGGTGAGCGTCCACAAGGGAGCGTCGCCAACGGCTTGGATCAGGGTGAGCGTGTCGACGAGCCCGCGGTAGGAGACGTCGGTCCCCAGCAGGGACACGATCCCCGCCGGTTCGACGTCCCCGATCCGCTCGGCCAGGACAGCGCGGTCGAGGCCGGACTCCACCTCGATCGTGACGACGTCCGCGCCGAAGCGGTCCAGGGGCAGGGCGGTCTCGTCGCCCGGACGGCGCACGACGAGCCAGGTGCCCTCGAGGCGTGGTGAGGTCTCGACGGTGACCGGCTGCCACCCGACGCGGTACCGCCAGTTGTCCACTGTGGATTCTTCGCGGCGCTGCCTGCGGTAGGCGGCCAGCGCGGGCAGCAGGCCTTCGACGGCGGGCGCGTCGAGCCCGAGCGTCCGGGCCAGCTCACCGGCGTCGTCGCGTTCGACGGCCGACCAGAACCCGGCGTCGGCGGCGTCGGAGGCCGCGGCGACGTCGCCCGGGCCGGGCAGCGTCGGCCAGTAGCGCTGCCGCTGGAACGGGTACGTCGGCAAGTCCACAATGGACCCGGTGAGCACGGGCGTGAAGTCCACGTCGACACCGCGCGCCCACAGTTCGCCGGCCGAGGTCAGGAAGCGGGCGAGCCCGCCTTCGTCGCGACGCAGCGAGCCGGTGACGACGGCGTCATCGAGAGTTCCGGCGATCGCGCTGCCCAGCACCGGGTGCGCGCTGGACTCGACGAACACGTCGAAGCCCTGCTCGCCGAGCGCCACGGTGGCGGGCGCGAACAACACGCGCTGCCGCAGGTTCCGGTACCAGTAGGCGGCGGTCAGCTCGGTCGTGTCGAGCCAGTCGCCGGTGACGGTCGAGTAGAACGGGATCCGCGCCGCGCGTGGGGTCACCGGGGCCAGCACGTCGAGGAGCTCGGCCTCGATCGCCTCGACGTGCGCGGAGTGCGACGCGTAGTCGACCTGGACCTTGCGGGCCCGGACGCCGTCGGCCGCGCAGCGGGCCAGCAGCGCGTCGACCTGGTCCGGGTCGCCGGAGACGGTGACCGCGGCGGTGCCGTTCAGCGCGGCGAGGGACAGGCCGGGCGGCAGCTCGAGGTCTTCGGCCGGCAGCGCCACCGACGCCATCGCGCCCCGGCCCGCCAGCGACGTCCGGATCACCTGGCTGCGCAGCGCGACCACCCGTGCGCCGTCTTCCAGGGAGAGCGCGCCGGACACGCAGGCGGCGGCGATCTCGCCCTGGGAGTGGCCGATGACGGCGTCCGGGCGGACGCCGTAGGACTCCCACAGCGCGGCGAGCGACACCATGACCGCCCAGCACGCGGGTTGCACGACGTCCACCCTGGTCAGGGCGTCGGCGTCACCCAGGACGTCGGTCAGCCGCCAGTCGACGAACGGGTCGAGCGCGGCCGCGCACTCGGCGAGCCGGTCGGCGAACACCGGCGCGGCTTCGGCGAGCTCGAGGGCCATCCCGACCCACTGCGAGCCCTGGCCGGGGAAGACGAACACGGTCTTGCCGGGCGTCCCGGCGACTCCGCGCACGGCGGGGTCGGCCAGCCCGGCGAGCAGCTCGGCCCGGTCGGCGCCGACGACGACCGCCCGGTGCTCGAACGCCGACCGCGTGGTGGCCAGGGACACCGCGACATCGGCGACGTCGGACTCCACTGTGGACAGCAGCTCGGCTTGCCGTCGCAGGGCGTCAGCCGTGCGCCCGGACAGCAGCCACGGCACCGCGGCCGGCGTCTCGCGCTCAGGTCGTCGCGTGGTTTCCGTGGCCTGTTCGAGGATCAAGTGCGCGTTCGTGCCGCTCATGCCGAACGACGAAACCCCGGCTCGGCGCGGGCCGTCGGCGAGCCACGGCCGGCTCTCGGTGAGCAGGCTGACGTCGCCCGCGTCCCACTCGACGTGCGGGGACGGGACCTCCGCGTGCAGTGTCTTCGGCAGCACGCCGTGCCGGATGGCCTGGACCATCTTGATCACGCCGCCGACGCCCGAAGCCGCCTGCGCGTGCCCGACGTTGGACTTGAACGACCCCAGGTACACCGGCCGGTCCGCGGGCCGCTCGCGGCCGTAGGTGGCGATGATGGCCTGCGCCTCGATCGGGTCGCCCAGCTTGGTGCCGGTGCCGTGCGCCTCGACGACGTCCACTTCGGACGGTGTCAACCGCGCGTTGGCCAGCGCCCGCCGGATCACCCGCTGCTGCGACGGTCCGTTCGGGGCGGTGAGGCCGTTGGACGCGCCGTCGGAGTTGATCGCGGAGCCCTTGATCACCGCGAGGACGCGGTGGCCGTTGCGCTCGGCGTCGGAAAGCCGTTCCAGCATCAGCATCCCGGCGCCTTCGGCCCAGCTGGCGCCGTCGGCGTCGGCCGAGAACGGCTTGCTGCGCCCGTCCGCGGCGAGCGCGCGCTGGCGGCTGAACTCGACCAGGGAGACCGGGGTGGACATGACCGTGACGCCGCCGGCGAGGGCCAGCGTGCAGTCGCCGTCACGCAGGGACTGGCAGGCCCAGTGGATCGCGACCAGCGAGGACGAGCACGCGGTGTCGATCGAGACCGCGGGCCCTTCCAGGCCGAAGGTGTAGGCGACGCGGCCGGAGAGCACGCTCGGTGAGTTGCCGGTGCCGAGGAAGCCTTCGAAGCTGTCGGTCGCGGCGCCGAGCAGACCGCCGTAGTCCTGGTAGGTGATGCCGGCGAAGACGCCGGTGCGGCTGCCCCGCAACGTGGCCGGGTCGATCCCGGCGCGTTCCATCGACTCCCAGGACACTTCGAGGAGCAGGCGGTGCTGCGGGTCCATCGCGACCGCCTCGCGCGGGCTGATCCCGAAGAAGCCGGGGTCGAACGCGCTCGCGTCGTGCAGGAAGCCGCCTTCGCGGGCGTAGCAGGTGCCCGGTGCGTCGGGGTCGGTGTCGTAGAGGGCTTCGAGGTCCCAGCCGCGGTCGGTGGGGAACGGCGAGATCGCGTCGCCGCCCTCGGCGACCAGCCGCCAGAGGTCGTCGGGGTCGGCGATGCCGCCGGGGTAGCGGCAGGCCATGCCGACGATCGCGATCGGCTCGTCGACCCGGGTGCCGGCCTCGGTGTGCTCTTCCTCCGCGCCGAACAGCTCGGCGTGCAGGGCCTTCGCCAGCGCCGTGGGCGTCGGGTGGTCGAAGACCGACGTCGCGGGCAGGCGCAGGCCGGTCGCCGTGTTCAGCGCGGTCCGCAGCTGGACGGCGGTCAGCGAGTCGACGCCGAGTTCCTTGAACGCGCGGTCGGCGCCGACCGCCTCGGGTCCGGCGTGGCCGAGGACGAGCGCGGCCTCGGTGCGGACGATGGCGAGCAGCGCCCGGTGCCGGTCGGTCTCGGGCAGCCGGGCGAGCCGCTGGTGCAGCGCGTTGCCCGCGTCGGCCACCTGGGTGACCACCCGGCGGGTCTTGGGCTTCGCCGGGGCGTGCTCGACGGTGCGGAGCGCGCCCCTCGTGCCCAGCAGGTCGAACGTCTCACCGGGACGGCAAGCGAGCGCACTGTGCGCGAGGGCTTCGAGCACCGCGGTCTGCGCCGCGACCAGGCCGTCGCCGCCGGCGGCGGTCAGCACGACGAGGTCGACGTCCAGCTCGGCGAGGTTGAAGGCGATGTCGGCGCGGTCGCGCAGGTCGGCCGGGCTCTCGGCGAGTCCGATGTGGACAGCGGTGGTGACGTCCGGGATGTCCCGGAGCGCCCGCGCCAGCTCGTGCCGATCGGCGGGATCGCAGACGACGGCCTCCGGCAGGTCCGCGTCCCCGAGCACGACGAGCCGCTGGACGCCCCGGTCCTCGACGAGGTGCCGCGCGACGGCGGCGCCCAGTTCGCCGGACGCGCCGGTGAGCAGCACGGTCCCCTCGGGCTTCCAGGCGTCCGGCGTGACCGCGGCGGCGCGGGGTTCGTAGCCGACGCCACCGCGGATCACGAGCCGGTCCGCGATCGGCTCGACCGGGGTGCCGTCCACGAGGGCGAACCGGCCGGGGTGCCGCGCCAGCACCGGCTCGACGGCGCCCCAGACGGCGGCTTCCACCACGTCCGGCACCTCGCCGGCGCCGACGGCGACCGCGCCACGGGTGACGAAGACGAGCCGCGAGCCGGCGAACCGCGGGTCGGCCAGCCAGGCCGTGACCAGCGCCAATGCCCGCTGCGCCGACGCCCAGACCGCCCAGGTGAGGTCCTCGGTGTCGTCGGGCCGGCAGGAGGCGAACACGACTTCCGGCACCGCCCCGGCGGCGGTCAGGTCGGCGAACTCCTGGTAGGAGGGCAAGTCCTCCAGCCCAAGGTCACCGAGCACCGCGGCCGAACCCGGGTTGGAGCCCTGTTTCTCACTCACGACCCACTCGACGCGGTGGTGTGTGACGGCCGGGACCGGCTTGGTCGCCGGGCGCAGGACCACCGACTCGGCGACGGCCACGACCTGGCCCGTCGAGTCGGCCAGGGTCAGCTGGACGGCGCTTCCCGTCCGGCGCAACCGGACCCGCAGCTCGGTCGCGCCCGTCGCGTGCAGGCTGACGCCCGACCACGAGAACGGCAGCACGTCCGTCAGGTCGGCGAACGCCAGCGCGTGCAGGGCCGCGTCCAGCAGCGCCGGGTGCAGGCCCCACTCTTCGGTGGTGGTTCCGGCGGGCAGGGCCACCTCGGCGAACACGTCGTCGCCGGAGCGGTACGCGGCGCGCAGGCCCTGGAACGTCGGCCCGTAGCCGAACCCGGCTGCCGCGCGTTGGGAGTAGAAGTCGTCGATCGGCAGCGCGCCCGGCGGCGGCCACTGCGTCAGATCGTCCGAAGTGGACAAACCATCGGCCAGGAAACCACTGGCGTGCCGGATCCAGCCGTCACCGCGGGTGTAGATGCCGAACGCGCGCCGGGTGCCGTCCGCGGCTTCGACGCGGACCTGGACCGGTACCCCGCCGTGCTCCGGCAGCACCAGCGGGGCCTCCAGGACCAGCTCCTCGACCTGGTCGCAGCCCACCTCGTCGGCCGCGCGCAGGGCCAGCTCGACGAACCCGGCGCCGGGGAACAGGATCTCGCCGTGGACCCGGTGCTCGCCCAGCCACGGCGCGGCATCGACCGACAACAACCCGGTGAGCACGACGCCGTCGGCGCCGGCCAGCTCCACGGCCGCACCCAGCAGGCCGTGCGACGCGCCGGACTGGCCGAGCGACACCGGGTCGCCGTCGACGTCCGGCACCTCCAGCCAGTACCGCTCGCGCTGGAACGCGTAGGTGGGCAGCTCGACGCGCGAGCCATCGCCGACGACCCGGGCCCAGTCGACGTCGCCGCCGTCGACCTGCAGTTCGGCCAGCGCCGAGAGCAGCGTGCGGGCTTCGGGACGGTCGGCTCGCAGCGCCGGTACAGCGATCCCGTCCACGGACTCCGCGACCATCGCGGACAGGACGCCCGCCGGGCCCAGCTCGAGGAACCGCGTCACCCCGCGGGCGGCGAGCGTGCGGACGCCGTCGGCGAACCGGACCGTGGCGCGGACCTGCCGGACCCAGTACTCCGGGTCGCCCAGGTCGGTGGCGATCTCGCCGGTGACGTTCGACAGCACCGGCACGGCAGGCTCGTGGTAGGTCAGCCCGGCCGCCACCGCGCGGAAGTCGGCGAGCATGCCGTCCATCCGGGCCGAGTGGAACGCGTGGCTCACCCGCAGCCGCCGGGTCTTCCCGAACTTCGCGGCGACCGCCAGCACGGCGTCTTCGTCACCGGACAGCACGACCGACGACGGCCCGTTGACCGCGGCCAGCGACACGCGGTCGGTCAGCAGCGGCGTGACCTCGTCCTCGGTGGCCGCGACGGCCACCATCGCCCCTCCGCCCTTGCCCCCACCGCCACCCTCAACGGAGTCGCTTCGCGACGCTGCGTCGTTCGCGGGCAGGGCCTGCATGAGCCGCGCGCGGGCCGCGACGAGCGTGCACGCGTCCTCGAGGGACAGCACGCCGGCGACGTGCGCCGCAGCGAGTTCGCCGATCGAGTGGCCGCCGACGAAGTCGGGCCGCACACCCCAGGACTCGAGCAGCCGGAACAGTGCGACCTCGACCGCGAACAGCGCGGGCTGAGTGTAAGCCGTCTCGTCGAGCCGCTCCCCCGAGGCGATCGCCGTCCGCAGCGAACCGTCGAAGTGCGCGCACACCGCGTCGAAAGCCGCAGCGAAGGCCGGGAACTCGCGGTACAGCTCGCCACCCATGCCGGCCCGCTGCGCGCCCTGGCCGGTGAACAGGAACGCCGTCCGGCCCTGCGTCGCCGTCCCGCGCACCACGCCGGCGGACTTGGTGCCCTCGGCCAGCGCGGCTAGCCCGGCCCGGAGTTCGGCGGCGTCTTCGGCCGGCACGACGGCGCGGTGCTCGAACGCCGACCGGGTCGTGGCCAACGACCAGGCCAGGTCGCCGAGGTCACCGTCCGCACGATCGAGCAGCCGCGCGGCCTGCGAGCGCAACGCCGCCTCCGACCGGCCCGACAGCGCCACCGGCACGAGCCCGGTCCGGCGCGGCCGCGGCAGCTCCGGTTCGGCCGCGGGCGCCTCTTCGAGGATGACGTGCGCGTTGGTGCCGCTCACGCCGAACGCGGATACGCCCGCCCGGCGCGGCTGCCCGTCGGCCGGCCAGGGCATCGGCTCGGCGAGGAGGGAGACGCTGCCCGTCGTCCAGTCCACTTCGGACGACGGCTGCCCGGCATACAGGGTCTTCGGGAGCAATTCGCGTTGGAGGGCGAGCACCATCTTGATCACCCCGGCGACGCCGGCCGCGGCCTGCGTGTGCCCGAGGTTGGACTTCAGCGAACCGAGCCACAACGGCCGGTCGCGGTCGCGGCCGTAGGTGGCCAGCAGGGCGTGCGCCTCGATCGGGTCGCCGAGCCGGGTGCCGGTGCCGTGGCCTTCGACGGCGTCCACATCGGACGGCCGGAGACCGGCGTCGGCGAGCGCGGCCCGGATCACCCGCTGCTGTGACGGGCCGTTCGGGGCGGTCAGGCCGTTGGACGCGCCATCGGAGTTCACCGCGGAGCCGCGCACCACCGCCAGCACGGGGTGCCCGAGCCGCTGGGCGTCGGAAAGCCTTTCCAGCACGAGCATTCCGGCGCCTTCGGACCAGCCGGTGCCGTCGGCGGCGTCGGAATACGCCTTGCAGCGGCCGTCGGGCGCGAGGCCGCGCTGCCGGCTGAACTCGACGAACGCGGCGGGGTTGGCCATCACCGCGACCCCGCCGGCCAGGGCCAGGGAGCACTCGTCCGACCGCAGGGACCGGGCCGCGAGGTGCAGCGCGACCAGTGAGGACGAGCACGCGGTGTCCAGCGTGACGGCCGGGCCCTCGACGCCGAGGTGGTAGGCGATCCGTCCGGAAAGGACACTGCCCGCGTTGCCGGTGAGCAGGTGACCGCCGAGGCCTTCGGGGGCTTCGCGCAGGCCCGCGGCGTAGCCGGAGACGCCCGCGCCGACGAACACGCCGGAGCTGGTCCCGGCGAGGGACCGCGGGTCGATGCCCGCGCGTTCCAAGGCTTCCCAGGAGCTTTCGAGCAGCAGCCGCTGCTGCGGGTCGGTGGCGAGGGCCTCGCGCGGGCTCATCTCGAAGAAGGCGGCGTCGAACTCGCCGGCGCCGGTGAGGAAGCCGCCGTCGCGGGAGTAGCTCTTGCCCTCGGCGTCCGGGTCGGGGTCGTAGAGGCCCTCGACGTCCCAGCCGCGGTCGGCAGGCCAGGCCGAGATGGCGTCGCCGCCGTCGGCCAGCAGCCGCCACAGGTCCTCCGGCGAGTCGATGCCGCCGGGTAGGCGGCAGCTCATGCCGACGATCGCGATCGGTTCGTCGACCTCCTCGACCCGCTGGACCGGGATTTCCTCGTCGCCGCCGGACAGCTCGGCGACGAGGAAGGCCGCGAGGACGGTGGCCGACGGGTGGTCGAAGACCAGCGTCGACGGCAGTTTCAGGCCGGTGACCGTGCTCAGACGGTTGCGCAGCTCGACGGCGGTCAGGGAGTCGAAGCCGAGGTCGCGGAACGGCCGGTCCACGGCGACGGACGCCGGATCGGCGTGCCCGAGCGCGGCCGCGGCCTCGCGCTGGACGAGGTCCAGCAGCTCGTCGGCGGACAGTTCGCGGCGCGGGGTTTCCTCGACCGCGACGTCGAGGGCGTCGCGGACCTCGGGCAGGTCGCCGAGCAGGGCGCTGGCACGGACCGCGTTGAAGCCGGGCGCGAACCGCGTCCAGTCGACGTCGGCCACGGTCACGGCGATGTCGTCGGCACCGAGGGCTTGGCGCAGTGCGGCGATCGCCAGGTCCGGGGCCAGGGGCCGGAGGCCGCGGCGGCGCAGGTGGTCTTCGGCGCCTTCGTCGGCGAGCATGCCGCCGCCGGCCCAGGGGCCCCAGGCCACCGAGGTCGCGGCCAGGCCCGCCGCGCGGCGCCGGTGGGCGACGCCGTCGAGGTAGGCGTTCGCGGCGGCGTAGGCGCTCTGGCCACCGCTGCCCCAGACGCCCGCGATGGAGGAGAACAGCACGAACGCGTCGAGCTCGCGGTCGCCGAGGACGGCGTCCAGGTTCTCGGCACCGGCGAGCTTGGCGGCGGTGAACCGGGCGAATTCAGCGGGAGTGAGATCGGCGAGAGGCGCGGACTGGGCAACCCCGGCGGCGTGCACGACGGCCCGCAGCCCGTCGAGACCGTCGATCAGCTCGGCGACGGCTCCGCGACCGGTGACGTCGCAGGCCGCGACGGTCACGGTGACGCCGAGAGCTGTCAGCTCGTCACGTAGTTCCGGCGCGCCGGGGGCGTCGAGGCCGCGGCGGGAGGTCAGGACAAGGTGATCGGCGCCGGCGTGGGCCAACCAGCGGGCGACCTCGGCGCCGAGCGCCCCGGTCCCGCCGGTGATCAGCACGGTCCCGCGTGGGCGCCACGCAGGTGCTCGGTCCGGCCGCGAGGCAGGGTCGGGGGCGTCGGTCCGATCCTCCATCCCACTCGACTGCCACGGACCGGCCGCACGTGCAGCGGCGGCGTCGGCGCTCTGGTCGTCGACGCCACTTGATTGCCACGAACCACCCGCGCGAGCGGCGGCGCCGGGGCCGGCGTTCTGAACTTCGACCCCACTCGACCGCCAGGAACCACCCGCGCGAGCGGGCGCGCGGTCCAGGCGTGCGCCGAAAACCGCGGCGTCGCGGACTGCGACCTGATCCTCGGTGCCGGTGAGCACGCCCGCAAGCCGGGCTACCGCGCGGTCGTCCAGGACGGCCGGTAGATCGACCAAACCGCCCCAACGGTCGGCGTGTTCGAGGGCGGCGGTGCGGCCGAAGCCCCAGAGCGCCGCCTGGGTCGCGCTGCGGACCGGGTCGGCGCCGCCGACCGAGACCGCGCCCGACGTCGCGCACCACAGCGGCGCCGTGCCATCGAGTGCCTGGACGAGTTCCAGGGTCGCCGCGAGCCCCGCCGAGATCGCGGGCGCGTCCGGTGCCGGGCGCTCGTCGAAGGCGAGCAGCGACAGCACCCCCGCGAAGTCGCCGTCAGGCAGTTCGGCCAGGCGTGCGGGAACGCAGTCGAGGCCCGAGGTCAGCGTCTCGAGGAAGTCCGGCTCGACACCGTGCTCCGGAAGCACCAGCAGCCAAGTGCCCGGCACTCCTCCTTCGGACCCGGACAGCGGCCGCCAGTTCACGGCGTACCGCCACTTGTCCACAGTGGACGACTCGCTGTGCCATCGGGCGAGCAGCGGCAACGCCGTTTCCAGGATGGCCAGTTCAGTGGCGTCCAGAGTGGACGAAAGGTCGGCGTGCTCGATCGCCGTCCAGAATTCGGTATCCGGTGCGGTCTCGTTGATGCGGGGCCAGAACCGCTCGCGCTGGAACGGGTAAGTCGGCAGCACGACGAACCTCGCCGGGGGCACCACCGCGGTCCAGTCCGGACCGCGGCCGGCGACGTGGAGGTGGCCCAACGCGGTGAGCAGCGTGCGCTCCTCGGGCCGGTCCTTGCGCAGCGTCGCCGTCGCGGGCAGGGTTTCCTGCGCCAGCGCGGCGAGCACGCCGTCCGGGCCCAGCTCGACGCAGCCGGTCACGCCGAGCCCGGCCAACGCGCCGACGGCGTCCGCGAACCGCACCGGCTCACGGACCTGACGCACCCAGTACACCGGCGTCAGGATCTCGTCGCCGGCCAGGCGACCGGACACTGTGGACACCAGCGGGATCTTCGGCGCATGGAAGGTCAGGTCGTCGGCGACCGCCGCGAACGCGTCCAGCATCGGGTCCATCAGCGCCGAGTGGAACGCATGCGACACCGGGAGCCGTCGGACCTTGCGGCCCAGCCCGGCGAAGTGCCGTTCGATCGACTCGACCGCGTCGACTTCGCCCGAGACCACCGTCGCTTGTGGACCGTTGAGAGCGGCGAGACTCGCGCCGTCACAAAGAACCGCGGCAACCTCGTCCTCGGTGGCCTGGACGGCCAGCATCGCGCCACCCGTCGGCAGGGCCTGCATCAGGCTTGCCCGGGCCACCACCAATCGGCACGCGTCCTCAAGGGACAGCACCCCGGCGACGTGCGCGGCCGCCAGCTCACCGATCGAATGACCCGCAACGTAGTCCGGCCGGACGCCCCACGACTCCAGCAGCCGGAACAACGCCACCTCGACCGCGAACAGCGCGGGCTGCGTGTACCCGGTCTCATCCAGGAGCGACGCGTCGCCGAAGACGACCTCGCGCAGCGGGCGGTCCAACGCCGAGTCCACCAGGGCGCAGATCGCGTCGAACGCGTCCGCGAACACCGGGAACCGCGCGTACAGCTCCGCGCCCATCCCGACGCGCTGCGAACCCTGGCCCGAGAACAGGAACGCCGACTTGCCGGCCGACGACACGCCGTGGACCAGGTTCGCCGCCGTCGCCCCCGCCACGAGGGCTTCCAGGCCGGTCGCCAGCTCGGCGAAGTCCGCGCCGAACACGACGGCCCGGTGTTCGAACGCGGCGCGTCCGGCCAGGCCGGCGGCCACGTCGGCGACGTCGGCGTCCGGCAGTCGCAGCAGGTCACGGGCGGCGTCCCGCAGCGCGGCTTCGGACCGGCCGGACAGCACCCACGGCACGAGACCACCCGGAGCCGCCGGAGACTCGGCCGCGGGCACGCCTTCGAGGATCACGTGGGCGTTCGTGCCGCTGACGCCGAACGACGACACGCCCGCGCGCCGCGGACCCGCGTCCTCCGGCCACGCCTGCGCTTCGGTCAGCAACGCCACCGCGCCGCTGTCCCAGTCGACGTGCCGCGACGGCCGGTCGACGTGCAGCGTCTTCGGCAGCAGGCCGTGGCCCAGCGCGAGGACCATCTTGATGATCCCGGCGACGCCCGCCGCCGCCTGCGTGTGCCCGATGTTGGACTTCAGCGAACCGAGCCACAGCGGCCGCTCGCGGTCCTGGCCGTAGGCGGCGATGAGCGCCTGCGCCTCGATCGGGTCACCCAGGGTCGTCCCGGTGCCGTGCGCCTCGACCGCGTCCACATCGGACGGTTGGAGTCCCGCGCTCGCCAGCGCCGCGCGGATCACGCGTTGCTGCGAAGGTCCGTTGGGAGCGGTCAAACCGTTCGACGCGCCGTCCTGGTTGACCGCCGAGCCGCGCACCAGCGCGAGCACCGGGTGGCCGTTGCGGCGGGCGTCGGACAAGCGCTCGACGAGGATGAGCCCGACGCCTTCGCCCCAGCCCGTGCCGTCCGCGCCGTCGGCGAACGCCTTGCAGCGGCCGTCTTCGGCCAAGCCGCCCTGCTTGCTGAACTCGAGGAACGCGCCCGGCGTCGTCATCACCGTGACGCCGCCCACGAGCGCCATCGACGACTCGCCCGAGCGCAGCGACTGCGCCGCCCAGTGCAGCGCCACCAGCGACGACGAACACGCCGTGTCGACGGTGACGGCGGGGCCTTCCAGGCCCAGCACGTAGGAGATCCGGCCGGAGACGACCGAGCCGGCGTTCCCGGTCCCGGCATGGCCTTCCGAACCGCCTTCGCCGGCCTCGCGCAGCAAAGCCGCGTAGTCCTGGCCGTTGGTTCCGATGTAGACACCCACCTGGGAACCGCGCAGCGACAAGGGATCGATGCCCGCGCGCTCGAAAGTTTCCCACGACGTCTCCAGCAGCAGCCGCTGCTGCGGGTCCATCGCCAGCGCTTCACGCGGCGAAATCCCGAAGAAGCCGGGATCGAAGTCGGCCACGCCGTCGAGGAAGCCGCCGTGGCGCGTGTAGCTGGTGCCCTCGTGGCCGCGGTCCGGGTGGTACAGGTCGGCCAGGGGCCAGCCGCGATCGTCCGGGAAGGTGGTGACGGCGTCGCGGCCGCCGGCCAGGAGGTCCCACAGGTCTTCGGGCGAACGGACCCCGCCGGGCAGGCGGCAGGCCATGGACACGATGGCGAGCGGCTCGTCCTCGACGACGGCGGACCGCGTGACGGCCGGGGCCACGGCGGTTCCGGCCAGCTCTTCGCGCAGGTAGGTGGCGACGGCGGCCGGGGTCGGGTAGTCGAACACCAGCGTCGCGGGCAGCGGGCGCCCGGTCGCGGCGCCGAGGCCGTTGCGCAGCTCGACGGCGGTCAGCGAGTCGACGCCGAGGTCCTTGAACGCCCGGTCGGGCTCGACCGCCTCCGGTCCGGGATGGCCGAGCACGGCGGCGGCCTGCGCGCGGACGACGTCCAGCAGGAGCGCGTGCTGGTCCTCTGTGGACAGATCGGCCAGCCGCGCGAGAAGGGGCTGCTCGTCGGGGGTGGTCATCGCGTCCCGCGCTTCGGGCAGGTCGCCGAGCAGCGGGCTGGGGCGGGTGGTGGTGAAGCCGGGCACGAACTTCGCCCAGTCGACGTCCGCGACGATCGGGTTCGGCTCCCCGCCGGCGATCGCGCGGCGCAACGCGGCCACGGCCAGGCGCGGCGCCATCGGCGGCACGCCGCCCCGGCGCATCCGGTCGGCGACCAGGTCGTCGGCCGCCATGCCGCTGCCGCCCCACGGGCCCCAGGCCACGGCGGTGGCGGGCAGCCCGGCGGCGCGGCGCTGCTCGGCCAGCGCGTCGAGGCCGGCGTTCGCGGCGGCGTAGGCGGCCTGCCCGACCGCGCCGAGGCTGCCCGCGAACGACGAGAACAGGACGAACGCGGACAGCTCGCGGTCGCAGGTCAGCTCGTCGAGGTGCCGGGCGGCGTCGAGCTTGGGCCGGAACACGGTGCCGAGCTGGTCGGCGGTAACGCCGTCGAGCACGGCGTCGTCGAGGACCCCGGCGGTGTGGATGACGGCGTCGAGGTCGGGCAGCGTGGCCAGGAGGCCGGCGACGGCGTCCCGGTCGCCGACGTCGCAGGCGGCAACGGTGACCTGGGTGCCGAGCGCGGCCAGCTCGTCCCGCAGCGCCGTCGCGCCCGGGGCGTCGAGGCCACGGCGGCCGGCCAGCACGAGGTGGTCGGCGCCGCCCTCGGCGAGCGTGCGCGCGACGACCGCGCCCAGCGCGCCGGTACCTCCGGTGATCAGCACGGTCCCGGCGGGCGACCACGGCTCGGCGGCCGGGCCGGTGGTCCGCCGCAATCGGCGACCGAAGACACCCGAGGCACGCAGCGCCACCTGGTCTTCGCCCGAGGTCAGGACGGCCGCCAGCCGGTCGAGGGCGCGGTCGTCCAGGTCGGCGGGCAGGTCGACCAGGCCGCCCCAGCGCTGCGGGTACTCCAGCGCGGCTACCCGGCCGAGGCCCCACAGCGGCGCCTGCTCGGGGGCGCGCAGCGGGTCGGACTGCCCGGTGGAGACCGCACCCCGGGTGGCGACCCAGACGGGGGCGGCCGCACCGCGGACCAGCTCGATGGTGCGAAGGAGAGTCGTGGAGGTCTCGCCGTCCAGAGCCAGCAGCGAAAGGACACCGTCGGCGTGCTCCGGCAGCCGGTCGAGCGTCACGGGGACGAACCCGCGGCTCACCAGTGCGTCGAGCACCGGTGACGTGAAACCCTCCGGAACGACGGCCAGCCACGTGCCGGTGAGCGGGGCCGGTGTGGTCGGCACCGGTGTCCAGCCGATCCCGTAGCGCCAGGCGTCCACAGTGGACTTCTCTTGCCGCTGGGCGCGGTAGGCCGACAGGGCGGGCAGCAGCTCGCCGACCGCGTCGGCCGGCAGGTTCAGCACGTCGGCGAGGGTGCCGGTGTCCACGGCGGACCAGAAGGCGTCGTCCCCGGCTCCGGTCGCGGGCGACGGCTCCAGCCAGTAGCGCTGCCGCTGGAAGCGGTACGTCGGCAGGTCGATCCAGCGGCCGCCGGGCAGGACGGCCGACCAGTCGGGCCCGTGACCGGACACGTGCAGCCGGGCCAGGCCGGTCAGCGCGGCCTGTGGCTCCGGACGGTCGCGGCGCAGCAGCGCGGCGACGGCGGCGCCGTCGGACAGGCATTCCTGGGCGAGCGCGGCGAGCGCGCCGTCGGGACCCACTTCGAGGAACCCGGTCACGCCCGCGTCGCGCAGCCAGCCGATGCCGTCGGCGAACCGCACGGCCTCGCGGACGTGCGAAACCCAGTAGTCCGGCGAGGTCAGCCGGTCGGCGAGGGTACCGGTGACGTTGGAAACGACCGCGATCTTCGGCGGGTGGAACGTGAGCCCATCGAGGACCCGCCGGAATTCGGCGAGCATGCCGTCCATGCGGGCGGAGTGGAACGCGTGCGAGACGTCGAGGCGCTTGGTCTTGCGGCCGAGCCCGGCGAAGTGCCCGGCCGCGGCCAGCACGACGTCCTCGTCGCCCGACAGGACCAGCGAGCCGGGGGCGTTGACGGCGGCGATCGAGAGGCCGTCGACCAGGTCGATCTCGTCTTCGGCCGCTTGGACGGCCGCCATCGCGCCGCCGGCGGGCAGCGCCTGCATGAGCCGGCCGCGGGCGGCGACCAGCGTGCACGCGTCGGCCAGCGCCAGGACCCCGGCAACGTGCGCGGCGACCAGCTCGCCGATCGAATGGCCGAGCAGGTAGTCCGGGACGTACCCCCAGGACTCGGCCAGCCGGTAGAGCGCCACCTCGACCGCGAACAACGCGGGCTGGGTGTAGGCCGTCTCGTCGAGGTGCTCGCCCGACGCGATCACCGTCCGCAGTGGACGGTCGAGGTGCCGGTCGAACTCCGCGCACACCTCGTCGAAGGCCGCGGCGAACACCGGGAACCGGGCGCGCAGCTCCGCGCCCATCCCGGCTCGCTGGGAACCTTGGCCGGTGAAGAGGAAAGCCAGCTTTCCGGGCTGGACCGTGCCGCGCACCAGGCCGGGCGCGACGCCGTCCGCGGCGAGGGCGTCGAGGCCGCGCAGCAGCTCGGCACGGTCCTCGGCGAGAATGACCGCGCGGTCGTCGAGGGCCGCCCGGCCGGTGGCCAGCGACCACGAGAGGTCCGGCAAGTGCGCACAGTCCACAACGGACTTGAGGCTTGCGGCCTGCTCCCGCAACGCAGCCGCTCCGCGCGCGGAAGCCAGGAACGGCAGCAGCCCCGTCACGACCGGCGGCTCGTCGGTCTCGTCGGCCGCGGGTGCTTCCGACAGCAGGACGTGGGCATTGGTGCCGCTGACGCCGAACGCGGACACCCCGGCCCGGCGGGGCTCGTCCCGCTCCGGCCACGGCATCGGCTCGGCCAGCAGCTCGACGGCGCCGGCCGACCAGTCCACGTGGGACGTCGGCGCGTCCAGGTGCAGGGTCCGCGGGAGGTGCCCGTGCCGCAGGGCGAGGACCATCTTGATGACGCCGGCCGCGCCGGAGGCGGCCTGGGTGTGCCCGATGGTGGACTTCACCGCGCCCACGCGCAGCGGCCGGTCCGCCGGGCGGTGCTGCCCGTAGGTGGCCAGCAGCGCCTGCGCCTCGATCGGGTCGCCGAGGGTGGTGCCGGTGCCGTGCGCTTCGACGACGTCCACATCGGACGGTGACAGCCCGGCGGCGGCCAGTGCCGCGCGGATGACGCGCTGCTGCGACGGGCCGTTCGGCGCGGTGAGGCCGTTGGACGCGCCGTCGGAGTTGACGGCCGAGCCCTCGACCACGGCGAGCACCGGGTGGTTGCGGCGCCGCGCGTCGGACAGGCGCTCCAGCAGCAGCAGGCCGACGCCCTCGCCCCAGCCGGTGCCGTCGGCGGCTTCGGCGAACGGCTTGCACCGGCCGTCGCCGGCCAGCCCACCCTGGCGGGCGAACTCGAGGAAGACGGCCGGGGTCGACATGATCGTCGCGCCGCCGGCCAGGGCAAGGGAGCACTCGCGCTTGCGCAGGGCCTGGCAGGCGAGGTGCAGCGCGACCAGCGCCGACGAGCACGCCGTGTCGACGGTGACGGCGGGACCTTCCAGGCCGTAGCTGTAGGCGAGGCGGCCGGACAGGACGCTGCCCGCGTTGCCGGTGAGCAGGTGGCCGGCGACCTCGTCGGTCTCGCTGCCGACGCCGTACCCGGACGGCGTCGAGCCGACGAAGACCCCGGCCGAAGTCCCGGCGAGCGTGCCGGGGTCGATGCCCGCGCGTTCGAAGACCTCCCACGACACTTCGAGCAGGAGCCGCTGCTGCGGGTCGGTGGCGAGCGCCTCGCGCGGGCTGATGCCGAAGAACGCCGGGTCGAACGTCGTGGCGGTGTCGACGAACCCGCCCGTGCGCGCGTAGTCGCCGCCGGTGGTGTCCCAGCCGCGGTCCGCCGGGAACGGCGTCATCGCGTCGGCGCCGCTCTCGACGAGGTCCCAAAGCTCCTCCGGGGAGGTCACGCCGCCGGGGAACCGGCAGCCCATCGCGACGATCGCGATCGGCTCCTTCTCCCCCGCCTCCAGCTCCTGGAGGCGTTGCCGGGTCTCGGCGAGGTCGGTCGTGACCCACTTCAGGTAGTCCCGGAGCTTGTCTTCGTTCACCAGCGCCCTCGCCTGTGGTCCTCGTGCGTTTTTCTCGGCGCCGCGTCGTCACGACCTGCCGAGCTCCCGGTGGATGAAGTCGAAGATCTCGTCGTCCGTCGCGGCTTCGAGCTGCTGGGCGACCCCGGGACGGCCGTCAGGCGCCCGCGCTTCCCCCAGCTTGTCCAGCATGGTGCGAAGGCGGCTGGTGATTTGACCAAAGGCGGCATCCTCTGGGGAAACCCCTGAAACCAGCGCTTCGATCCGGTCGAGCTCCGTCAAGACCGAGGCTTCTTCGCCGGCCAGCGCCGAAAGCAGGAACCCGGCCAGCGCCGACGGCGTCGGGTGGTCGAAGACGAGGGTGGCCGGCAGCTTCAGCCCGGTCGCCGCGCGCAGGCGGTTGCGCAGCTCCACCGCGGTCAGGGAGTCGAAGCCGAGCTCCTTGAACGGCCGGTGCGCGTCGACCTCGCCGGCACCGGAGTGCCCGAGGACCCGGGCGATGGCGTCGCGGACGTGATCCAGGACCACGCGCTCCTGCTCGACCGGCGGCAGGCCGGTCAGCCGGCTGGTGAACGACTCCGGTGTCGCCTCCGGTTCGGAGCGCTGGGCGTCGAGGGCCCGGCGGACCGCGGGCAGGTCGTCGAGCAGCGGCCGCGGCCGCGCGGCGGTGAAGCCCCGGACGAACCGGTCCCAGTCGACGTCGGCGACGGTGAGCACGGTTTCGTCGCGGTCGAGCGCCTGGCCCAGCGCGAGCAGCGCCCGTTCCGGGGGCATCGCACCGACGCCGCGGCGGCGCAGGTGTTCCTCGGCGTCGTTGTCGCCCGCCATGCCCGCGCCGCGCCACGCGCCCCACGCGATCGAGGTCGCGGTGCGCCCGCGGTCGCGGCGGCGCTGGGCGAGTGCGTCGAGGAACGCGTTGCCCGCCGCGTAGGCGCCCTGCCCGCCGCTGCCCCAGACGCCGGCGTTGGAGGAGAACAGGACGAACGCGTCGACGTCGTCCAGGAGCTCGTCGAGGTGCGTGGCGCCGTCGACCTTGGCCGCCACCACCTCGGCGAACTCGGCGAGGTCGGTGTCGTCCAGCGCGGTGCCCTGGACGATCCCGGCCGCGTGGAACACGGCCCGGACGGGCGTACCCGCTTCGGCCAGCTCGTCGAGCAGCGTTTTGAGGGCCGCTCGGTCGGCGACGTCGCAGGCGGCGATCGTCGTCTCGGCGCCGAGCCCGGCCAGTTCGTCGCGGAGTTCGGTCGCGCCCGGCGCCGCTTCACCACGCCTGCTGGTGAGTACCAGGCGTTGTGTCCCGCGGCCGGCTAGCCAGCGGGCGACGTGCGCGCCGACCCCGCCGGTGCCGCCGGTGATCAGCACGGTGCCGGACGGCCGCCAGTCGCGGGCCGGAGCGCCGTCGCCGAGCGGGGCGGGGACCAGGCGGCGGGTGAGCACCCCGGACGTCCGGACGGCGACCTGGTCTTCGTCTCCCGCCGCGGCGAGGAGCCCGGCCAGCCGCCGCCGGTCGCGCTCGTCCGTCGTCTCGGGCAGGTCGATCAGGCCACCCCAGCGGTCGGCGTGTTCCAGGCCGATGACCCGGCCGAGGCCCCAGACCTGGGCCTGGCCGGCGTCGGTGAGTACGTCGCCGCGGCCGGTGGCGACCGCGCCCGCCGTGGCGAGCCAGAGCGGGGCCGCGATTCCGGCATCGCCGAGCGCCTGGGTCAGGAGCAGGGTGTTCGCGACCCCGCGTTGCCCCGCCGGGTCGAGCGCCAGCAGCGAGAGCACGCCGTCCACGGGGGCGAGGTCGACCAGGCGCTTGCCGAGCGTGGCGCGGTCAGTGTCGCCGACGGCCATTGGGACGACGGTGGCGCCCGCGTCCTCGACGGTCAGCCGGGCCGCGTCGACCCAGGCGTGGTCGCTTTCCGGCGCGACGAGCAGCCAGGTGCCTTCGAGGGGCCGTTCGTCTGTCGCCAGGGGCTTCCACGTGATCCGGTAACGCCAACCATCCACAGTGGACTGTTCGAGCCGGTTGCGCCGCCAGGACGCGAGGGCGGGCAGGACGTCGCCGAGGGGTTCCGGCGCGATCGCGAGGGTGCCGGCGAGCGACGTCACGTCCTCGCGTTCCACCGCCTCCCAGAACCGCTCGTCGAGCGGGTCGCCGGCCGGCGCCGCGGGCTGCGCAGGCTTCGGCCAGTAACGCCGGTGCTGGAACGGGTAGGTGGGCAAGCTGATCGTGCGAGTCTCGGGCACGAAGGCCGTCCAGTCGACGGTGTGCCCCTGCGTCCACAGCTCGGCGACCGAGGCCAGGAAGCGGCGCGGGTCACCTTCGGCGCGACGCAGCGTTCCGACGACGACGCCGGGGGTGTCGTCGAGGGTCTCCTGGACCGCGCTGAGCAGCACCGGGTGCGCGCTGACCTCGACGAAGAACCGGTGCCCGCGCTCGATGAGCGTCCGGGTCGTGTCGAGGAAGCGGACCGGCTCGCGCAGGTTCCGGTACCAGTAGCCGCCGTCGAGGGTGGCGGTGTCGACCGGTTCGGCGGTCACCGCGGAGTAGAACGGGATGTCGCCCGTGCGCGGCCGCAGGCCCGCGAGGACCTCGCGGAGCTCGTCGCGGATGCCTTCCACATAGCTCGAGTGGGAGGCGTAGTCGACCGGGATGCGCCGGGCGCGGATGTCCTGCTCCGCGCAGTGGGCGATCAACTCATCCAAGGCCGCCGGGTCGCCGCACACCACTGTCGACGCCGGGCTGTTGTAGGCCGCGATCGCAACCCCGTCCGGCAGCAGCTCCGAGACGCGTCCGGCGTCGAGCGCGACCGAGGCCATGCCGCCGTGGCCCGCGAGGCCGGCGGCGATCGTCTTGCTGCGTAGCGCGATGACCTTCGCACCGTCCTCGAGGGACAGTCCGCCCGCGACGACCGCGGCCGCGATCTCGCCCTGCGAGTGCCCGGCGACGGCGTCGGGTTCGACGCCGGCCGAGCGCCACAACGCGGCCAGCGACACCATCACGGCCCACGACGCGGGCTGCACCACGTCGACCCGTTCCAGGGCCGCCTCGTCGCCGAGGACATCGGTCAGCGACCAGTCCACGTACGGCTCCAGCGCCGCGGCGCATTCGGCGAGCCGGTCCGCGAAGACGGGCTCGCCGAGCAGGCCGACGGCCATGCCCGCCCACTGCGCGCCCTGGCCGGGGAAGACGAACACCGTCTCCCCCGCGGCCCCGGCCGTGCCGGTGACCACGGACGACCCCGGGGCGTCGACGGCCAGCTCGCGCACCCCGTCGCGGTGGTCGGCAAGGACGACCGCCCGGTGTTCGAAAGTCGAGCGGGTGCGCACCAGCGACCACGCGATCTCCGCGACGCTCCCGGGCACCTCGGCCAGGGCGGCGGCGCGGTCACGGACCACCGCTTCGGACCGGCCCGACAGCACCCACGGCACCGGCCCCGAGCCGCTGGGCGCATCGAGCGCCACGTCGGGGCGGTCTGGCGGCTGCTCGACGATGATGTGCGCGTTCGTGCCGCTGACCCCGAACGACGAGATCCCGGCCCGGCGCGGACCTTCCCGCTCGGGCCACGGCCGCTGCTCGGTCAGCAGCGACACCGCGCCGCTGTCCCAGTCGACGTGCCGCGACGGCTCGCCGACGTGCAACGTCGCCGGCAGCACGCCGTGGCGCAGGGCCAACACCATCTTGATCACGCCGGCGACCCCGGCCGCGGCCTGCGTGTGGCCGACGTTGGACTTGATCGAGCCCAGCCACAGCGGCTCTTCGCGGTCCCGCCCGTACGTCGCCAGCAGCGCCTGCGCCTCGATCGGGTCACCCAGGGTCGTGCCGGTGCCGTGCGCCTCGACAGCGTCCACATCGGACGGTTCCACGCCGGCGTTCGCCAGCGCCGCCCGGATGACCCGCTGCTGCGACGGCCCGTTGGGCGCGGTGAGCCCGTTGGACGCGCCGTCCTGGTTGACCGCGGAACCCCGCACGATCGCCAGCACGGGGTGGCCGTGGCGGCGGGCGTCGGAGAGCCGTTCGACGAGCACGACGCCGACGCCTTCGCCCCAGCCGGTGCCGTCGGCGGTGTCGGCGAACGCCTTGCACCGCCCGTCCGGTGCCAGCCCGCGCTGCCGGCTGAACTCGACGAACAGCCCGGGCGTCGACATGATCGTCACCCCGCCGGCCAGGGCCAGCGAACACTCGCCCGCCCGCAGCGACTGGGCGGCCAGGTGCAGCGCGACCAGCGACGACGAGCACGCCGTGTCGACCGTCATCGCCGGGCCTTCGAGGCCGAGCTCGTAGGCGATCCGTCCGGAAAGGACACTGCCCGCGCTGCCGGTGGCGAGGTAGCCGTCGACGCTCTCTTCGCCGAAGTGCAGGGCGGCGGTGTAGTCCTGCCCGTTGGTCCCAGCGAACACCCCGACGGGCTCGCCGCGCACCGACAGCGGGTCGATGCCCGCCTGCTCCAGGGCCTCCCAGGACGCCTCCAGCAGGAGCCGCTGCTGCGGGTCCATGGCCAGCGCCTCGCGGGGTGAGATCCCGAAGAACTCGGCGTCGAACCGGTCGGCGGCGGCCAGGAACCCGCCTTCGCGGACGTACGTCGTCCCCGCGTGGTCGGGGTCGGGGTCGTAGAGCGCGGCGGTGTCCCAGCCGCGGTCGGCCGGGAACTCCGTGATGGCGTCGCGGCCCTCGGCGAGCAGGGCCCAGAGTTCGTCCGGGTTGCGCACCCCGCCGGGGAAGCGGCAGCTCATCCCGACGATGGCGATCGGCTCGTCGGTGTTCCGGGCGACCGACGCCGGTGCTTCGTCGACCGCGCCCAGCAGTTCGGCGCGGAGGTAGGCCGCCAGCGCGGTCGCGGTCGGGTAGTCGAACGCGAGCGTGGCCGGGAGCCGCAGCCCGGTCGCGGTGTCGAGGCGGTTGCGCAGCTCGACCGCGGTCAGCGAGTCGAACCCCAGCTCCTTGAAGGTCCGGCCGGCCGGGACGTCGTCGGCCGAGCGGTGGCCGAGCGCGAACGCCACCTGCTCGCGCACCACCTTGAGCAGCAGCTTCTCCGCGTCGCCTGAGTTGGCGAGCTTGTCCAGGAGGGAATCCGTGGGCGCCGCGGGCCGGACGTCCGGGAGGTCGGCGAGCAGCGGGCTCGGGCGGTGCGCGGTGAGCGCGGCCGCGAAGCGGTCCCAGTCGACGTCGGCGACGGTGACGGCCGCGCCGCCGCTCTCGACCGCGGCCCGCAGTGCGGTGATCGCCCGGTCGGGCCGCAGCGGGACGAGGCCGGTGCGGCTGAGGTGCTCCTCGGCGGCCGCGGCCGTGGCCATCCCGCCGTCGGCCCACGGTCCCCAGGCGACCGACGTCGCCGCCAGTCCCTGGGCCTGGCGCTGCTCGGCGAGCGCGTCGAGATAGGCGTTCGCGGCCGCGTAGTTGCCCTGCCCGGCCGCGCCGAAGGTGCCCGCGCAGGAGGAGAACAGGACGAACGCTTTTAGCGGGTGCCCGGCGGTCAGTTCGTGCAGGTTCCGGGCCGCGACGGCTTTGGCGTCGACGACCTCGGCGAGCCGCTCCGGGGTGAGGGCTTCGAGCACGCCGTCCGCCAGCACCCCGGCGGTGTGCACGACGGCGGTGAGTTCGCCGACGGTCTCCAAGGTCGCGGCGAGCGCCGCGCGGTCGGTGCCGTCGCAGGCCAGGACGTCGACCCGGGCGCCGAGCGCGGTCAGCTCTTCGCGCAGGGCGGCCGCACCGGGGGCGTCGGGGCCGCGGCGGCTGGTCAGGACGAGGTGCTCGGCGCCGGCGCCGGCCAGCCAGCGGGCGACGTGCCGGCCGAGGGCGCCGGTGCCGCCGGTGACCAGGACGGTGCCGCTCGGCTGCCACGGCGTCCCCGGACGGGCCGCGCGACGGGTGAGCCGCCGGGCCAGCACCGCGGCCCCGCGGAGGGCGACCTCGTCTTCCCCGGTCGCGCCGCCGAGGATCGCGTGGAGGCAGGCGGGCACGGACTCGTCGGCGGGCAGGTCGACGAGGCCGCCCCAGCGGTGCGGGTGTTCCAGGGCGACGGTGCGCCCGAGCCCCCAGACCATCGCCTGTGCCGGATCCGGCACGTCGCCCTCGGCCGCGGCGACCGCGCCGCGGGTGACGCACCACAGCGGCGCGTCGATCCCCGCGTCCCCGAGCGCTTGGACCAGCGCGAGCTGACCTTGGACGTCCAAAGTGGACACTACGCCGGTGACGTCCCGGCCCCGCAGGCGCGCGGCGATCGACGCCCGGTCGTCTCCGGAGGCGACCTCGAGTACGTCCTCCAGAAGGTGCGGGTCGGCGCCGGTGGGCACTACCGCCAGCCAGTTTCCGGGCAGTGTGGCCTCGCCCGGGTCGGCGATGGTCTGCCAGGTGACTTCGTACTCCCCGATCGGCGACGGCCGGTGCGACGACCGGTTCTCCAGCCAGAACCGCGTGCGCTGGAACGGGTAGGTCGGCAAGGCGACCGTGCGAGGGACGTACCCGGGGTGCGCCGCGCGCAGGACCGCGTTCCAGTCGACGGTGTGGCCGCGGGTGTGTGCGTCGGCCAGCGCGGTGAGCAGGCTCGGATACTCGGCGCGGTCCTTGCGGAGCACCGGCACCGACGGGAAGGCGGCCATGGCCGAGAGCACGCCGTCGGGGCCGAGTTCGAGCGCCCGTGTGACGCCGAGTCCGGCGAGGGTCTGCGTGGCGTCGGCGAACCGGACGGTCTCGCGCACCTGGCGCACCCAGTACTCCGGGTTCAGGACTTCGTCTCCGGCGAGGTGACCGGACACTGTGGACACCAACGGGATCTTCGGTGTGGTGTAGGTCAGCCGACCGGCCACGCGGGCGAACTCCGCCAGCATCGGGTCCATCGCCGCCGAGTGGAACGCGTGCGAGACCGTCAACCTGCGGACCTTGCGACCCAGTCCCGCGAAATGCCGTTCGACCGCGTCGACGTCGCCCGAAACCACCACGGCCTCGGGCCCGTTCACCGCGGCCAGGCTCACGCCGTCGTCCAGGACGGCGGCGACCTCGTCCTCGGTGGCCTGTACGGCCAGCATCGCCCCACTCGCGGGAAGCGCCTGCATCAAGCTCGCCCGCGCGGCGACCAGCGTGCACGCGTCCTCGAGGGACAGCACGCCGGCGACGTGCGCGGCGGCCAGCTCGCCGATCGAGTGCCCGGCCACGTGGTCCGGGAGCACGCCCCAGGACTCCAGCAGCCGGAACAACGCCACCTCGACGGCGAACAGCGCGGGCTGGGTGTAGCCGGTCTGATCAAGAAGTCCGGCATCGCCGAAGACGACCTCGCGCAACGGGCGGTCCAGCTCGGCGTCGAGGTGCACGCACACCGCGTCGAAGGCCTCGGCGAACACCGGGAACCGTTCGTACAGCTCAGCGCCCATCCCGACCCGCTGCGAACCCTGGCCGGAGAACAGGAACGCCGTCTTCCCGGGCTCGGCCGGAGCGAGCGGGGACGAGTCGAGGTCGTCGCCCACGAGCACGGCCCGGTACTCGAACGTCGAACGCGCGGCCAGCGCGAACGCGATGTCCAGACGGTCGGCGTCCACGGTCGTGAGTCGGCGGACGGTGTCGCGGACGGCCTGCTCGGTCCGTCCGGACAGGACCCACGGCACCACACCGGATTGCGGGTCATTGTGGACAGTGGGAACAGCCGGTGGTTCCTCGATGATGACGTGGGCGTTGGTGCCGCTGACCCCGAACGAGGACACGCCCGCGCGGCGCGGCCGGTCGCCGGACGGCCAGGGCCGCGCCTCGGTCAGCAGCCGGACCTCGCCCGCCGTCCAGTCGACTCGCGTCGACGGCTGGTCGACGTGCAGCGTCTTCGGCAGTGTCCCGCCCCGCATCGCCAGCACCATCTTGAGCACGCCGACGACACCGGACGCCGCCTGCGTGTGGCCCAGGTTCGACTTCACCGAGCCGAGCCAGAGCGGCTGCTCGCGGTCCCGGCCGTAGGTCTCCAGCAGCGCCTGGGCCTCGATCGGGTCGCCCAGGCTCGTGCCCGTCCCGTGCGCCTCGACGGCGTCCACATCGGACGGTGCAAGGCCCGCGTTCGCCAGCGCCGCGCGGATCACGCGTTGCTGGGACGGGCCGTTCGGGGCGCTCAGGCCGTTGGACGCGCCGTCCTGGTTCATCGCCGAGCCGCGCAGCAGCGCGAGTACCGGGTGGCCGAGCCGCTGTGCGTCCGAGAGGCGCTCGACCAGCACCAGCGCGACGCCCTCGCCCCAGCCGGTGCCGTCGGCGGCGTCGGCGAAGGCCTTGCACCGGCCGTCGCCGGCCAGGCCGCCCTGCCTGCCGAACTCCTGGAACGCGCCGGGCGTCGCCATCACCGTGACGCCACCGGCGATCGCCATCGACGACTCGCCGGAGCGGACCGACTGCGCGGCCAGGTGCAACGCCACCAGCGACGACGAGCACGCCGTGTCGACGGTGACCGCCGGGCCTTCCAGACCGAGCACGTAGGACACCCGGCCGGACACGACGGCACCGGCGTTCCCGGTGAGCAGGTGGCCCTCGACCTCTTCGGGCGCTTCGGTGTGGCCGGTCGCGTAGCCCTGGGTGCCGCAGCCGACGAACACCCCGGCGGCGCTGCCGCGCAGCGAGCGCGGGTCGAGGCCGGCGCGTTCGAAGACCTCCCAGGCGCTTTCCAGCAGCAGCCGCTGCTGCGGGTCCATGGCCAGGGCTTCCCGGGGTGAGATGCCGAAGAAGGCGGCGTCGAACTCGTCGGCGTCGTGGACGAACCCGCCCACGCCGTCGAGGTCCCAGCCGCGGTTGACCGGGAACGGTGACAGGCCCTCGGCGCCGGCCACGACCAGGTTCCACAGGTCCTCCGGCGACCGCACGTCCCCGGGCAGGCGGCAGGCCATGGACACGATGGCGATCGGGTCTTCGGTGTCCGCCCGGGACACGAGCTGCTCGGCCGCCACGGGGTCGGCGTCGATCAGCTCGTGCCCCAGCCTCGCGGCGAGCCGCCGCGGGTCCGGGTGGTCGAACAGCACGACGGCGGGCAGCTTGAGCCCGGTCGCCGCGACGAGCCGGTTGCGCACTTCGAGGGCGATCAGGGAATCGACGCCCAGGTCGCGGAAGGCCCGGTCGGGCTCGACCGAGCCGGGTCCAGGGTAGCCCAGCACGGCGGCGGTTTCGGCGCGGACGAGGTCGAGCAGCGCGTCGGCCCGCGCGGACTCGCTCAGCCCGGAAAGGTACTGCTGGGCGGGTGCGTCCGGGGCCGCGGTTTCCTCGAGGATCCGGCGGACTTCGGGCAGCTCGTCGAGCAGCGGCCGGGGGCGGGCGGCGGTGAAGGCGGGCGCGAACCGCGTCCAGTCCATGTCCGCGACGGACAGGAAGGTCTCGTCGGCCGCCAGGGCCTGCCGCAGCGCGGTGAGGGCGAGCGCGGGGTCCATCGCTCGGACACCCCGGCGGCGCAGCTGCTCGCCGGAGCCGTCACCGGTCATGCCCGGCCCGGCCCACGCGCCCCACGCCACCGACGTCGCGGGCAGGCCGCGGTCGCGGCGGTGCTGTGCGAGGGCGTCGAGGTGGGCGTTGGCGGCGGCGTACGCGGCCTGGCCGCCGCCGCCCCAGACGCCGGCGTTGGAGGAGAACAGCACGAACGCGTCGACGTCGCCGAGGAGTTCGTCCAGGTTCTTCGCGCCGTCGACCTTCGCGCGCAGCGTCTCGGCGACCTCGGCGCGGTCCAAGTCAGCCAGTGGAGCCGAGCGGCCGACCCCGGCTGCGTGCACGACGACGCGGGGTTCGACGTCGGTGAGCAGGGCGCCCAAGGCGTCGCGGTCGGCGACGTCGCACGCGGCGATGGTCACCTCGACACCGAGCGCGGTCAGCTCTTCGCGCAGCTCGGCGGCACCGTCCGCGTCGGGACCCCGACGGCTGGTCAGCACCAGGTGGTCGGCGCCGGCTTCGGCCAGCCAGCGGGCGACGTGCGCGCCGAGCGCGCCGGTGCCACCGGTGACCAGCGCGGTTCCGCTGGTCCGCCACTCCCCTCGCGGCGTGCCGAGCGGCGCGGGGACCAGGCGGCGGACCAGCACCCCCGCCGCGCAGATCGCGACCTGGTCTTCGTTCGCTCCGGCGAGTACCCGGGCCAGGCGGCCGAGCGCGCGGTCGTCGAGCGTCTCGGGCAGGTCGACGAGGCCGCCCCAGCGGTCCGGGTGTTCGAGGGCCACGACCCGGCCGAGGCCCCAGACCTGCGCCTGCTCCGGGTCGGCCAGCCGATCGGAGCGGCCGGTCGACACCGCGCCGCGGGTCAGCAGCCAGAGCGGCGCGGCCACCGTCCGGACCAGCTCGACGGTGCGGTAGAGGCCGTCGTCGGCGAAGGCGAGCAAGGACAGGACGCCGGTGACGCCCTCGGTGGGCAGCTCCGGGAGCGGGGCGCCGGGCTCGACGGTCAGCAGGATCGGCTCGGCGCCGTGCGCGGCCAGGCCGTCGACGAGGTCGGCGACCGGATGGCCGGCCGGGGCGATGACGAGCCAGCGTCCGGAGAGGTCCGCTTCGGGTGGAGTCGAAGGCCGCCAGGCGATCCGGTACCGCCAGTCGTCCACAACGGACTGTTCGTGGCGGCGCTTGCGGTACTGGGCGAGGGCGGGCAGGACGTCGGTGAGCGCCGTCGCGTCGAGGTCGAGGGAACCGGCGAGCGCTTCGGCGTCGCCACTGTCCACAGCGGACCAGAAGTCACTGTCGGCCGCGGCCGATTTATCGGCCGGGGTCAGCCAGTAGCGTTCGCGCTGGAACGGGTACGTGGGCAGGTCGACCGGCCGCGCGCCCGGGAAAAACGGGGCCCAGTCGACGACCGTGCCGCGCGTCCACAGCTCGGCCAGTGACGTCAGGAAGCGCGGCAAGCCGCCGTCGCCCCGGCGCAGCGATCCGACCACGACGGGCTCGTCCAAGGTTTCCTGGACGGCCGCGGCGAGCACGGGATGGGCGCTGACCTCGACGAACGTCGTGTACCCGGCTTCGGCGAGGCCGCGCACGGCCGTGTCGAACAAGACCGTTCGGCGCAGGTTGCGGTACCAGTACGCGGCGTCCAGGGGGCCGGCCCAGTCGCCGAGCACCGAGGAGTAGATCGGGATCTCTCCTTCGCGCGGAGTGATGGGGGCGAGCGCGGCGAGGAGGTCGTCCTCGATGGTCTCGACGTGCGCGGAGTGCGAGGCGTAGTCGACCGGGATGCGGCGGCCTCGGATGCCTTCGGCCGCGCAGGTTTCGACGAGTTCGTCGAGTGCGGCCGGCTCGCCGGACAGCACGACCGAGCCCGGGCTGTTGACCGCCGCGATGCTGATCCGTTCGTCCAGCTTTGCGGTGACCTCGGTCTCGGGCAACGCGACGGAGGCCATCCCGCCCTTGCCTGCGAGTTTCTCGGCGATGAGCTTGCTTCGCAGTGCGACTACGCGAGCACCGTCCTCAAGGGACAGTGCACCCGCTACGACGGCGGCGGCGATCTCGCCCTGGGAGTGCCCGACGACCGCGCCGGGGCGCACGCCCGCCGACTGCCAGAGCGCGGCGAGGGAGACCATCACGGCCCAGGAGGCCGGTTGCACGACGTCGACCCGTTCCAAGGCCTCGGTGTCGCCCAGAACGTCGGTCAGGTTCCAGTCCACATAGGACCATAGGGCTGTCTCGCATTCGACTAGGCGCGCGGCGAAGACCTGGGACTCCCTGAGGAGGTCGACGGCCATCCCGGCCCACTGGGCGCCTTGGCCGGGGAAGACGAAGGCGGTCTTGCCCGGCGGTGCGGCGACGCCGCGGACCACCTCGGCCGACGGCGTCGCGTCCGCGACCGCGTCCAGGCCGCGGACCAGTTCCTCGACGGTGTCGCCGACCACGGCGGCGCGGTGTTCCCAGGCGGTGCGGGTAGCGAGTGTCAGGCCGATGTCGCGTGGCTCGTCTTGGACAGTTTTGCGCAGCAGGTCGGCCTGTGCGCGTATGGCCTCGGCGGTGCGGGCGGAGAGCACCCAAGCCGTCGGGCCTTGTGGCGTTGGGGTTTCTTCCGGCGTGGGCTCGGCGGCCTCGAGGACGACGTGGGCGTTGGTGCCGCCGACGCCGAACGACGAGACGCCGGCGCGTCGGGGCCCACCGGTCTCGGGCCAGGGGGTGTGCTCGGTGAGCAGCTCGACCGAACCGCGTGTCCAGTCGACCTGTGTGGACGGCTCGGTGACGTGCAGGGTGCGCGGAAGTTCGCCGTGGCGCAGCGCGAGGACCATTTTCATCACGCCGGCGACGCCGGCGGCGGCCTGGGTGTGCCCGATGTTGGACTTGATCGAGCCGAGCCGCAGCGGGTGTTCGCGGTCGCGTCCGTAGGTGGCGAGCAGGGCTTGCGCCTCGATCGGGTCACCGAGGGTGGTGCCGGTGCCGTGGGCCTCGACAGCGTCCACTTCGGACGGTTCGAGGCCCGCGTTGGCGAGTGCGGCGCGGATGACGCGTTGCTGGGAAAGGCCGTTGGGGGCGGTGAGGCCGTTGGAGGCGCCGTCGGAGTTGACGGCGGACCCGCGCAGGACGGCGAGCACCGGGTGGCCGTTCTTGCGCGCGTCGGAAAGGCGTTCGACGAGCAGCAGGCCGGCGCCCTCGCCCCAGCCGGTGCCGTCGGCGGTGTCGGCGAAGGACCGGCACCGACCGGAGGCGGAAACCCCGCCCTGGCTGGTGAATTCGACGAAGACGGCGGGCGTGGCCATGACGGTGACGCCGCCGGCGAGCGCCATCGAGCACTCCCCCGCGCGCAGGGCCTGCACGGCGAGGTGCAGCGCGACGAGGGACGACGAGCAGGCGGTGTCGACGGTGACGGTGGGGCCTTCGAGGCCGAAGGTGTAGGCGAGCCGCCCGGAGGCGACCGAGACGGCGCTGCCGGTGAGGAGGTGGCCGCGGACTTCGTCGGGGAGGGCGTCGAGGTCGGTGGAGCCGTAGGCCTGGTTGCTGCAGCCGATGAAGACGCCGGTGCTGCTGGCCTTCAGGGCGTCTCGGTCCAGCCCGGCGCGTTCGAAGGTCTCCCAGGCGACTTCGAGCAGGAGGCGTTGTTGGGGGTCCATGGCGAGCGCTTCGCGCGGGGAGATGCCGAAGAAGCCGGGGTCGAAGCCGGCGGCGTTGTCGAGGAAGCCGCCCTCGGCGGTGTTGCTGCCGGCGAGTTCGGCGACGGTCCAGTTCCGGTCGGCGGGGAAGCCGCCGATGGCGTCGGTGCCGTTCTTCAGGAGGTCCCAGAGCTGGTCGGGATCGGCGACCCCGCCCGGAAAGCGGCACCCCATGGCGACGACGGCGATGGGTTCCCGGGCGGCTTCGGTGAGCCGGTCGTTGTGTTCGCGCAGGCGCTTGTTGTCCCGCAAGGACGCCCGGAGCGCTTCGACGACCTTGTCCTTGTCCTTATCGGCAGACAGTGCCACCAGGTACCTCCGGGTTCACGGCGTGGTCGCCTCGAGTGAACCGCATGCGGGACCGGCAAATCCCCTAAAGTCGGCGGTTGGGGGGTGGGTTGTCCCCAGGGGTGGGTGGTTGTGGATAACCGGGCTTGTGGGTTGGCTTTTCGGGGCGGTTCGTCGGGGGTGGGCGATAGGCTGGACCGGGGTCAGGCCCCCAGGGACGGGTGGGGTTCGGTTGGTGGGGCGGGGCTGCCGGCGGGCCGCACCTCGATCAGCCAGGGGCTTGGCTGGTGGGCTCTCTTCCGGCTGATGGGGCGCTGTCGGTATGCCTCGGACAGGCCGTTCTGCTGCCGACTTGCGGAGGTCGAACGTCTTGGAGTCATTCAAGACCCCGCGCCTTGAATGACTCTTTCAAGACAACCGCTGGCGAGGCCGCCGACCTGCGCCAGCCGAAACGTCCAGCCCGCCCCCGACTTTGCCGGGCCCCTGCCAGGGACCGGTCGAATTCTGTTGGTGGGGCGGGGGGTTGGCCGGCGGAGGCGGGACTTGCCCGGGCGAGTGGACTCGGTCTGCATGGCTCGGTCAGCAGGAAAACGTGATCGACGAGCGCAGCCCGAACGAACTCGACCAGCCAGCGCGAAACTCGGCCAGGCGCGCGGCCCCGACGAACGGCGCTCTGGCAGCAGGACCGACGCGACCGACCGAGCGCAGCTCGCGCAGCCCGAACGAATTCGACAGCCGGCGGAACTCGGTCGGCCGGGCGCACCTCGACCTGGCCTGCGGGGCGCTGCCTACATGCCTCGGGCAGACCCTTCTGCCACCGGCCGCCCGGATGTCGAACGGCCGCCGGGTTAGTCGAGGTCCAGTTCGTCGATCAGGGCGAACATCTCGTCGTCCGTTGCCGACTCCAGCTTCTCCTCCACCGCCGTCACCCCCGCCGAAGCGCCGTTCACCCGAGCCAACAACTCCTGCAACCGCGAACCCAACGTTGCCCGGGCTTGCGAATCCGACAGCAGCTCCGGCAACGCGAACTCCACCCGGTCCAGCTCTGCCAGCGCCGGCAGGATCGCCGCCGGGACGTGCGGGACCAGCTCTGTCCTCAAGTACTCCACCAGCACCGTCGTCGATGGGTAGTCGAACAGCAGCGTCGCCGGGAGGCGCAACCCCGTTGCCGCTCCCAGGAGGTTTCTCAGCTCCACCGCGCTCAACGAATCGAAGCCCAGCTCCAGGAACCCGCGGTCCGGCTCGATCGCGTCCGGGCCCGCGTACCCCAGGACCGTTGCCGCTTGGGTGCGGACCAGGTCCAGCAATGCTCCGTCGCGCTCGGCTTCGGACATTCCCGCCAGACGGTGGGTCAAGCTGTCCACCGGGTCGGCCGCGGCCGCGCGGACCGCTCGGCGGACCGGGGTGCGGATCAGGCTGCGCAGGATCACCGGGATCGCGTCCTCGCCCACCCGGTCGCGCATCGCCTCCACCACCAGGCGAACCGGCAGCAACACGGCCTCGTCGAGCGCGCACGCCACGTCGAACAAGTCCAGGCCCTCGTCCGACGGCATCGGCTCGACGCCGCCGCGAGCCAGGCGGGACAAGTCCGCCTCGCCGAGCTTGCCCGTCATGCCGCTGCGCTCGGCCCACAACCCCCACGCCAACGACAACGCCGGCAGCCCCTGCGCTCGGCGGACATGCGCCAATGCGTCGAGGAATGCGTTCGCCGCCGCGTAGTTCGCTTGGCCCGTGCCGCCGAACGTGCCCGCCAGCGACGAGAACACCACGAACCCGGCCAGGTTCATCCCCGCCGTCAGCTCGTGCAGGTGCCACGCCGCGTCGACCTTGGGCCGCAGCGCCGTGTCCAGCTGCCGGGTCGTCAGCGCCGATACGACGCCGTCGTCGAGGACGCCCGCCGTGTGCACCACCGCCGTCAGCGGGTGCTCCGCGGGGATCGCCGCCAGCAGCGCCGCCAGGGAATCCCGGTCGGCGACGTCGCACGCGGCCATCGTGACCTCCGCGCCCCACGCCGTCAGCTCCGAAACCAGCTCGGCAGCCCCTTCCGCCGCCGGTCCACGCCGGCTGGTCAGCACCAGCCGCCGCGCGCCGCGCGCGGTCACCAGGTGCCGGGCGACCAAAGTGCCGAGCGTCCCGGTCGCCCCGGTGATCAGCACCGTGCCTTCCGGGTCCCATGCCGCGACCGGCGCCGGGCTCGCCGCCGGGACGCGGGCGAGGCGAGGCACCTGGATCGCGCCGATCCGGACCGCGACGTGCGGCTCGCCGCAAGCCACGGCGGACGGCAAGGCCGCATACGACACTTCGCGGTCATCGAGGTCGACCAGCACGAACCGGCCGGGGTTCTCCGACTGCGCCGAGCGGACCAGGCCGACGACGGCCGCCGTCGCCAGGTCCGTGATGCCTTCGCCGACGCGGGTCGCGATCGCGCCCTTCGTCACGAACACCAGCCGCGAGCCGGCGAACAGGTCGCTCGCCAGCCACTCCTGCACCTGCTCCAGCGCGCCGTGGGTGGCGGTCCGGACCGCGCGCGTGACGTCCTCGTCGTCGTGCGGGCCGCTGGTCACCACGACCACCTCGGGCACCGGATCGCCCGCCACCACGGCCGCTTCGAGCGCGTCGAAGTCCGGATAGGACTCGACCGGGACGCCCGCGGTCCCCAGCGCCTTGGTGACGCGGACCCCGACGTCCGACCCGACGACGGCCCAGCGTTCGGCCGCCGAGTGGCTGACCGGCGTGATCGGGGCCATCACCCAGCCCACCCGGAACAGCGACTCGTGGTACGCCGACCGCGCGACGTCGAGCTGCTCGGCCGACACCGGCCGCAGCGTCAGCGAGCCGACGGTGGCCACCGGCAGCCCGTCCTGGTCGGCCACCGCCAGGGCGACCGTGTCGTCGCCCTGCCCGGTGACGCGCACCCGCAGCGCCGACGCGCCGCCGGCGTGCAGGGTCACCCCGGCCCAGGCGAACGGCAGGACCGCGCGGCTTTCGTCGCGCAGCGCGACGGTGTGCAAAGCGGCATCCAGCAGCGCGGGGTGCAGGCCGAAGCGGCCGGCTTCGGAAACCTCCGGCTCGGGCAGGCCGACTTCGGCGAAGATCTCGTCGCCGGCGCGCCACGCCCGGCGCAGCCCCTGGAAGGCGGGCCCGTAGTCGAACCCGTTTTCGGCGATGCGGTCGTAGAGCCCGTCGAGATCGATCGGCTCGGCGCCCGGCGGCGGCCACGTCCCGGTCAGGTCACCGGCGGCCGGAGCAGGCGCCGCGGCGAGGGTACCGGTCGCGTGCGTGGTCCAGGGTTCGTCCTCCATGGCGTCGCCGGCGCGGGAGTAGATGTCGATCGAGCGGCTGCCGAACCGGTCCGGGCCGCCGACGACGACCTGCAGCCGGACGCCGCCGGTCTCCGGCAGCACCAGCGGCGCCGCGAGGGTCAGCTCCTCGACGCGTTCGCAGCCGACCTTGTCCGCCGCGTGCACGGCCAGCTCCATGAACGCCGTCCCGGGCAGCAGCACGCTGCCGAGCACGACGTGCTGCGCCAGCAGCGGGTGGCTGGACGCCGACAGCAGACTCGTGAACAGCACGCCGTCCGATCCGGCCAGCGCGACCGACGCGCCCAGGAGCGGGTGCCCCGGTTCGCTGAGGCCGGCGCCGGTGACGTCGCCGGGCGCGGCCGGGGCGGCCAGCCAGTACCGCTCGCGCTGGAACGCGTACGTCGGCAGTTCGACGCGCCTCCCGTCGCCGAGCACGGCGGCCCAGTCGACGTCGGCGCCGGCGGTGTGCAGCCCGGCGAGCGCGGTCAGCAGCGACCGCTCCTCGTCGTGTCCCTTGCGCAGCAGGGATCCCACGCTCACCTCGGCCGAACCGGCGCAGTCCGGCACGAGCGCGGCGAGCACCGCGTCCGGGCCCAGCTCGACGAACCGGGTGACACCATCGGCAACCAAAGTACGGACGCCGTCGGCGAACCGGACGGCCTCCCGCACGTGCCGCACCCAGTACTCCGGCGTCGCGACGTCACCGGCCGCCACGACCGGGATCCGCGGCTGGTGGTAGGTCAGACCGCCGGCGACCGCGGCGAACTCGGCGAGCATCGGCTCCATGAGCGGTGAGTGGAACGCGTGCGAGACGTCGAGGCGTTTGGTCTTCCGGCCCAGCGCGGCGAAGTGCTCCCGCACGGCCAGCACGGCCTCGGTCTCACCCGAGACGACAACGGCTTCCGGCCCGTTCACCGCGGCCAGCGACACCCGGCCGTCCAGCAGCGGGACGACCTCGTCTTCGGTAGCGGCGATCGCCACCATGGCGCCGTCCGAAGGCAGCGCTTCCATCAGCCGGCCGCGCGCGGCGACCAGTTTCGCCGCGTCGGCCAGGGAAAGCACCCCGGCGACCTGGGCTGCGGCCAGCTCGCCGATCGAATGTCCGGCCAGGAAGTCCGCGCGGACGCCCCAGGACTCCAGGAGCCGGAACAACGCCACTTCGAGGGCGAACAACGCGGGCTGGGTGCAGCCGGTGCGGTCGAGCCGGGCGGTGTCGTCGCCGAACACGACGTCCCGCAGCGGGATGTCGAAGTGGGCGCACACCGCGTCGAAGGCGTCGGCGAAGACCGGGAACCGGCCGTACAGCTCGCGGCCCATGCCGAGCCGTTGCGAGCCCTGGCCGGTGAACAGGAACGCCGTCCGACCGGCACGCGCGGTGCGCACACTGAGCCGATCCGCGGCCAATCCGTCACGGAGCTCGCCAAGGGTCTCGCCTACTATCACCGCGCGGTACCCGAACTTCGCGCGGGCAGCAAGAGACCGGGCGACCGCAGCGGAGTCCACTTCGGACTCCGTGAACGCCAGCAGCCGCCGGGCCTGGTCGCGCAGCGCCGCTTCGGATCGGGCCGACACCGACCAGGCAGTGAACCTCTGTGCGGTAACGACTTCCACCGGATCGACCGGCGAGGGAGCCTCTTCGAGGATCGTGTGCACGTTGGTGCCGCTGACCCCGAACGAGGACACCGCCGCGCGGCGCGGGTGGCCGTTCGCCGCCCACTCGACCGGCTCCGACAGCAACTGGACCCGACCCGCGGACCAGTCGATGTGCGGTGACGGCGTCTCGGCGTGGAGCGTGCGCGGCAGGACGCCGTGCCGCAGCGCCTGCACCATCTTGATGACGCCGGCGATGCCGGACGCGGCCTGCGTGTGCCCGATGTTGGACTTCACCGAACCGAGCCACAGCGGACGGTCGCGGTCCTGGCCGTAGGTCGCGATGAGTGCCTGCGCCTCGATCGGGTCGCCCAGGGTGGTGCCCGTGCCGTGCGCTTCGACGGCGTCCACTTCGGACGGTGCGAGTGCGGCGTCGGCCAGCGCGGCACGGATGACGCGTTGCTGCGCGGGGCCACTCGGCGCGGTCATGCCGTTGGACGCGCCGTCCTGGTTGACCGCGGACCCGCGCACCACGGCGAGCACCGGGTGCCCGCGCCGCCGGGCGTCGGACAGCCGTTCCACCAGCACCATGCCGACGCCCTCGGCCCAGCCCGCGCCGTCGGCGTCCGCGGAGAACGCTCGGCACCGGCCGTCCGGCGACAGCGCGCGCTGCCTGCTGAACTCGACGAACGTGTCGAGCGCGGAGATCACCGTGACGCCGCCGGCCAGCGCGAGGTCGCACTCGCCGGACCGCAGCGCCTTGACCGCCCAGTGCAGCGCCACCAGCGACGACGAGCACGCCGTGTCGACCGTGACCGCCGGGCCTTCGAAGCCGAAGGTGTAGGCGATCCGGCCGGACGCGACGCTGCCCGCGCTGCCGGTCGCGAGGTGGCCCTCGAACTCGCCGGGCGCGTGCCGCAGCCGGCCGCCGTAGTCGTGGTAGTTCGAACCGACGAAGACGCCGGTCCGGCTGCCGCGCAACACCGCGGGGTCGATGCCGGCGCGCTCGACGGCCTCCCACGACGTCTCGAGCAGCAGCCGTTGCTGCGGGTCGATCGCGGGTGCCTCGCGGGGCGCGATCCCGAAGAACGCCGGGTCGAAGTCCGCCGCGTCGTGCAGGAAGCCGCCGCCGCGGGTGTAGAACGTGCCCGGCTTGTCCGGGTCCGGGTCGTAGTGCCGGTCGAGGTCCCAGCCGCGGTCGGCGGGGAACTCGCCGACGGCGTCGACCCCGTCGGCGACGAGCCGCCAGAGGGCGTCCGGATCGGCGACGCCGCCCGGGTAGCGGCAGGACATCGCGACGATCGCGATCGGCTCGTCGGTGCTCACGACCACCGGAGCCGCGGTCTCGGTCGCCGTGTCCCCGGCCAGTTCGCGCCGGACGTGCTCGGCGAGCGCGACGGCGGTCGGGTGGTCGAAGACCAGCGTGACCGGCAGCCGCAGGCCGGTGGCCTCGCCGAGCCGGTTGCGCAGGTCGACGGCGGTGAGCGAGTCGAAACCGAGGTCGCGGAAGGCGCGGTCGGGCTCGATCGACTCGGGCGACGGGTAGCCGAGCGCCACCGCGGCCTGGGCCTGGATCAGCTCCAGGACCAGCCGGTGCTGTTCGGCGATGTCGAGCCCGGTCAGGCGCTGGGCCCAGCCGGTTTCGACGGCTTCCGGCGCTTCGGCTTCGGCAATACCCAGGAGCGCGGCGCTCGGCCGGCCCTGGGCGAGGGTCTTGCGGTAGCGGTCCCAGCGGATGTCGGCGACGGCCAGCACGGTCTCGTCGTCGGCCAGGGCCTGCCCCAGCGCGTGGAGTGCCGGTTCGGGGTCCATCGCGGGTAGCCCCTGCTCGGCCAGGCCTTCGCCTCGGCCACCGCGCCACGCGCCCCACGCCACCGACGTCGCGGGCAGGGCCGCCGCGCGCCGCTCGCGGGCGAGCGCGTCGAGGTAGGTGTTGGCCGCCGCGTAGCTCGCCTGGCCCGGTCCGCCGAGCGTGCCCGCCAGCGAGGAGAACAGGACGAACGCCGCCAGCTCGCGGTCCGCGGTCAGCTCGTGCAGGTGCCGCGCGGCTTCGGCCTTGGGCCGCAGGACGTGCGCGATCCGGTCGGGGGTGAGGCTGTCGATGACGCCGTCGTCGAGCACGGCGGCGGCGTGCACCACGGCGGTCAGGTCCGGCAGCCCGGCCAGCAGCTCGGCCAGCTGGGCGCGGTCGGCGACGTCGCAGGCCACGACGGTCAGCTCGGTGCCGAGGTCGGCGAGTTCGGCGGTCAGCTCGGGGACGTCCCGGGCGCGCCGGCTGGTCAGCACCAGCCGCTCGGCACCGGCCCGGGCGAGCCAGCGGGCCAGGTGCTCGCCGATCCCCCCGGTGCCGCCGGTGAGCAGCACTGTTCCGGTTACCCGCCACGGCTTTTCACTGCGAGCCGGCTCCGCGCGGACGAGCCGGCGGCCGAAGACCCCGGACGAGCGGAGGGCGACCTGGTCCTCCTGGGGCGAGCCGAGCACGGCGGCGAGCCTGGCGACGGCACGGGCGTCGAGCTCGGCCGGGAGGTCGACGAGACCGCCGAAGCGCTGCGGGTACTCCATGGCCGCGATCCGGCCGAACCCCCAGGTCAGCGCCTGATCCGTGGCGCGGATCGGGTCTGCTGCGCCGGTGCTGACCGCGCCGTTCGTGGCGCACCAGAGCGGCGCGTCGATCCCGGCGTCACCGAGGGCGTGCAGCAGCGTCAGGTTGGGTTCGAGGCCGTCAACGGCCAGGAGCGACAGCACGCCTTCGTACGGCCCCGCCTCGCGAAGCAGCTCGGCGCACCGCGCACGGTCCACATCGGACGACAGTTCCAGGACGCGCGCGCCGAGCCCGTCGGCGAGGTCCTGGGCGTCGTGCCCGGCCGGAGCGACCACCAGCCAGTTGGCGACGACCGTGCCGGACGCGACGGCGAGCGGGATCCACTCGACGCGGTAGCGCCAGTCATCCACAGTGGACGACGTCCGCCGATGACCGCGAGCGTCCAGCCAGTAACGCTGGTGCTGGAAGGCGTAGGTCGGCAGCGGGACCTGGCGGGCGCCGGGGAACACCGGCGCCCAGTCGACGTCGACGCCGCGGACGTGCAGCTCGGCCAGCGACGTGCGGAACCGCGTCAAGCCGCCCTCGCCCCGGCGCAGCGTGCCGACGGCGATCGCGCCGGGCACGATCTCGGCGATCGCCGACGAGACGACAGGATGCGGGCTGACCTCGACGAACACCGCGTGCTCGAACGCCTCGATGGTCTGCGCGAACAGCACCGGCTGCCGCAGGTTGCGGTACCAGTAGCCGGCGTCCAGCGTCGCGGTGTCGAGCTGCTCGGCCGACACCGTCGAGTGGAACGGGACTTCGCCGGTGCGCGGTTCGACCGCGGCGAGCACGTCCCGCAGTTCGCTCTCGATCGCTTCGACGTGTGCCGAGTGCGAGGCGTAGTCCACCGGGATCAACCGGGACCGGACGCCGTCGGCCTGGCACTGGGCGAGCAGTTCGTCCAGCGCGGCGGGCTCGCCGCACACCACGGTCGACGACGGGCTGTTGAACGCCGCGATCGAGATCCGGCCGCCCCATTCCGCGAGCAGCTTCTCGACGCGCTCGGCGTCGAGAGCGATCGAAGCCATCCCGCCCTGGCCCGCCAGACCGGCGGCGATCGCCTTGCTGCGCAACGCGACCACCCGGGCACCGTCGACAAGGGACAGTCCACCCGCGACGACCGCCGCGGCGATCTCGCCCTGGGAGTGCCCCACCACGGCATCCGGCGTGGCGCCGTGCGACTGCCACAACGCGGCCAGCGAAACCATCACCGCCCACGACAGCGGCTGCACCACGTCGACCCGGTCCAGCGTCGATTCGCGCAAGACGGTGAAAGGCGACCAGTCGACAAAGGACTCCAATGCCGCCGCGCACTCGGCGAACCGCTCGGCGAACACCGGTGAGGAGTCCAGCAGCTCCACGGCCATCCCGGCCCATTGGGCACCTTGACCGGGAAATACGAATACCGTCCGCCCGGCCGGGGCCGCCACGCCGGTGACGACCGACGCACTCGGCGTCCCGGCGGTGAGGGCACGCAGACCGGCCAGCAATTCCGCACGGTCTTCGCCGAGGACGACGGCCCGGTGCTCGAACGCGGTCCGCGTCGTAGCGAGAGACCAGCCGACGTCGGCGATGTCCGCATCCTCGTCGAAACCCGCCAGTTTCTCCGCCTGGGCGGCCAAACCGGCCGCCGAACGCGCCGAAACGAGCCACGGCACGGGCCCCGGGACAGGCTCCCGCGAGAGGACAGGCTCTGGAGCGGGATCGTGTTCGAGGACGACGTGCGCGTTGGTGCCGCCGACGCCGAACGAGGAGACACCGACGCGGCGCGGTCCCGGCTTCTCCGGCCACGGCGTCGCCGACGTCAGCAGTTCGAGCGCCCCGGAAGACCAGTCGACGTGCGGCGACGGGCGTTCCGAGTGCAGCGACCGCGGCAGGACGCCGTGGCGCATGGCGAGGACCATCTTGATGACACCCGCGGCACCCGCGGCGGCCTGGCTGTGCCCGATGTTCGACTTGACCGAGCCGAGCCACAGCGGCGTCTCGCGGTCGCGTCCGTAGGTCGCCTGCAGCGCCTGCGCCTCGATCGGGTCGCCGAGAGTGGTGCCCGTGCCGTGCGCCTCGACGGCGTCCACATCGGACGGTTCGAGCCCGGCCGCGGCCAGCGCGGAGAGGATCACCCGTTGCTGGGACGGGCCGTTCGGCGCGGTGAGGCCGTTGGACGCGCCGTCCTGGTTGGTAGCGGTGCCGCGGACGACGGCCAGCACCCGGTGTCCGTTGCGGCGGGCGTCGGACAGCCGCTCGACGAGCAGCATGCCGACGCCCTCGGCCAGGCCCATGCCGTCGGCGTCGGCGGAGAACGGCTTGCTGCGGCCGTCGGCGGCCAGCGCGCGCTGGCGGCTGAACGCGACGAACGGCGCCGGCGTCGACATCACGGCGACCCCGCCGGCCAGCGCGAGGTCGCACTCCCCCGACCGCAGTGCCTGGCCCGCCAAGTGCAAGGCGACCAGCGACGACGAGCAGCCGGTGTCGATCGTGACCGCCGGGCCTTCGAGCCCGAAGGTGTAGGCGACGCGGCCGGAGGTGACGCTGCCGGTGCCGCCGGTCACCAGGTGCCCTTCGACGCCTTCGGGAACCTCGCTCAGCCGCGGCCCGTAGTCGTGGCCGCTGGCGCCGACGAACACGCCGGTGCGGCTGCCGCGGGCGGCGGCCTGGTTGAGCCCGGCGTCCTCGAAGGCCTCCCAGGCGGCTTCCATGACGACGCGCTGCTGCGGGTCCATCGCGAGGGCTTCGCGCGGGCTGATGCCGAAGAAGCCCGGGTCGAACTCGGCCGCGTCGTAGAGGAACCCGCCCGCGCGGGTGTAGCTGTGGCCCGCGCGGTCGGGGTCCGGGTCGTAGAGCGAGCCGGGGTGCCAGCCGCGGTCGCCGGGGAACTCGCCGATGGCGTCGGCCTCGGCCAGCATCAGCTCCCACAGCTGCTGCGGGCTGCCGACACCGCCCGCGAACCGGCAGCTCATGCCGACGATGGCCAAGGGCTCGTCGGTCGCGACCGACGAGGCGGCCACTTCGGGCGCGGGGGCGCCGAGGACCTCGGTGCGGACGTGCCGGGCGAGGGTGGTCGCGTTCGGGTAGTCGAAGACCAGGGTCGCCGACAGCTTGAGCCCGGTGGCGGCGGTGAGCCGGTTGCGCAGTTCGATGGCGGTCAGCGAGTCGAAGCCCAGCTCGCGGAACGCGCGGGCCGCGTCGACGTCGTCCGGCCCGGCGTAGCCGAGCACGGCGGCCGCGTGCTTGCGGACCAGCGCGAGCAGCTCGCGGTCCTGGTCCGGTTCGGACAGTGCGGACAGCTTGGCGCGCAACGCACCCGCCGCGCCGGTCTGCTGCTCGGTGACCTCCGAGGCGGCGGCCAGGACGGCCGCGACCTCGGGCACTTCCGACAGCAGCGGACGCGGCCGGGCGGCGGTGAAGACCGGGACGAACCGTTCCCAGTCGATGTCGGCCACGGCGAGGAACGGCTCGTCGTGGTCGAGCACCTGGCCGAGCCCGAGCAGCGCCGGTTCCGGGGCCATGAACGGGATCCCGCGCCACTTGAGCTGGTCGGCGACGACGTCGGAGACCATGCCGTCACCGGCCCAGATGCCCCAGGCGACCGACGTCCCGGCGAGCCCGCGGGCGCGGCGGTTCTCGGCGAGCGCGTCGACGAACGCGTTCGCGGCGGCATAAGCGCCGTGGTCGCCACTGCCCCACACGCCGGCGACCGAGGAGTAGAGCACGAACGCGTCGAGGTCGGCGTCGGCGAAGAGCTCGTCGAGGTGACGGGCTCCGGCGAGCTTCGCGCGGGCGCCCTCTTCGAACTCGGGCAACGTCGTCTCGGCGAGCGGCGCCAGCAGGCCGACACCAGCCGTGTGGATCACCGCACGGATCTCCGGCAGGCCGCTGACCAGCGAAGACAGTGCCTCGCGGTCGGCGACGTCGCAGGCGGCGATGGTCACCTCGACACCCAGCGCTTCGAGTTCTTCCCGCAGCTCGGCGGCGCCGGGGGCGTCCGGTCCGCGGCGGCTGGTGAGCACGAGGTGCTCGGCCCCGCGGCCGGCGAGCCAGCGGGCGACGTGCGCGCCCAGCCCGCCGGTGCCGCCGGTGATCAGCGCGGTACCGCTCGTCCGCCACTCGGGGGCGGTGCCGTCGACCGGCGCACGACGCAGGCGACGCTGGTACACGCCGGAGTCGCGGACGGCCAGCTGGTCCTCGTCGTCGATCCCGGCCAGGACAGCGCAGAGCCGGGTCGCGGCCTGCTCGTCCAGGGTCTCCGGCAGGTCGACCAGCCCACCCCAGCGGTCGGGGTGTTCGAGGGCGAGCACCCGGCCGAGGCCCCAGGTCGTGGCCTGACCCGGGCGCGGCAGCTCGTCGCCGGGCACGACGACGGCTGTCCCCTGCGTCGCGAGCCAGAGCGGCGCGGTGACCCCGGCGTCGCCGAGGGCTTGGGAGAGCAGGAGGTTAGCGGCGAGACCGGCGGGCAGCACCGGGTGCGTCGCGTGCTCGCGCTCGTCGGCGGCGAGCAGCGACAGCACGCCCGCGACCTCGGACTCGCCCCGCAGCCGCTCGGCCAGCGACGCGCGGTCGTCGGTCGCCTCGACCCGCAGAGTGCGGACGACCGCGCCGGCCTTCTCGAGAGCGTCGAGGCAGACGTCGGGGGCGTGCACGACCAGCCAGGTGCCGGACAGCACCGGCGCCGGTTCGGGGACCGGGTGCCAGGTGATCCGGTACCGCCACTGGTCCACAGTGGACAGCTCGGTGCGGCGGTGCCGCCAGTCCGCCAGCGCGGGCAGCACCTCCTGCCAGGGCGTTTCGGCGGTGACGCCCAGCTCGCCGGTGAGGGCACCGTCCTCGACGGCGGTCCAGAACCCGTCGTCCGCCGCGGTGGTTTCGACCGCGGTCTCGAGCCAGTAGCGCTGCCGCTGGAAGGGATATGTCGGCAAAGCGACCGGGCGGCCTTGCGGGTAGACAGCCGCCCAGTCGACGTCGTGACCCTGCGTCCACAGCTGCGCCACCGACGTCAAGAACCGGGTCAGGCCGCCTTCGCCGCGACGCAGGGTGCCGACGACGGCCGCCGCGCCGGGGTCGAGCGTCTCGTCGAGGGTTTCCTGGATGCCGCCGCCGAGCACCGGGTGCGGGCTGCACTCGACGAAGAACCGGTGACCTTCGGCGACGAGCGTCCGGGTCGCGTCCTGGAACCGCACGCGCTGCCGCAGGTTCCGGTACCAGTAGGCGGCGTCGAGTGTCTCGGCGGTCTCCCCGGTGACGCTGGAGACGAACGTGACCTGCGCGGCACGGGGTTCGATCCCGGCCAGGGCTTCCAGGAGTTCGGCTTCGAGGACCTCGACGACCGCGGAGTGCGAGGCGTAGTCCACCGGGACCCGGCGCACGCGCAGGCCTTCGGACTCGGCGCGGGCGAGGACCGCTTCGACGGCGGCGACCTCGCCGGAAATCACGACCGACGCGGGTCCGTTGACCGCCGCGATCGACACGCCGTCCGCGAGCAGTGTCGTGACGTGCGCTTCCGGTGCCGCGATCGACGCCATCGCGCCGAGGCCCGCGAGCCGGCCGGCGATCAGCTTGCTGCGCAGCGCGACGACCTTGGCGCCGTCGGACAGCGACAACGCCCCCGCGACGACGGCGGCCGCGATCTCGCCCTGGGAGTGCCCGACGACGGCGTCCGGCGTGACACCGTGCGCCGCCCACAGCGCGGCGAGCGACACCATGACCGCCCACGAAACCGGCTGGACGACGTCGACCCGCTCCAAGGCCGCCGCGTCGCCGAGGACGTCGGTCAGCTTCCAGTCCACGAAGGACGCCAGCGCGGCCTCGCACTCGGCCATCCGGGCGGCGAACACCGGGGACTCCCCGAGCAGGTCCACGGCCATTCCGACCCACTGGGCGCCCTGACCGGGGAAGACCAGCACGGTGCCGCCCACGGCCTGGGCCTCGCCGCCGACCGCCGCGCCCGTGCCGGATTCGGCGATCTCGCGGACGCCCGCGACCAGCGCAGACAGGTCCCGGCCGACCACCGCGGCGCGGTGCTCGAACGCCGACCGCGTGTGCGCCAGGGACCAGCCGACATCGGCGATGTTCGCGTCCGGCAGCTGAGCCAGTTCCGCCGCGCGAGCCTGCAACGCGGCTTCGGAGCGACCGGACAGCACCCACACCGCCGTGTCCACAGTGGATTTCTCTACGGCCGGGGTCTCGTCGGTGACACCCTCCAGCACGACGTGCGCGTTCGTCCCGCTGCCGCCGAAGGACGACACCCCGGCCCGGCGCGGCGCACCCGTTTCGGGCCACTCCTGCTGTTCGGTCAGCAGGGAGACCGCGCCCGCGGTCCAGTCGACGTGCGGGGTCGGCTCGCCGACGAACAACGTCTTCGGCAGGACGCCTTCGCGCAGGGCCAGGACCATCTTGATCACCCCGGCGAGCCCGGATGCCGCCTGGGTGTGGCCGATGTTCGACTTGACGGTCCCGAGCAGCAGCGGCCGCGAGCGGTCGCGGCCGTAGGTCGCCTGCAGGGCCTGCGCCTCGATCGGGTCGCCCAGCTTGGTGCCGGTGCCGTGCGCCTCGACGACGTCGACCTGCTCGGGCCCGAGCCGCGCGTTGGCCAGCGCCGCCTCGATCACGCGCTGCTGGGAAAGCCCGTTGGGGGCGGTCAGGCCGTTCGACGCGCCGTCCTGGTTGATCGCCGTGCCGCGGATGACCGCAAGCACCGGGTGGCCGTGGCGGCGCGCGTCGGACAGCCGTTCCAGCAGCACGACGCCGACGCCCTCGCCCCAGCCCGTGCCGTCGGCGTCGGCCGAGAACGCGCGGCACCGGCCGTCGGCGGACAGGCCGCGCTGGCGGCTGAACTCGATGAAGTTGCGCGGGTTGGCCATCACGGTCGCGCCGCAGGCCAGGGCCATCGAGCACTCGTCGTTGCGCAGCGCGGTGACCGCCAGGTGCAGCGCGACCAGCGACGACGAGCACATCGTATCGACGGTGACGGCCGGGCCCTCGAGCCCGAAGGTGTAGGCGAGCCGGCCGGACAGCACGGCGGCCGAGCCACCGGTGAGCAGCAGCCCTTCGAGGCCCTCGGGCGCGGTGACCATGCCGCCCGCGTAGCCCTGGTTGCTGGCGCCGACGAACACGCCGGTCTTGCTGCCGCGCAGGGCCGCCGCGTCGAGCTTCGCCCGCTCGAAGGCCTCCCAGGTGGTCTCCAGCAGGAGCCGCTGCTGCGGGTCCATCGCGGTGGCTTCGCGCGGCGAGATGCCGAAGAACGCGGGGTCGAACTGCGCGGCGTCGGTCAGGAAGCAGCCGTCGCGGACGTAGCTGCGGCCGACGCGTCCGGGGTCGGGGTCGTAGAGGTCCGGGTCCCACCCGCGGTCGGCAGGCCACGGCGAGACGGCGTCCCGGCCATCGGCCAGGAGGTCCCAGAGCTGTTCGGGCGTGGCGACGCCGCCCGGGAAGCGGCAGCTCATCGACACCACGGCGATCGGCTCGGCGCGGCGCTCGGTGACGTCGTGCAGGCGCCGGTTGGCCAGCTTCAGATCGGCCGTGACCCGCTTGAGGTAGTCACGGAGCTTGTCCTCGTTGCGCATCTGCGTCGGCTCCTGGTTTCCGGTCACGTCAAGAGATTCCGAGTTCTCGGTCGATCGCCGCGAACATCTCGTCGTCGGTCGCCGTGTCGAGTTCGAGGTCGTCCGGCTCGCCGGTGTCGTCGAGCTTCCACAGCAGCTTCCGCAGCCGGGCGGTGACCAGCTCGGCGGGAAGGGCGGCGAGCTCGGCCTCGATCCGGTCGAGCTCGTCGGCCGCGGAGTCCGCGGCGAACAGCCCTTCGAGCACGTGCCTCGCGACGGCGTCGGGCGTCGGGTGGTCGAAGACGAGCGTGGCGGGCAGTTTCAGTCCGGTCGCCGCGCTGAGCCGGTTGCGCAGGTCGAGCGCGGTCAGAGAGTCGAATCCGAGCTCCTTCAACGTCTGCGTCGGACGGACGGCGTCGCGGCCCCGGAAGCCGAGCACCGTCGCGACCTCGCCACGGACCAGGTCGAGCACGACCCGCTCGCGTTCGTTCTCCGATGCCGCCCGCAGCCGCTTCGCCAGCTCACCACCACTGTCCACAGAGGACTCTTGCTGCGCTTCGGACAGTTCGTGCAGCAGCGGACGCGGCCGTGCCGCGGTGTAGAGCGGGGCGAACTTCGCCCAGTCGATGTCGGCGACGACGCTCGTCGGACCGCCGGTGTCGACCGACGGCTGGATCGCGGTGACGGCCAGCTCGGGGCGCATCATCGGAACGCCCCGCCGTTCGAGCTGGGCGCCGACGTTCTCGTCCACCATGCCGCCGCCCGCCCAGGCGCCCCAGGCGATCGACGTCGCCGGCGCCCCGCGGTCGCGCCGCTGGTGGGCCAGCGCGTCGAGGAAGGCGTTCGCGGCGGCGTAGCCCGCCTGGCCCGCGTTGCCCCAGACGCCGGCGCCGGAGGAGAACAGGACGAACGCATCCACGTCGCCGCACAGTTCGTCGAGGTTTCGCGCGCCCCGGACCTTGGCCTCGGCCAGCTCGGCGAAGTCGGCCAGGGTCAGGGCCGTGATCGGCCGTTCGACGTCCACCGCGCCCGCGGTGTGGACCACGGCGTTCACCGGCGGCAGCTCCGTCAGCAGTTCGCGCAGCGCGTCGCGGTCCGAGACGTCGCAGGCGGCGACGGTGACCTTCACCCCGAGTGCGGACAGCTCGCCCGCGAGCTCCGCGGCACCGGGCGCACCTTCGCCCTTGCGGCTCACGAGCACCAGGTGCTCGGCACCGTTCGCGGCGAGCCAGCGGGCGACCTGCCCGCCGAGCGCGCCGGTACCGCCGGTGACCAGCGCGGTGCCGTGCGGCCGCCAGCGGACGGGCGGGGACGCCGCCGCGCGGACCAGCCGGCGGGCGAACACCCCGGACGGCCGCAGCGCGACCTGGTCTTCGCCGTCGTGGCCGGTGAGGACGGCCGCGAGCCGGCCGGCGGTCGTGGCGTCCGGTGCCGGGGGCAGGTCGACGAGGCCACCCCAGCGATCGGGCTGGTCGAGCCCGAGGATCCCGCCGAGACCCCACGTCATTGCTTGTGCCGGGCTGGTCAGGGACTCGGCGGCGTCGACCGAGACCGCGCCGCGAGTGGCGAACCACAGCGGGGCGGCGATCCCGGCGTCGGCCAGTGCCTGGGTGAGCAGGACGTTGGCGGCGAGGCCCTCGGTGAGCACGGGGTGCTCGGCGTGCGGCTCGTCGTTCAGGGCCAGCAGGGAAACCACGCCGGTGGGTGGTGCTTCGGCGGCCAGCACGAGCGCCAGCGCGGATCGGTCCTCGGTGGACACTTCGAGCACGCGGACGTCCGGCCCGAGCAGGTCCTGGACGTCCAGTCCGGCGGGGACCACGGCCAGCCAGCCCGCGTCGAGTGTGGCGGGGCGCGGGGTGGTCAACGGGCTCCACCGGACGTCGTAGCGCAGATCGTCCACAGCGGACCGGACGACCGGCGTCGCGGACCGCGGTTCGAGCCAGAACCGCTGTCGCTGGAAGGGGTAGGTCGGCAGTGGGACCGTGCGCTTCACCGGATACAGCACGGACCAGTCGACGTCGTGACCGTGCGCCCACAGCTGGGCCAGGGAGGTCAGGAACCGCCGGAGATCGCCCGCGTTGCGGCGCAGGGTGCCGACGACGGCGGCCGAGTCCGTTGCCGCGTCGAGAGTTTCCTCGATGCCGGCGCCGAGCACCGGGTGCGGGCTGACCTCGACGAAGAACCGGTGTCCGGCCTCGACGAGCGTCTTCGTGGCGTCGTGGAACCGGACGGGCTGCCGCAGGTTGCGGTACCAGTACCCGGCATCCAGCGTGCTCGTGTCGACCGGGTTGCCGGTGACACCGGAGACGTACGTGATCGTCGACGACCGGGGCCTGATCGGCGCGAGAACTTCGAGCAGCTCCGTCTCGATCGCCTCGACCGCGGCCGAATGCGAGGCGTAGTCGACCGGGATGCGGCGGACGCGCAGCTCACCGGCCTCGGCAAGCAGTGTTTCGAGGGCTTCGGCTTCGCCGGAGACGACGACCGAGCCCGGCCCGTTGACCGCGGCGAGGGAGATCCGGCCGTCGTACGGCTCCAGCAGCGGCGTGATCTCGGCTTCCGGGGCGGCGATCCACGCCATCCCGCCGCGTCCGGCGAGCCCGGCCGCGATCGCCTTGCTGCGCAGGGCGACGACCCGGGCACCGTCCTCAAGAGACAGTCCACCTACGACGACCGCGGCGGCGATCTCTCCCTGGGAATGCCCGACAACCGCGTCGGGCTCGACTCCGTGCGCCTGCCAGAGTGTGGCAAGGGACACCATCACCGCCCACGACGCCGGTTGCACGACGTCCACCCGTTCCAGGGCCTCGGCGTCGCCCAGGACGTCGGTCAGCGACCAGTCCACGTACGGGGCCAGCGCGGCCGCGCACTCCGCGATCCGCTCGGCGAAGACGGGCGACTCGGCGAGCAGGCCGACCGCCATCCCCGCCCACTGCGCGCCCTGGCCGGGGAAGACGAACACCGTCTCGCCCGAAGTCGCGGTGGTCACCGGTGCCCCGGCGGGCAGCTCGCGCAGCCCGGCCAGCAGTTCGTCCCGGTCGCCGACGACCGCGGCCCGGTACTCGAACGCCGACCGGGTACTGACCAGTGACCAGCCGACCTCCGCCACACTGTGCCCGGTCTCCGCCAACGCTGCCGCCTGCGCGCGCACCGCGGCTTCCGAACGGCCGGACAGGACCCACGTACCCACGGTGTCCGGCAATGCGTCCACAGGGGACTCTTCAGGGACCTGTTCGAGGATCACGTGCGCGTTGGTGCCGCTGATGCCGAACGCCGACACGCCCGCCCGGCGTGGCGCCCCGGTTTCCGGCCACGCCCGGTCCTCGGCCGTCAGCTCGACCACCCCGGCCGACCAGTCCACTTCCGCGGTCGGCTCGTCGAGGTGCAGTGTCCGCGGCAGCACGCCGTGACGCATCGCCTCGACGACCTTGATCACCCCGGCGACGCCGGACGCGGTTTGGGTGTGCCCGAGGTTCGCCTTCAGCGACCCGACGAGCAACGGCCGTTCGCGGTCCGGGCCGTACGCGGCGATCAGCGCCTGTGCCTCGATCGGGTCACCCAGCGGGGTCCCGGTGCCGTGCGCCTCGACGACGTCCACTTCGGACGGTCGCAGGCCGGCGTTGGCCAAGGCAGCGCGGATCACCCGCTGCTGAGAGCCGCCGTTCGGGGCGGTCAGGCCGTTCGACGCGCCGTCGGAGTTGATCGCCGACCCGCGCAGCACCGCGAGCACCGGGTGCCCGTGGCGGCGCGCGTCGGACAGCCGCTCGACCAGCAGGACGCCGACGCCCTCGGCGAGGGCGAACCCGTCCGCGGCGGCGGCGAACGGCTTGCAGCGGCCGTCGGGCGCGAGCCCGCGCTGGCGGCTGAAGCCGAGGAACTGGCTCGGCGTCGACATCACCATCGACGCGCCGGCCAGCGCCATCGAGCACTCCCCCGCGCGCAGGGACTGGGCCGCGAGGTGCAGGGCGACCAGCGACGACGAACACGCCGTGTCGACCGTGACGGCCGGGCCTTCCAGGCCGAGGACGTAGGCGATCCGGCCGGAGGCGACGCTGGACACCGCGCCGGTGACCAGGTAGTCCTCACCTTCCGAGCCGCCGCCCGAGCCGTAGGCCTGGTCGGTCAGGCCGACGAACACGCCGGCCGGGGTGCCGGACAGGGTGGCCGGGTCGATGCCGGCGCGCTCGAACACCTCCCAGCAGACCTCCAGGAGCAGCCGCTGCTGCGGGTCCATGGCCAGGGCTTCGCGGGGGGAAATCCCGAAGAACGCCGGGTCGAAGCGGGTGGCGCCGTCCAGGAACCCGCCGTGGCGGGCGTAGGTGGTGCCCGGCCGGCTCGCGTCGGCGTCGTAGAGCGCGCCGAGGTCCCAGCCGCGGTCGGCGGGCAGGCCGGAGATCGCGTCGACGCCGTCGGTCAGCAGTGTCCACAGCTCTTCGGGAGAGGTGACGCCGCCGGGGAAGCGGCAGCCCATCGCGACGATGGCGATCGGGTCGTCCGCGGCGGCCGCGATCTCGTCCACTGTGGACTGCGGTGTGGTTTCGGCCAGCAGGAATTTGGTCAGCTTCGCAACCGTGGGGTGGTCGAACACCAACGTGCTCGGCAGCTTCAGGCCGGTCGCCGCGTTGAGCCGGTTGCGCAGCTCGACGGCGGTGAGCGAGTCGAAACCGAGGTCCTTGAACGCGCGCCGGACGTCGACGGCCTCCGGGCTCGCGTGCCCGAGCGCGGCCGCGACCTGCTGGCGGACCACAGTGGACACCAGCTTCTCGCGCTCCGGGCCCGAGTGAGCCGCGAGCCAGCCGGCCGCTTCGGCGGGCTCGTCGTGCCCTTCGGACCGCTCGGCGAGCAGCGGGCTCGGCCGGACAGCGGTGAAGACCTCGGCGAACACCGGCCAGTCGATCTCGGCCAGGGCGACGAACGTCTCGTCGTGGTCGAGTGCCTGGCCGAGGCCCGCGAGGGCGGGTTCGGGCTCGATGACGGGAACACCGCGGCGGGCGAGGACGTCGTGCAGGCTTTCGGCGATCATGCCGCCGCCGGCCCACGGGCCCCACGCGACCGACAGCGCGGTCCGGCCGAGCGCCCGGCGGCGCAGCGCGAGGGCGTCGAGGTAGGCGTTCGACGCGGCGTAGGCGGCGTGGTCGGCCACGCCCCAGACCCCGGAGATCGAGGAGAACAGCACGAACGCGTCCAGCTCGCGGTCGCCGAGCACCTCGTCGAGGTGCTGCGCGCCGAGCGCCTTCGCCCGCAGGACGTCGGCGATCGCGTCGGGGTCGGTGTCGGCGATCGCCGCGAGCGTCCCGACGCCCGCCGCATGGACGACCGTGCGGAGGTCTTCGATGCCGCCGACCAGTTCACGGACAGCGTGCGCGTCGGCGACGTCGCAGGCCACAACGCTCAGCCGGGTGCCCAGCTCGGCCCGCAGTTCGGGGACATCGGCGCCGCGGCGGCCGGCCAGGACGACGTGCTCGGCCCCGTGGGCGACGAGCCAGCGGGCGAGGTGGCGGCCCAGTGCGCCGGTGCCGCCGGTGACCAGGGCGGTGCCGCTCGTCTTCCAGGTCCGAGCCGGGGCTTTGCCGCCCAGGGCAGCGGGGACCAGGCGGCGGGCGAACACCCCGGACGGCCGGATCGCGACTTGGTCTTCGTCGCCGACGAGCACGGCGGCCAAGTGCTTCGGAGTGTCGGCGGTCCAGGTTGCCGGCAGGTCGACGAGGCCGCCCCAACGGCTGGAGTGCTCGAGGGCGGCCACGCGACCGACGCCCCAGACCGCGGCTTGCGCCGGGTTCGGTGCCGGGTCGGTGTCGAGCGGGGCGACCGCGCCGCTGGTCAGGCACCAGAGGGGGACGTCGATGCCGGCGTCGCCGAGGGCCTGGACCAGGGTCGTGACGCGGGTGACCGCGCTGATCGGGTCCTCGTCCGGGGCGGGCAGGGCGAGGACGCCGGTTGCGGTGAGGCCGGTCAGCCGCTCAGCGAGGGTTGCGCGATCGACGGTCGTGGGCACCTCGATGGCGCTGGTCGGGCCGCCGGCGACCAGGTCGGCCAGCCGCTCGGTGAAAGCTGCGCGGTCGCCGGTGCCGGGTACCTCGACGATGTCCGCGCCGAAGCCGCCGAGAGCGCCGGGCGTCACCACGAGCCAGGTTCCGGCCGGCGGTGCGGCCGGCGACTCCGGCAAGGCGCGCCAAGCAATGCGATGGCGCCAACTGTCCACATCGGCCTGCCGCCGCCAGCGGGTCAGCGCTCGCCGGGCCTCGCGCCACGGGGTGTCCTCCGCGACGCCGAGCGTGTCCTCCTCCAGCGCCGTCCAGAACTCACTGTCAGCCGTCTTCGTCGTCGGCTCGAGCCAGAAACGCTGCCGCTGGAAGGGGTACGTGGGCAGGCTCACCGTGCGTCGGTGCGGGTACAGGGCCGACCAGTCGACGTCGTGACCGTGCGCCCACAGCTGGGCGGCCGACAGGAGGAACCGGCGGAGACCGCCATCGTTTCGCCGCAGCGTCCCGACGACAGCCGCGTCGACGGTGTCCTGGAGCGCGCTGCCGAGGACCGGGTGCGGGCTCACCTCGACGAAGAACCGGTGCCCGTGCTCGGCGAGCGCGTCGGCGGTCTCGTGGAACAGCACCGGCTGCCGCAAGTTGCGGTACCAGTACCCGGCGTCGAGCGTCGCGGTGTCGATGGGCTCGGCGGTCACGGTCGAGTAGAACGGGATGTCCCCGGTCCGCGGCCGGATCGGGGCCAGCACCTCGCGCAGTTCGGCTTCGATCGCCTCCACGTGCGCCGAGTGCGACGCGTAGTCCACGGGGATCAGCCGGGCGCGGAGCCCCTCGCTTTCGCAGCGGGCGACCAGTTCCTGCAACGCAGCGGGATCACCGGCCACGACCGTCGACGACGGGCTGTTGAACGCCGCGAGCGAAATCCGGTCGTCGAGCAAGGCTTCCACGCGCTCGGCGTCCGCCGCGATCGACGCCATGCCACCCTGACCGGCCAAGCCCGCCGCGATCGCCTTGCTGCGCAGGGCGACCACGCGGGCACCGTCCTCAAGCGACAGTCCACCTGCGACGACAGCCGCGGCGATCTCGCCCTGGGAGTGGCCGACGACCGCGTCCGGCGTGACGCCGTAGGACTGCCAGAGCGCGGCCAGCGAGACCATCACCGCCCACGACAGCGGCTGTACCACGTCGACCTGGTCCAGGTCCCCGTCGCGTACCGGACAGTCCATAAAGGACCCCAAAGCGGCCTCGCACTCGGCGAACCGCGCGGCGAAGACCGGTGCCTCGTCGAGCAGGCCGGCGGCCATGTCGGCCCACTGCGCGCCCTGGCCCGGGAACACGAAGACCGTGCGTCCGACGGGACCGGTCACCCCGGTGACCACGGCCGCGCCCGGGGTTCCGGCGGCGATCTCGCGCAGGCCGGTCCGCAGTTCGGCGCGGTCGCCGACCACCGCGGCGCGGTGCTCGAAGGCGGTCCGCGTCGCCGCGAGGGACCAGCCGACCTCGGCGACGCCGTGCTCGGTCCCGGTCAACGCCGACGCCCGGTCGGCCATCGCGCTTTCGGAGCGGCCGGACAGCACCCACACACCCAGGGAATCCTCCGCGGCGGGAGCCGGGGCGGGTTCGGGAACCTGCTCGACGATGACGTGCGCGTTGGTCCCGCTGATCCCGAACGAGGACACCCCCGCCCGGCGGGGCGCGCCGGTTTCCGGCCACGGCTGCTCGGTGGAAGCGAGCGTCACCGCACCGGCGGACCAGTCGATCCGGGGGCTCGGTTCGTCGGCGTGCAGGGTCCGCGGGACGACGCCGTGGCGCAGCGCCTGCACCATCTTGATCACGCCGCCGATGCCCGCCGCGGCTTGCGTGTGCCCGAGGTTCGACTTCAGCGAGCCGAGCAGCAGCGGCCGGTCGCGGTCCTGCCCGTAGGTGGCGATGAGCGCCTGGGCTTCGATCGGGTCGCCCAGCGGCGTGCCGGTGCCGTGCGCCTCGACGACGTCCACTTCGGACGGTGCCAGTCCGGCGTCGGCGAGCGCGGCGCGGATCACGCGTTGCTGGGACGGGCCGTTGGGGGCGGTCAGGCCGTTGGACGCGCCGTCGGAGTTGACCGCCGTGCCGCGCACGACGGCGAGCACCGGGTGGCCGTGGCGGCGGGCGTCGGACAGCCGTTCGACGACCACGACACCGGCGCCCTCGGCCCAGCCCGTGCCGTCGGCGTCGGCCGAGAACGCCCGGCAGCGGCCGTCGCGGGAGAGTCCGCGCTGGCGGCTGAACTCGACGAGCATGCCGGGACTGGCCATCACCGCCGCACCGCCGGCGAGCGCGAGGGTGCACTCCCCCGCCAGCAGCGCGCGCACGGCGAGGTGCAGTGCGACCAGGGACGACGAGCACGCGGTGTCGACGGTCAGCGCCGGGCCCTCCAGCCCGAGGACGTAGGCCAGCCGGCCCGACGCGACGCTGCCGGTGGTGCCGGTGAGCAGGTGCCCGCCTTCGCCGCCTTCGGACAGGCGCGGGCCGTACTCGGAGTTCGTGGCGCCGACGTAGACGCCGGTGCGGCTGCCCTTCAGGGACATCGGGTCGATGCCCGCGTGCTCGAACGCCTCCCAGGCGGTCTCGAGCAGCAGCCGTTGCTGCGGGTCCATGGCCAGGGCTTCGCGCGGGGAGATTCCGAAGAAGTCCGCGTCGAAGTCGGCGACGTCGGTGAGGAAGCCGCCGTGACGTGCGTAGGACGTGCCCGCCTTGGCCGGGTCGGCGTCGTAGAGCGCGTCGAGGTCCCAGCCGCGGTCGGTGGGCAGGCCGCCGATGACGTCGCGGCCGTCGGCGACGAGGTTCCACAGGTCGTCGGCCGAGCGCACGCCACCCGGGTAGCGGCAGCTCATCGCGACGATGGCGATCGGCTCGTCGGCGCGGACCGGCTCGGCGTGGATGGTCTCGGCCGGTTCGGCGCGCAGCATCGCGGCGAGCCGGGCCGGGGTCGGGTGGTCGAACACCGAGGTGGCGGGGACCTTCTGGCCCGTCGCGGTGGACAGGCGCTCGCAGAGTTCGACGCCGATGATCGAGTCGAAGCCGAGGTCCTTGAACGACGCCGCGGGGTCGATCGCGGCCGGGCCGGGGTGGCCGAGGACCAGCGCGGTGTGGGCGCGGACGAGCTCGAGGAGGTCTTGGGCCGGCTGTGTGCCTGCGCCTGGGCGGGCCTCCGCCCCCCGGTCTCCAGTGTATCGGGGGGTACTGACAGTTTCGGCACTGTCGAGCCAGAAGCGCTCGCGTTGGAAGGCGTACGGCGGGAGGTCGACGCGGTGACCGCCGGGGAACGTCCACTCGACGGCGCCGCCGCGGGTCCACAGCTCGGCGACCGACTTCGCGAACCGGGCCGGGCCGCCCTCGCCGCGGCGGAGCGTACCGACCGCGGCGGCCGGGCGGTCGTGGTCGGCCGCCGTCGCCACGATGCCGCCGACCAGCACCGGGTGGGGGCTGACCTCGGCGAACACGCCCATCCCGGCGTCGAGTGCGGCGCGCACGGCCGGGTCGAACAGCACCGGCTGCCGCAGGTTCGCGAACCAGTGGTCCGCGTCGAGCCGTTCGGTGTCGAGGCGGCCGCCCGCGGTCGACGAGTAGAACGGGACGGCCGACGGTCGCGGCCGGATCCCGGCGATCAGCCGCAGCAGCTCGTCCTTCAGCGGCTCGGCCTGCGCGGAGTGGGACGCGTAGGCGATCGCGATCCGGCGCGAGCGAACCTCACGCGTGGTCAGCTCGGCCTGCAGTTCGTCGATGGCGTCGAGGTCGCCGGAGACCGCCGTGGTCGCGGGGCCGTTGACCGCGCCGATCGACAGCCGGCCGGAGTAGGCGGCGAGCAGGTCAGTCACGGAGTCGACCGGCAGGTCGACCGACAGCATGCCGCCGTTGCCGGCCATGCGTTCGGCGAGCAGCTTGGCCCGGAGCGCGACGATCCGCGCCGCGTCTTCCAGCGACAGCGCATCGGCGACGACGGCGGCCGCCAGCTCGCCCTGGCTGTGCCCGAGGACGGCCGCGGGCTCGACTCCGCGTGCCCGCCACTCGGCGGCCAGCGACACCGCGACCGACCAGAACACCGGCTGCAGCACGTCGGTGCGATCAAGCGACGGCGTCCCCTGCCGGAGGACGTCGACGACGTCCCAGTCGAGGTGCGGTGCGAGCGCGGCGGCGCACTCGGCCAGCCGCGTGGCGAACACCGGTGACGCGTCGAGCAGCTCGGCGGCCATTCCGGCCCACTGCCCGCCCTGGCCGGGGAAGACGAAGACCACGCGGTCGTCGCTCGTCGCCACGACGCCTTGGGTGACGCCGAGTCCGTCCGCGACCGCGCGCAGCCCGTCCCGGCTGTCGACGACCGCGCGGTGCGCGAACACCGTGCGGCGGGTCGCCAGCGTCCAGCCGATGTCCACAGGGGACTGTTCCGGGTGGTCGTCCACATGCGACAGCAGCCGGGCCGCCTGGGCCCGCAGGGCCGCGGCGGTGCGGGCCGAGAGCAGCCACGGCGCCGTCGCGTCCGTAGCCGTCCGAAGTGCGACGGGGTCGGCCGCTTCGAGGACGACGTGGGCGTTGGTCCCGCCCATGCCGAACGAGCTGACCCCGGCGATCCGGCGCCCGGCCCAATCCGTCGGCTCGGCCACCACCCGCAACTTCAGGTCGTCCAGGGGGATCGCCGGGTTCGGCGTCGTGAAGTTGAGGCTCGCGGGCAGCGTCGCGTGCCGCACCGCGAGGACGGTCTTGAGCAGCCCGGCGATCCCCGCCGCGCCCTCCAGGTGGCCGATGTTCGTCTTGACCGACCCGACCGGCAGCGGCTCCGCCCGCCCGGCGGCGAAGACCGCGCCGAGGGCGGCCGCTTCGATCGGGTCGCCGACCTTGGTGCCGGTGCCGTGCAGCTCGACGTACCCCACCGCGGACGGCTCGATCCCGGCGTCGGCGTGGGCGCCCCGGACCGCGGCGGCCTGGGCGTCGGCGTCCGGGACGGTCAGGCCGTCACCGGCGCCGTCGTGGTTCACCGCGGTCCCGCGGAGGACGCAGAGGATCTCGTCGCCGTCGGCTTGAGCGCGCGACAACGTCTTGAGGACGACGAGCCCGCCGCCCTCCCCGCGCACGAACCCGTTGGCGCGGGCGTCGAAGGTGAAGCACTGCCCGTCCGGGGACAGTCCGCCGAAGCGCGCCGTCGTGACGGCGTTGTCCGGCGCGAAGATCAGGTTGACGCCGCCGGTGAGGGCGACCGGGCACTCGCCGCGGCGCAGGCTCTGCACCGCCAGGTGGACGGCGACGAGCGACGACGACTGTCCGGAGTCGACGGTGAAGCTCGGGCCGTGCGCGCCGAGGAAGTGGGAGACGCGGTTGCCGAGCAGGCTGCGGTGGACCCCGGTGATGGTGTGGTGGCTGATCCCTTCGGGGTCGCTCGCGTGCACGAGCGCGGCGTAGTCGTCCCACATCGCGCCGACGAACACGCCCGCGGCGCTCCCGCCGAGAGTCGCGGGCACGATTCCCGCGTGCTCCAGGGCTTCCCACGCCAGTTCCAGCACCAGCCGCTGCTGCGGGTCCATCGCGGCGGCCTCGCGGGGCGAGATGCCGAAGAACGCGGCGTCGAAGCGGTCGACCTCGTCGAGGAACCCACCGTGCCGGACCCCGGTTTCCCCGGCGTCCCAGCGGTCGGCGGGCACCTCCGTGATGGCGCTGCGGCCGTCGGTCAGCAAGCGCCAGAACGCCTCGGGGCCGTCCGCGCCCGGAAGGCGGCAGGACAGCCCGACCACGGCGATCGGCTCGCCCGGAGTGCTCGCAAAACCCGTCATCTCACGCTCCATCGGCGGGCGGCTTCCTTCCTGTGACGGCTGCTCGACGTCCACGGCAACACAGGCGCGGCAACGCTGTCCACGACGGACAGGTGAGGTCTAGTGCGGTGCCTAAAGGACTTCAGCGCGCCCAGGTGACGGGCAGGGCGTGGACTCCGTAGTGGAGCATGTCGTCGCGCAGCGGGACCTGGTCCGCCGGCACCGCGAGCCGGAGGACGGGGAAGCGCTCGAACAGCGCCCGGAAGCCCACCTGCATCGTGAACCGGGCCAGGTGCTGGCCGACGCACTGGTGCACGCCGTGGCCGAACGCGACGTGGCCCTGGGTCACGCGGCCGACGTCGAGCCGGCCGGGGTCCGGGAAGCGCTCGGGGTCGCGGTTGGCCGCCGGGAGCGCGACGACCACGGTCTCGCCCTCGCGGATCACGTGCTCCCCCAGCTCGACGTCCGCCAGCGCCGCCCGGCTCGCGCCCAGGTGCGACACGGTCAGGTAGCGCAGCAGCTCCTCGACGGCGTTGGGCCACAGCTCCGGCTCGGCTTGCACCCGCGTCAACTGCGAACGGTGCTCGAACAGCGCGAACGCGCCGAGGGCCAGCATGTTCGTCGTGGTGTCGAAGCCGCCGCCGACGAGCGCCCACGCGAGGTTGACCAGCTCCGGCCGGTCGAGTTCGCCAGTGCTCGCCAGCTCGCCGAGCAGGTTTTCGCCGGGGTCGTCGAAGGCCGCGCCGACCAGTCGTTCCAGGGTGCCGCCGACGACCGTGATCGCGGCGATCAGCTCCTCCAGGGAGTACCGCATGCGGGCCACGACGTTCAGGTGCCGCAACAGCTCTTCGCGATCGGACTCCGGGACGCCGACCAGCTCGCACATCAGCCGGGTCGCCAGCGGCTCGGCGTAGGCGGTGACCAGCTCGGCTTCCGTACCGCGCGCGGCCATCGCGTCGAGCAGCTCACCGGCGATGCGTTCGGCGGCCGGGACCAGTTCGCGGGTGCGCCGGACGGTGAAGTACTTCGCGGTCAGCTTCCGGTAGCGCGCGTGGTCGGCGCCGTCCATTTTCGGGAACGCGCCGGGCGCGGCCGGCTCCGGCTCGTAGGTGTCCATCGGGAACGGCGGCGGCACGGCGAGCGCGACGAGGTCGTTGCGGTGGCTGAACCGGGCGTCCGAGAGCACCGCGCGGACGTCGGACAGCTTGGTCACCAGCCAGCCCGTGGCCGGCCCGGGACTGGCCTCGAACGCGAGGCGGCTGATCCCCGGCCGCGCCCGGTACTCGTCGGGCGGGTCGAACGGGCAGCTGCGCTTGACGGGCAGCGAAAACGGCTCGGTCACTACCGGCTCCCTCCGGCCAGGGGCGCGACCCGCGCCTCGATTTCGGCGGCGGCGCGGACCGCCCCGCCCGCGGCGTGCACCTCGCGCCGCATCAGGTCGACGCGCCGGCGTACGGCATCGTCACGGTCGACCGCGAGCACGGCGTCCCGGATGCCCGCGACAGTCACCGTCTCCTTGTCCAGGGAGGCGCCGAGGCCGAGCCGCCGGATCTGCCGGGCGTTGATGTGCTGCTCCGGATGGTGCGGCACGGCGATCACCGGGACGCCGAAGTACAGGGCCTCCATCAGGCTGCCCATCCCGCCCTGGCACAGGAACACCGAGCAGTGCGGCAGGACGTCGGGGTGCGAGACCCAGCGGTGGGCCTCCACATTGGACGGAAGCGGCCCGAGCACGCCGGGATCGACTCGCTTCCCGAGCGTGAGCACCACCTGCCACGGCAGGCCCGCGAACGCCTCGGCGCACGTGCGGAAGAACTCCGGGCGGTCGTTGACCGTCGTGCCCAAGGTGACCAGCACGACCGGCCGGCCGTCGGCGGGCGGCGCCCACGAACCGGCGGACGCGCCGACCGAGGGCCCGACGAAGGCGAACCGCTCGTCGAACGTCGGCCCGGCCGGCTGGAACGCGCGAGGCAGGAACACCAGCGTGAACTCGTCACCACCGGTGAAGAACTCTTCCAGCGGCAACGTTCCGAGGCCGTGCTCGGCCAGGTAGTCGCCGAGCCGCGTGACGAACCGGGCGATCGCAGGGTGCGCTGGGTCGACCGCCTCGCCGAAGGTCTGGTTCTCCTTGGTCAGCGAGAAGTGCTCGTTCGACGCGACCGTGGCCGAGAGCTGCACGGCCGGCACCTGCGCCTTCCGGGCCAGCAACCGGCCGGGCGCCCACAACGTCGTGTCGTAGACGAGCAAGTCCGGTGTGGACGATCGTGCCACGGCGGGCAGCACGGCCATGCTCTGCTCGAGCAGGTCCAGCGGCGCCCGGGCGGCCTCGTCGGCGTTCGTGATGTCCGGCTGCGCGGTGGACAGGTCGCAGCCGTAGTCCACGGCGCGGGCGCCGGTCGCGGCGACCCGGTCCGCGAACTCGCCGGAGGTGAAGCAGGTGACCCGGTGACCGCGCCGGACGAGCTCGGCGACCACCGGCAGCGCCGGCGTCATGTGGCCGTAGGCGGGGTAGGGCAGGAAGGTGATGTCGGGCAAGACCGGCTCCTAGCGCCGCTTGTACCGCTCGATCAGCGAAAGCGCGGGGGAGGTGGCCACTGTGGTCACCAAGGTCATGACGACCAGCATCGCGAACATCGTCGGGCTGATCACCTTGAGGTCGAGCCCGATGTTGAGCACCGCCAGCTCGGTCAGCCCCCGGCAGTTCATCAGCGCGCCCAGCGACCACGCGTCCCGCCGGCCGATCCCGGACAGCCTCGCGGCCGCGAGGCTCCCGCCCCACTTGCCCAGCATCGCCACGACGACGATCAGCGCGCACCACAGCCACAGCGTCGGATCCGCGCCGATCAGGTCGAACTTCGTGCGCAGTCCCGTGTAGACGAAGAACAGCGGCAGCAGCAGGGTCACCGTCAGCGCGTGCATCTGCTCGGTGGCCTGGCGGATCGGCAGCGACCCGCGGGGCGTGACGGCGCCGAAGAGGAACGCGCCGAAGATCGGGTGGATGCCGATGGCGTTGGTGGCCAGCGCGGACAGCAGCAGCCCGGCCAGCAGCACGGACACGACCGCCGTGGTCGGCAGCGCCTTCTGGCCGTGCTCGGTCGGGGCGAACAGCCGGCGCAGCAGCGGGCGGACGACGAAGAGCATCAGCGCGAAGAACGCGATCGTGAGCCCGATGGTCAGGCCGGTCGCGGCCAGGGAACCGGCGCTCGCGATGGCGACGACGAGAGCGAGCAGGCACCACGCGGTGATGTCGTCGACGGCGGCGCAGCTCAGCGCCAGTGCGGCGATCGGCAGCTTCGTCATCCCGCGGTCGGTGATGATCCGCGCCAGCACGGGGAACGCCGTGATGCTCATCGAGATCGCGAGGAACAGCGAGAACGGCAGCCGGTCGACGCCGGCGCCGAGCGTCGGGTGCAGGGCGAACGCGAGCAGCACCCCGGACAGGAACGGGATCGCGACGCTGACGTGGCTCACCAGCACCGCGGCCTTGCTGCGACGCCGAACGAGCGCGACGTCGAGCTCGTAGCCGACCAGGAACATGAAGATGACCAGGCCGATCTGGGCGAACGTGTTGATCGTCGAAGCGAGGTAGTCGGGGAAGATCCAGTGGTAGGCCGCGGGCCACACCCAGCCGAGGAACGACGGCCCGAGCAGGATGCCGGCGAAGATCTCGCCGATCACCGTCGGCTGCGCCAGCCGCCGCGCGAGGGCCGAGAGCAACCGGCAGGCCAGGAAGATCACCGGCAGGGCGAACAGCAGCTTGGCCACCGGGTCGGGCGCGCCGCTCGCGTGCCCGGTCGCCGTCGCGCCGCCGTCGGGGCTCGAGCGGAGCAGGAAGAACGCGACGACGACCGGGACGACCACCATCGCGAGGTAGGAGACCCAGGTCCGGCGGCGGCTCGCCGGGGCCGCCGGCTCGGCGGTGCCGGTGGTGCGCTCGTCGAGCGATGACATGACTGGCCTCTCCGATCACGCTGCCGGAAAAGGTCGTGAGCGGGAAACAGCGTCAGAACACTGTTTCCCACTCACGACCGGGAGTCTGGGCTAGAACAGCGCCAGTGCCGAAGAAGACGCCTTCAGGCTGCCGAGGTGCCCGTGCCACAGGTGCGTGGGGTCGGCCTCGACGGCGGCGACGTACTCCTTCATCGCCGTCAGCGCCGCCGGCTCCTCGGCGTCGTAGACGTCGCCCTGGAGCATCTGGATGACGTCCTTGCGGTAGCGGTCGTCGTCGATGAACGCGGTGAACAGCACGTTCAGCCGGTAGTACATCGAGATGAAGTCGTACCAGATGTTGACGCCCTTGCGGAGCGTGTTGACGTAGTTGTCGAACCGCTCGCGGCGGAAGTCGCCGGCCTGGTGCGCGGCGATGACGTCCTTGGCCGCCAGGCGCGCGCTGTTCATCGCGACGCTGACGCCGCTGGAGAAGATCGGGTCGACGAAGCGGGCGGCGTCGCCGATGAGCACCAGCGAGTCGCCGGCGATCTGCTTCATGCCGTAGCTGTAGTCGCCCTCGGTCTTGAACTTCCGCACGCGCTCGGCGTTCTTCAGCGCGTCCAGCATCTCCGGCCGGGTGCCGACGGAGTTCCAGAAGAAGCCCTCGAGGTCGTCCTTGTGCTCCTTGAACTTCTCCTTCTGGGTGACGACGCCGATCGAGGTGATGGTCTCGGTGATCGGGATCTGCCAGACCCAGGTGTTCTCCTGCGGCAGGAAGTGCACGTGGATGTAGTCCGCGTCCTCGGGCCGGCGCGCCAGCGACGCGCGGTCGAGGCCCTCGAACCACGTGTGCACGGCGTACTGGTTGAAGACCTTGTCCGGCACCTTCACCTTGAGCTGCTGGCCCAGCAGCGTCTGGCGGCCGGACGCGTCGAGCACGCAGCGGACGGCGACCTCCACGGGCTGCTCGCCGATCTTGGCCTGCAGCACCGGGCGGTCGCGGTCGGTGAAGTCGACCCGGTTGACCCGGACGCCCTGGTAGACCTTCGCGCCGAGCTCCTCGGCGTGCTTGAGCAGCAGCGAGTCGAACTGGCCGCGGTCGACGTGCCAGGCGTAGACGCGGTCGACGCCGTCCTGGTCGCGCTCCTCGTAGGCGATCTCCGCGACGCCGAGGCCGTGCGAGCCGGCGTCGAAGTCCAGCGTGCTGGTCGGACGGGTGTCGGACGAGGTCCACGCGGCCCCGTACTTGCGGGGGAAGCCGGCCGCCTCGACCTTGCCGATGACGCCGATGTCGTGCATCACCGGGATGACCGCGGGCACGAGGGACTCGCCGACGTGCTCGCGGGGGAAGGTCTCCCCCTCGAAGACGGCCACCGAAAGGCCGGCCTTCGCCAGGTAGGAAGCCGCCGTGGAACCGGCCGGGCCGCCGCCGATGATGCCGACGTCGTAGTCGTAGGACACGGGTTCTCCGTTTCTGGGTCGGGGAAGGGGTCAGGCGACCGGGGCGCGCAGCGACGTCACCAGGTCGGCGATGCTTTCGATGTCCTTGAAGTGGCGGGCCACCATCTCCGTCGGCGGGACGCGCACGGAGAACTCCTCACGGATGTAGGCGACCAGCCGGGTGGTTTCGATCGAGTTCAGCAGACCCCAGTCCAGCAACGGCGTGGTCGTGGTCAGCTCGCCCACGTCCTTCCCGTCCAGCAGGTGCTTCTCGACGAACTCAACGAGCTTTCGCGTGATGTCGACGCGCTCGTCGTCTGCCATGGTTCTTTCCTCCAGTGACGGCACAGGTCCACGCACGGGTTCGTGCAGGATCAGTCGGTGCCCGCGTCGTGCGTGGCCTTGTTGCGCGAGCCGCGGCGCGGGCGCTCGAGCAGCACGGTCTCGGCGTTGATGTGCTTGCGCGGGGCGAAGGCGACGTAACGGCCGCCGGACATCTTGGCCTTGAAGTTCTTCATCCAGCCGTGGTGCCCGAAGTTGCCGAACTTGTCGAAGCCGACCAGCGAAATGCCGCTGCGGTCGTAGTGCCCGCCGACGAGCAGGCACCACTGCCGGTAGTCCGGGTATTCGTTGGTCAGGTGGCGGTAGGTGAGCACGAAGGCGAGGTAACGGCGGAAGTCCATGCCGTCCAGACCCTCTTCGTCGTAGACCCGGGAAATGGCCTGGGTGCTCTGGCCGAGCATTTCCGGGATCGGCGAGGCCGAGCAGACGAGCCAGTGCGACTCGTCGGTCATCGGGCTCTTGATCATGTTCTGCTCGACTTCCCAGCGGAAGTTGGTGTTGAGCTTCCCGGTCTCGATCATCTGCGCCTCGGAGATCTCCTGGGGCACGTAGATGAGCATTTCGTTGGTGGCCTCGAGCTCGTCGATCTCGGCCTGCGTGAACGGGCAGGGCTTCACGGCGATTTCAGTGGTCCCATAGACTCCGTAAACCATGTCTTCGAGGTTCTCGGGCATGCGCATGAGCGACCGTCCTGAATTCCATTTATCGCGTGGCTGGATGTGGCGTCGATTGGTTTTAGCACGGAGCCGACTGGGGAAATGCTCAGTAGAACTGGGACTTCTCCGTGGAATCCATCAGCGCGACGGTGTTGCTGGACGGGTTCACGACCGTGCTCACGAGGTCGAAGTACCCGGTCCCCACTTCGCGCTGGTGCCGCGTAGCGGTGTAGCCGGCCGCCTCTGCCGCGAACTCGCGCTCCTGCAGCTCGACGTACGCCGTCATGCCTTCCTCGGCGTAGTCCCGCGCCAGCGCGAACATCGAGTGGTTCAACGCGTGGAAGCCGGCGAGCGTGATGAACTGGAACTTGTAACCCATGTGCCCCAGCTCGCGCTGGAACTTCGCGATCGTCGCGTCGTCGAGGTGCTGCTTCCAGTTGAACGACGGCGAGCAGTTGTACGCCAGCAGCTGGTCCGGGTACTCGGCCTTGATCGCTTCGGCGAACCGGCGTGCGACCTCCAAGTCCGGTTTGGACGTTTCCATCCACAGTAGATCCGCGTAAGGCGCGTAAGCCAGGCCGCGCGCGACGCACGGCTCGATGCCGCCGCGGACTCGGTGGTAGCCCTCGGGCGTGCGCTCGCCGGTCAGGAACGGCTTGTCCCGGTCGTCGACGTCGCTGGTGATGAGGTTCGCGGCCTGGGCGTCCGTGCGGGCGATGACGAGGCTCGGGACGTCGCAGACGTCGGCGGCCAGGCGCGCGGCCTGCAGTGTGCGGACGTGCTGGGACGTCGGGATGAGCACCTTGCCGCCGAGGTGGCCGCACTTCTTCTCCGCGGCCAGCTGGTCTTCCCAGTGCACGCCCGCGGCGCCGCCGGCGATCATGCCCTTCATCAGCTCGAACGCGTTGAGCACGCCGCCGAAGCCCGCCTCGGCGTCCGCGACGATCGGCGCCAGCCAGTGCGGCGCGTCCTTCTCGTCCTCGGCCCAGCTGATCTGGTCGGCGCGCAGCAGAGCGTTGTTGATCCGGCGCACGACCTGCGGGACGGAGTTGGCCGGGTACAGGCTCTGGTCCGGATAGGTGTGGCCGGACAGGTTCGCGTCGGCGGCCACCTGCCAGCCGGAGAGGTAGATGGCCTTGAGGCCGGCGCGCACCTGCTGCACGGCCTGGTTGCCGGTCAACGCGCCCAGCGCGTGGACGTAGTCTTCGCTGTGCAGGAGGCTCCACAGCCGCTGCGCACCCAGCCGGGCGAGCGTGTGCTCTTCGGTCACGCTGCCGCGCAGCCGCAGGACGTCCTCGGCGGAGTAGTCCCGGCGGACTCCGCGCCACCGGGGGTCCTCGGCCCAGGACCGGGCCAGGTCGGCCGCCGCGGCTTCGCGGGGCGGCGCTGCGGTTACGGTCATGTCGTTCTCCTGACGTACGACGACGCGCGGCTCGTGGACGAGACCATTTAGCACCGCGCGAGCCCCGCCGAGCGCCACCCCGGAGCCAGGACGAAGCATTCCCCTAGTTCTTGCCGCGGGGCCCCGGCCGTCGCCGTGACCGGGGCGGATACTCGGTTCACGAGCCACCTCGCGAACGGAAGGCGTTTGATGGCAAAGGATCTGCGGACATTCCTGGCCGAGCTGGACCCGGACCAGGTGAAGGTCGTGCGCAAGCACGTCGACCCCGAGTTCGAGGTCACCGCGCTCGTCGACCGCATGGAGGACGACCCGGCCTACCCCGGCTTCCCCGCGGTGCTGTTCGAGAACGTCGGCGGCTCGGAGATCCCGCTGCTCATCAACCTGCACGGCACCTACGAGCGGCTCGCCCGCAGCATCGGCGCGGACGTCCACTCGATGGTCCCGGAGTACGCCCGGCGCGAAGGATCGGGGATCAAGCCCGTCACCGTGAACACCGCGCCGGTGCAGGAGGTCGTGCTGACCGGCGACGACATCGACGTCGGAATGCTGCCGCTGCTCAAGCACCAGGAGTTGGACGCGGGCAAGTACATCACCTCGGCCGTGACCATCTGCCGCGACCCCGACAGCGGCAAGATCAACGCGGGCATCTTCCGCCACCAGGCGCAGGGCCGCGACCAGGTCGGGATCCAGGTGAACCCGGCCCACCACACCGCTTACGTGCTGCGCAAACTGCGTGAGCAGAAGAAGCCGATGGAGGTGGCGCTGGTCATCGGCCACCACCCGGCGCTGCTGATGGGCGCGGTGTCCAAACTGGAGGGTATCGGCGGCGAGCTCGACGTCGTCGGCGGGCTGCTCGGCGAGCCGCTGGAAATGGTGCCTTGCAAGACGGTCGACCTCGAGGTGCCGGCGCACGCGGAAATCGTCATCGAGGGTGTGATCGACACCGACCCGGACGCGACGGCCGTCGAAGGCCCGTTCGGCGAGTACCCGCGGTTCTACACCCGCACCGGCCCGCAGCCGTACGTGAAGATCACCGCGATCACCATGCGCCGCAAGCCGATCTTCGTCGACGTCTTCAACGCCCACACCGAGCACAGCATGCTCGGCGGCCTCCCCCGGATGGGCAGCATCCACCGCCGGGTCAAGGAGGCGGTGCCGACGGTGACCGGCGTGCACCTGCCACTGTCCGGGATGGCGCGGTCGCACCTGTACCTGTCGATGAGCAAGCGCGTGGAGGGCGAGCCGAAGCTGGCGGCCTGCGCGGCGCTGGCGGTCGATCCCCTGCTCAAGCACGTGTTCGTGGTGGACGACGACGTCGACGTGTTCGACGAAGTCGAGACGCTCTGGTGCCTGGCGACGCGCTTCCAGGCCGACCGCGACCTGACGATCATGCCGGGTTTCCTCGGCGGCCAGCTCAACCCGGTGACCTACGGGCACAACCGGGACGAGAAGGGCCCGATGGAGACGAAGCTGATCTTCGACTGCACGAAACCCGTGCCGCCGGCGGTGTTCCCGCCGTCCTGCCGGGTACCGCCGGAGGTGGTGGCACGGGTGGACCACCGCGTGCTGCTGGAGGACGGGGACGCGCTGGCGTCCTATCTGGACTGAAGATCGCCCGCACCGCCATTCGACGCCGGTGCGGGCGATCTTCCACCAAAACGAAAGGCCCTTCCGAGGAAGGGGCCTTTTCACTGGGGTGCCGGACCGTGCCAGCGTTCGACCAGCTCGTCCGGCGGCTTGATGCCCAGCACGTCGCACAGCCGGCCGACCTGGTGGTCCACCAGGTCCCCCAACGACTTCGGGCGCCCGTAGAACGCCGGCATCAGCGGCGCCAGGATCCCGCCCATCTCCGTCACCTGCGTCATCGCGCGCAGGTGACCCAGGTGCAACGGCGTCTCCCGCAAAGCGACGACGAGCTTCCGCCGTTCCTTCAATGTCACGTCGGCCGCCCGGACCAGCAGACTGTCGTTCTGCGACCAGGCAATCGCCCCGAGACTGCGCACCGAACACGGCAGCACGATCATCGCGTCGATCGGGAACGACCCGCTCGAAATCGGCGCCGCGATGTCCCCGGGCCGGTAGACGCAGTCCGCCAGGGAAGTCACGGACTCCGGTGTCCAGTCCGTCTCGAACGCGATCGTCTGCCGCGCCGCCGGCGTCACCACCAAGTGTGTCTCGACCTCCGGCATGCCCTTGAGGATCTCCAGCAGCCGGATGCCGTAGATCGCGCCGCTGGAGCCGGACATCCCGACCACCAGCCGGAACGGCTCAGTCATGCTTCGCCCGCCTCCGCTCCGCCTGCTGCTCCTTGACGACCTCGACCGGGCCGCGCCGGGCCTCCTCCTCGACCATCCGCCGCCACTCGGTCAGCGAGACGTCGGGGCGGTACAGCCGCTCCGGCGGGGCGTCGGTGACCTCGACCATCAGCCGGTCCTCGTCGTTGAACATGCCGTGGAACACCCAGCGCGCCCACGTCCAGTAGTAGAGCCAAAACCGCCGGTTGCGCCACTTGCCCTGGTTCATCACGGCGAGCTGGACGTACGTGTGGTCTTCCGCGGTCGCCGCGACCCACCACTCGAAGTGCGACCACTCCGCGTACTTCACCCGCAGCGTGCCCGGCAGCCGCAGCGACACCTTCGTCTTGTTGCCTTCGCGCCGGCGGTACCACTTCTTCTTCGGGAAGTCACCGAGGCCGGGAAAGGAGGCGCTGTAGTGCATCTTGTCCTTGCGGCGGGTGATCCACGGGCCGTCGCGGATCACCTTCATCTCGCTCCACACCGGCATCTTCACGCGCTTGGTCCACAACGCGTTGCGGTGCAGCCATTTCGCGTGGCCGTCGTCGAACCCGTTCTCAGCGCCGAAGCGCCAGTTGCCGTCGCGCACGGTGATCCGGCCGACGACGATCGCATTCGGGTCCAGCAGCTCTTCGGGAACGTCGTCCTCGAAGGGACGCGCCGGGCCGTCGCCCAGCCACAGCCAGACCAGGCCGCGGGCCTCCTCGACCGGGTACGTCCGCACGGTGACCTTGCCGCAGATCGGCGACTCGGGACCGTCGGTGATCGCCGCGACCAGCACACCGGTCTCCAGGTCGAACGTCCAGCCGTGGTAGCAGCAGCTCCACGTGCCCGGGAACTCCTGCGACGACATGTCGTGGCTCAGCGGGACCCCGCGGTGCGGGCACCGGTCGTGCAGCGCGCGGACCGCGCCGCCGTCGCGGATCAGCATGATCTTCTCGCCGAGCACGCGCACCGCGCGCGGCTTGCGGCCGATCTTGCGCGACCACGCGACCGGGTACCAGTACTCGCGGAAGCCGAGCGCCGCCTTTTCGTAGCGCGGCCAGGTCGACCAGTCCCGGCGGCCGGGGCCGCCGACGGTCGCCTGCCGCCGCGCGGGTGGGGCCTCGTCGCCGACGGTGTCCGTCATCGGTCTTCTCCTCGACTGGTCGCAGGGAGTTCACGCAGTTCGGCGCGGTGCCGGGTGGTCACGTCCACCACGACCCCGATGAGCAGGTCGACCAGCCGGCGCATGGCGGGCAGGTCCGCGACGCCCATGGAGAACCCCGCGAAGGGGCTCGGCACGGCGGCGGGCGGCAGGCCGATCCGCGCGGTCGGGATGCCGTGCCGGCGCAGCACCCCGCCGTCGGACAGGCCGCTGCCCGGCTTGCCCGGCACGTGCGGCCGACCCTCGACGTCCTCCCAGGCCCGGATCAGCCGGGTGACGACCGGGCTGTCCGCGGGGGTGGCCGAGCCGGCCTGCCCCGCCACCAGCTCGACCTCGACGCCGACCGCGGGTTCGGCCGCGCGCAGCTCGGCGACGACCGCCTCGAACTGGCCGGCGACGTCGTTCACCGTGGTGCGCGGGTTGACCCGCAGGTCGACCCAGAACTCGCAGGTCGCCGGGTTGAACGCCGGTTTGGTGCCGTCGCCGGCCCGGATCGCGGTGATCGCGCCCTGCGGCGCCACCTGTCCCGAGGAGTTGCGCGCGGTGTACTCGGCGAACCAGCTCTCCAGCCGCCCGATCATCCGGGCGGCGGCGAGGATCGCGTTGGTGTAGTGGCCTTTGTGCCGGCTGCCGGTGTAGCCGACCGAACCGCGCACGACGACGCGGAAGATCGCGAACCCGACCTCCTCGTGCACCACCGAGTAACCCGGCTTGAGCACGATCGCGAGGTCGGCGGAGCACTGGCCGTGGTCCACCAGGAACTGGGTGCCGACGTTCATGCCCGAGTTGCGCCGCGAGGACGTCTCACTGCCCAGCACCGGCATGCTGCCGCCGACCAGCGCGACCACCAGCTGCCCGTCCAGCGGTACGCCGCAGCGGTGCACGGCGAGCGCGGCGGCCAGCGCGCAGCTGGCGAACGCCTTCGGGTTCTCCGCGCCGAGCCCGACGACCTTGTCGCCGTAGCGCTGCGCGGGCAGCGTGAAGTCGTCGCGGGGCCGCTCGCCGAGCCACGGCGAGTCCTCCCGGCCCGGCGCGAACGCGGTGTCGAGCGGCGCGAGCAGGAGCAGCTGCGCCCCCGCGCGGCCGGTGCCGACCCGGGTGACGAGGTTGGCTTGGCGCTCGTCGATGGACTGCAGCCGGCTGTCGAGCCCGGACGAGGTCATCACGTCGCGGAAGTACTCGGCCAGCTCCCGCTCGCAGCCGGTCGGGCTGGGGATGTCGGTGGCGGCCTGGCACAGCAGGGCCAGCTCGTCCTCGTCGACCTCGGCGCGGGCGGCCTTGACCCACTCCCGCTGCCACCCGGACAGCTTCGTGATGTCCGGGTCGATGGCGTCCGGGGTCATGACGTCTTGATCTCGGTGCCGGTCACGTGGTGGTGGCCCCACAGGCTGGTCGGCCCAGCCAGCTGCCGCGTCGACCACCCGTCGGTGTCCACGTCGAGACCGTCCCAGCCGTACTCGATCTCCCAGCCGGACGGCGTCTCGAGGTAGAAGGACACTGCTCGGTCGTTGCTGTGCCGGCCCAGCGTGCGCGTGACGATCCGGCGGTCGTAAGCGACGTCGATCGTCGAGCCGACGTCGTCGAGCGTCGTCGTCTCCAGCATGATGTGGCGCAGGCCGGGCTCGTCGGTCTCCACCAGCGCGATCGAGTGGTGCCGCGGGTTGCAGTGCAGGAACGCGATGAAGCCTTTGAACGTGTCGCTGACGCCGAAGCCGAGCGTGTCCACCAGGAACGCCAGCGTCTCGGCGTAGTTCGTGACGCCGACGACGGCGTGGCCCATGCCGTGCTCGCCGGTCCGGTAGCCGTCGAGGGCGCGCGTCAGGCGCAGCGGCCGGAAGTCGGCTTCCTGCCCGTAGCACAGCTCGTGCCGCAGCCCGGACGGGTCCTCGAGCCACAGCATGCCCGCGACGCGCCGGTCGGCGCACTCCGCCGCGGTCGCCCGGGTCACCGCGACGCCGGCCGCGACCAGCTCGCGCTCGAGAGCGGCCAGGTCGGCGGCGCTCGCCACCTCCCAGCCCAGCCACGACAACCCCTCGGTGTCGCCGTGGCGGACGTCGAAGCGGTAGGCCCGTTCGTCCATGCGCAGCAGCAGGCGCCCGTCGTCGACCCACCGGCCGGGCAGGCCGAGGACGTCCGCGGCGAACGTCTCCCAGGCCGGCAGGTCCTGAGTGGACAGTCCGGCGTAGGCGAGACTGCGGATGCGCATGGGGTCCGTCCTCCTGCTGGTCACTCCGCGCCGCCCAGGAACCCGAGCACCACGCGGTCGTGGTCGTCCGGCTGCTCCCACTGCGGCCAGTGCGCGGCGTCGGCGACGCAGTGGAAGGCCGCGCCGGGGATGAGTTCCGCGATCCGGCGGCCCACGTCGGGCCCGCTGCCGGGGTTGTGGTCCGACCACAGCACGAGCGTCGGCACGCTCACCGTGGCGAGCCGGTCCTCGGAGATCCGCCGGTTCGGCCCGGAGCCGAACCCGAAGGAGTTCTCGAACACCGTGCGCAGCGCGGCGTTCGTGGCCGGCTCGGCGTAGATCCGGCGGCGGACCTCGACCAGCTCGTCGGTGACGCGGTCGGGGGTCGCCATCAGCCACTCCAGCCGGGTGCGGATGGTCTCCGGCGTCGGGTTCCCGATCGCGGCCAGCGACCGGGCGCGCAGGGCCTCGCGCCCCTCGGCCGGTCGTTCGTTGACCGAGCCCGGGTCCCACTTGATGCCGGCCGTGGTGTTGAGCACCAGCTTCCCGACGCGGTCGGGGTGCTCCAGCGCCAGGGTCAGCGCGACCCAGCCGCCGAGCGACTCGCCTTCGAGGTGCGCGCGTTCGATGCCCTGGGAGTCGAGCAGGTCGAGCACCTGGCCGACGTAGCTGCCGACGGCGTCGTGGGTGAACTCCGGCTTGGCGGAGAAGCCGTGCCAGAGCAGGTCGATCGCCATCGCGCGGTAGTGCTCGCCGAGCCGGGTCACGTTGCGCGCGTAGGCCTCGGCGTGCCCGCCGACCCCGTGCAGCAAGACCAGGGCCTCGCCGTCACCGGCCTCGATGACGCGGGTCCGGTGCTGGTCGCCGAGGTAATGGGTCCGGCTGCCGAGCAGGTCGGTCCAGATGGTCACCTCGGTACTCCCAACGGTCGGCGGGCCCGGCCGGGACCGGTGGCGCGGGTGTTCGTGGCAGGGGCGGCAGGACTCGAACCTGCAACCGTCGGTGTTGGAAACCGCTGCTCTGGCCAGTTGAGAGCTACACCCCTTCGCGACCGGTTTCCCGGTGCGAGATCATTGTGCGACGGAACTTTTGGGGAAGTTCCTAGCTTGCCGCCGCGCCGAACCGGTCCGGGGTGAAGACGTCCACCAGGGCGTCGGGCTCGCCGTCGACGATCCGGGCCGCCAGGGCCTTGCCGAACAGCGGCGCCAGCGTGACGCCCGCGCTCGCAACGGCCTCGTAGTACCCCGGCACAGCCGCCAGCGGCCCGACGCTCGGCAGCTCGTCACGCGCACACCGCGCGTCGACCACCTCGGCCGTGCGGACGGTCGCGGTCCCCAGCAGCGGCACGACCTTCGCCGCCCGGTCCAGGAGGTCCTTCACGAACTCCGGGTCGGGCGTCCCCGAGCGCGGGGGCAACCCGCGGTCGACGCGGTCCGAACGCAGGACCACGCGCCCGGGCCCGTCCGGGCGGATGCTGACCTCGGGGGCGCGCAGGATGTACGGCAGCGGGTCGCCGTCGACCAGCAGGTGAGCGATCAGGCTGCGCCGCGGCGGCCCGAGGAACGGACGCGCGCCGGCCAGCGCGCCGATCTCGTCCGCGGCCGAGCCGGTGGCGTTGACCACGACGTCGGCCTCGATGCGGCGGCCGTCCGCGAGCCCGGCACCGCCGGACACCGACGTCACCTCGGCGTCCAGTTCCAGCGTGGCCCCGAGGGAAACCGCCTGGTCGAGCAAGTGCCGGGTGAAGGCGACCGCGTCGATCCAGCCCTCGGACGGCAGGTACGCGACCGGTCCCGATGAGGGGAGGACCACCGACGTGCCGTCCGCGGCGTACTGCTCGACCGGGCAGCCCCACTCCTCGAGCTGGGCGAGGTAGCCGGTGAACGACTCGTCGTCGGTCCACGCGACCGTGCCGGTGCGGTGCCACCAGGGCGCGGAGTCCCCGGCCAGGGCCGTGTGCTCGGCGATGCCGGCCTGGTTCAGCTCGAAGTACGACTTCGGGAAGCGCCGGTAGGCCGTCGCGGTGGCGAAGCCGACTTCCGTGGTGCCCGCGGCGGGCCGGTCCGCGCGGTCGACGCAGTGCACGCGCGCCCCGCGCCGGGCGAGGTGGTAGGTCACCGCGGCGCCGATGACCCCGGCGCCGATGACGACCACCCTCGGCGCCATCAGTAGAGCCCTTCCGGCGCGGCCTGGCTGACCTGCAGCGGGCGGACGTTGTAGACGCCGTCGACCGGCCACTCGCCCTTGGTGTCGTAGCGGGTGGCCTCGTCGCGCTCCAGCAGGTTGGGCAGGAAGAGGTCCTCGTGCAGCACGGTGAGCTTCAACTGTCCTTTGTCGACGTTCTTCCGGAAGTCCGCGGGGTCCACAACGGACATCGTCACCTGCGGGTAGGTCGGGGCGTACGGCAGGATCGCGCCGCCGTCCTCGGGGTGCAGGCTCACCGCGTTGCCGAAGGTGTTGCCGTAGCCCGACCGCACGAGCCCGCCGTCGAGGGCCTTGACGAAGTCCTGGTACATCCGCGGGCTCATGTGCGTACCGCCCAGGCGCACGCCGTCGAGCGCGGCGACCAGCTCGGGCTGGCGCGCGATCAGCTTCTGCAGCAGCGCGGGCGTGGTGTTGAGGTAGTGGACGTGCTGCGAGCGCAGGATGTCGACGATCTGGCCCAGGACGTGGTCGGTGTACTCCCCCAGCTCCTTCATCTTGCCGGCGCGGATGAGCTGCTTGATCCACCGCGGGTCCATGTCGATGCCGTACACGAGCCCAGCGAGCTGCTCGGACAGCTCGATCGCGCCGTTGCCGATCTGGTGCGGCCCGCTCGGCGTCGCCTGCAGCCAGGTGCGCCCGGCCCGGTAGCCGTCGAAGAGGTACGACCAGCGCCGCCACTCGACGCGGTGGGTCATCATGTCCTCGGTGTAGAACACGCGCACCGGGTCGCCGGTGGTGCCGCCGGACTCCCAGACGCGCCCGATCAGCGGCCGCGGCACGATCCGCGGGACCAGGTCGGCGGGGTCCAGGCCGCGCAGGTCGCCGGGCGGGAACGGGCCGAACTCGGCGAGCTGGTCGTACCGCGTGATGTCCATCGGGTCGAAGGACAGCTCGGTGGCGCGCTTGAGCCAGTACGGGCTGCCGAGCTCCGGGTTGAAGTGCCGCCGCACCACGTGCCGCGTCCACGCGTCGAGGTCGAGGGACAACCAGTGGTCGGTCAGGCTGGCACGTTCGTGCGTGCGGGTGCTCACGGTCTCTCCTAGCTTCAGGGGGCGACGAGGTCGACGGCGTGGTCGTAGATCGCGGTCATGGCTTCGGTGACGTGGTGCGGCTCGGTGATGCGCACGACGGGGAACGGGAAGTCGAGCACGCCGGCGGGCAGCGTCGGGCCGAGCACGAACGCGAGCCGGACTCCCCGGGCCCTCATGCCGGCGCAGACGTGCGGCAGGCTCATCGTCGTGGTCTTGTTGCGCTGGAACAGATCCCGGACCTCGTCGGCCGTCGTGAGAGCGCGTTCTTCGAGGAACGAGCAGACCGGGATCCGCGGGTCGGCCACGGTCATCGCCGCCACGGTCGGCGCCATGAAGTCGGTCGCGTACCGGCGCAGCGGCGAGTGGACGGCGAACGGCTGGCCGTCGATGACGCTGACCAGGCCGGGCGGGCTCTGCGCGACGAGCTTCCCGAGGGCCTCGGCCGTGCCGCTGAGCATGAGCAGCCGCGCGGTGCCGTCGGCGAGCACGCCGAAGTCGCCGCCGAGGTACACGCCCGGACGCCGGTCGCCGTAGTAGTACGTGGGGTCTTCGGTGACCGGGAGGAAGGCGATGGCCGCGCCCTGGGCCGGGGGCGCCGGGTCCGGCAGCGGCGTCTTCGCCTCGCGCACCAGCAGGTCGAACAGGGTGCGGCGGTCCACCGAGCCGGCCACGGAGCTCGCGATCAGGCCGCCGAGGCTGATGCCGCCGGCGACGCCGGGGTGGATGCCGGACTCGGCGAGGACGTCGTGGATGCCGAACGCCAGCGCGGCCAGCCGGATGCCGGCCAGGCTGAAGCGGTCGTGGTCGTTGCGGGGTTCGAACTCGCCGCGCAGCAGCACGCGCGGTTCGAGGCCGGTCCAGTCGCGGACCTCTTCGTACGTCCGGCGCATCGCCGGGTAGGCCTCATAGAGGTGCGCGCCGTGGTCCGGGTCGGGATCGGAGATGTTCGCACCGAAGAGATACCCCAGAGTCACCGAATTCCCCTTACGCACGATCCGACGCGGTTGCCGCGACGCTACTGACCGGGTGGTGGGTGCCGCCGGGCTAGCACCCGGGCTCTAGGCAAAACCTCAGCTCCGGGCCCGGGAGTTCTTAAGGGTTATCCCAGGTTTGGCTTGCTAGGGCGGGTATCGCGGGTGAGGCGGGTGGCTCGACGCTGGCGGCTCGACAGCCCATCCGTCGGAGGGATCAGAACGTGGAGTATGGCGTCTCGCTGTTGCCGGACTGCGATCCGCGGACCACGTCCGCCTCGCAGTACTTCCAGGACGTGCTGGAGGTCAGCGTCCTCGCCGACCGGCTCGGCCTCGACTACGTCAAGATGACCGAGCACTACCTGCGCTCGTACGGGGGGTATTCGCCGAGCCCGCTGGCGTTCCTGTCGGCCGTGGCCGCGCGCACGCAGTCGATCCGCCTGATGACCGGCGGCATCCAGGCGTCGTTCCACCACCCCATCCAGATCGCCGCGCACGCGGCCCAGGTCGACGTGATGAGCGGCGGCCGCCTGGACGTCGGCTTCGCGCGGGCGTTCCTGCCGTACGAGTTCGAGGCGTTCGGCGTCGACATGGACACCAGCCGCGAACGCTTCCTGGCGACGATCGAGGCGGTGGTCCGGTTGTGGTCCGAAAAGGACGTCACCGAGAAGACGCCGTTCTTCGAGTACGAGAACGCGAACTCGCTGCCGGCCCCGGTGCAGCAGCCCGGGCCGCCGGTGTGGGTGGCCGCGCTGGCGACCCCGGCGAGCTTCGACTGGACCGGCCGCAAGGGCTTCAACCTGCTGATCAGCTCGACGCAGCTGAACGAGATGGCCCGCAAGCGGGAGTACGTCGAGCTGTACCGCAGCGCCTTCCTCGAGCAGCACGGCGATTCCGGTCGCAAGCCGAAGTTCGCGGTGAGCATCCCGCTGCTGATCGCCGACAGCGACGAAGAGGCCCGCGATCTGGCGGTGCCGTACATGGTCAAGTCGTTCAACGCGTTCAAGGAAGCGATTCTCTCCTGGCACAACGTGGAATCGCCCGCGTACGAGGGCTACACGGCGATGGCCCGTCAGATGGCCAGTTTCGACCTGGAGACCGACGGGCTGGAGGCCAAGGCGGTCGTCGGCTCGCCGGACACCGTGCGCGGGCGGATCGAGGAGGTGCGGGACGTGCTCGGCCCGGACGTCATCCTGTGGAACCTGGACTTCGGCGGCCAGCCGGCCGAGACGATGAGCCGCACGCTGAACCTGTTCGCGGACAAAGTGATGCCCGCGTTCGCCTGACTCCCCTGGAGAGCGCGGAAGGCCCGGTGACCGAGTCACCGGGCCTTCCGTCGTGCGGTACGGGGTCAGCCGCTGAAGCCGAGGCCGCCCTGGGCGGCGATCATCGTCAACCGGATGCCGCGCAGCGCCTTCTCCAGGCCCGGCGCCACCTCGCCCACGCGGTCGGTCAGCTCTTCGATGCGGTCCTTGTACTCGCCCTTGCTCTCCTTGCGCGTCACCACGCTCGGCACCGTGCCCGCCGCCGCCAGGGCCACCAGTGCGGCGTCGTCCGCGCCGATCTCGGCCGCCGGCGTCGAGCCGTGCAGAACCTCGACCGCGTGCTCCTGCAGGGCCTTCGCGATCGCGGGGTCCGTCAGGGTCACGTGGGTCTTCGGCACGACGCCGAGGACCTTCTTCTCTTCGAGCACGAGCAGCTTCTGCTCCACCAGCTGCTCCTCGATCTCTTCGAGGGTCTCCTTGTAGTCGTGCCGGATCCACGACTTCCAGCTGCGCTTTTCGTTGCCGATCTGGGCCAGCAGCCGGTCGAGCACCGGGTCGCCGGTCGGGTCGGACTTCACCAGGACGGCGTCACCGTCTTCGTCGGCGACGTTCCCGCGCAGTGCCAGCTCGGTGAGCACGCCGGCCCGGGTCAGGAACGCCGTGCGCGTGCGGTCGTAGAGGTCTTCCTTCTCGACGTCGTAGGCGAGGAGGTAGGCGCGGTAGTGAACGGAGGTCGGCGTGTCGGTCATGTCGGTCACCCGTTTCTGTGGCATTGCGTACCACTCGATCTTGACGGAGCGGAACCGGTGCGGAAAACGGCCAAAGGTTGACAACCGGTGACGGAAGGTTGTCGGTTCACAACCTTAGTTGTTCCGGCGGGCGGAGTAACCGGGCTTAGCAGTCTCCCCAGACGTCCGCCGATCGGGTGGACTCGCGCCCGACCGGGCCGTTAAGAGAAAGGGACCACTCACCACTATCCGCAATGGACGGCTCATGACCGCTCGAAGTGCCAGGCGTGGGGTGCTGTTCCTCTCCCTCCTCGGCCTGCTCGCCCCCGTCGTGCCCGCCGGCGCCGCACCGCAGGCGGTTCCGGCCGTATCCACCCTCCAGCAGGTCGTGCCGGCCCCGGTGTCGGTGACGCCGGACCCGGCCGTCCGCTACCGGCTCGGCCCGGACGCGGTCGTGTTCACCTCCGGCGGCGCCGACGCCCACCAGGTCGGCGACTACCTCGCCGGCCTGCTGCGCCCGGCGACCCGGTTCCGGCTCCCCGTCATCACCACGCCCGCGCTGCCGATGGCACTGCCCGGGATCTCGCTCGTACTCGGCGGTGCGGACCCCCGCGTCGGCGCCGAGGGCTACCAGCTCGACAGCACCGCGTCCGGCGTGACCATCCGGGCCGCGCGGCCCGCCGGCCTCTTCAACGGCGTCCAGACACTGCGCCAGCTCCTGCCCGCCTCGCTCAGCGGGACGCTCACGGTGCCCGGCGGCCACATCCTCGACTACCCGCGCTACGCCTACCGCGGCGCCATGCTCGACGTCGCCCGGCACTTCCTGCCGGTGGCCGACGTCAAGAAGTACATCGACGACATCGCGCTGTACAAGGTCAACAACCTGCACTTCCACCTGACCGACGACCAGGGCTGGCGGATCCAGATCGCCGGCTGGCCGAACCTGACCGCGAAGGGCGCGAGCACCGGGTCCGGCGGCGGCGCGGGCGGCTTCTACACCCAGGCGCAGTACCGCGACATCGTCGCCTACGCGCAGAGCCGGCACGTCACGATCGTGCCGGAGATCGAGATGCCGTCGCACTTCGGCGCGGCGCTGTCCTCCTACGCGGAGCTCAACTGCGACGGCGTCGCGGTCCCGGTCTACACCGGACTCACCCCGGCGCCGAAGTCGGACCTGTGCGTCGACAAGCCCGTCACGTACAAGTTCATCGACGACGTGCTGACGCAGGTCGCGGCGCTGACCCCGGGCGGCTACCTCGACGTCGGCGGCGACGAGATCCAGGACCTCACCGACGCGCAGTACACGGCGTTCATGAAGAAGGTCGCGCCGATGGTGGCCAAGCTCGGCAAGAAGCTGCTGGGCTGGGCCGAGATGCTCACCGCGACGCCGCCGCAGGGCGCGACCGGCGAGTTCTGGATCTACGACGGCACGCAGAACCAGGTCGGCGAAGCCAGCCAGAAGGGCGCCAAGCTGATCATGGCGCCGTGCGTCTACACCTACCTTGACATGAAGTACGCGCCCGGCGTCCCGGCCGGTGACCTCGGCCTCGAGTGGGCGGGCGACATCAGCGTCCAGGCCGCCTACGGCTGGGACCCGACGGCGGTGGTGCCCGGCGCGCTGACCTCGAACATCGACGGCGTCGAAGCTCCCTTGTGGACGGACACCGTGCGCAGCCTCGACGACGCCCGCTACCTCGCCTTCCCGCGGCTGCCGGCGATCGCCGAGATCGGCTGGTCCCCGCAGGCGAGCCACGACTGGACGTCGTTCGCGTCCCGGCTGGCGGCTCAGGGTCCGCGCTGGACGGCACTGGGCGTGAAGTTCTACCCGGCACCGGAGATCCCGTGGCAGAAGAACTGAGGTCCACCATGGCGAACAAGGACGGGCGGGTCTGGGAGGCCTACTGGACGGACCTCCCGGACCGCGCGGGCGCGGCGTTCTGGGACTGCGAGCCCGCCGACGGCGCGGCCGCGCACGCCGAGCTGTTCAAGGCGCACTTCGACCCCGCGCTGCCGCTCGTCGACCTGGGCTGCGGCAACGGGACCCAGACCCGGTACCTGGCCGGGCTCTACGACCGGGTCGTCGGCGTCGACATCGCCGAAGCCGCGTTGAACCGGGCGCGGACGGAGAACGGCGCGGACAACATCTCCTACGAGCTGCTCGACGTGCTGGACTCCTCGGCGGTGGCGGCGTTCCGGTCGCGGTACGGCGACGTGAACATCTACCTGTCGGGCGTGATCCACCAGCTGCCGGTCGACCGGCGGGTGGCGTGCGCGCGCAACCTGGCCGTGCTGGCCGGGGCGCGCGGGTGCGTGTTCAACCAGGAGCTGACGCCGGCGAGCTACACGTACATGCAGCAGCTCATCGCCGACCCCGCCAACGACCTGCCGAAGCTGGAGCGCGTGTCGATCTACTTCGGCATCGGCCTCCAGCCGGCGGCGGGCGAGGCGGAGCTGGAGACGGTGTACGAGGTGGCCGGCTTCACCATCGTGGACGGCGGCGAGCTGCTGCTGCGCACGACGGAGGCGCTGGCCGACGGTTCGAACCTGAACCTGCCGACCCACTACGTCCTCGCGCGGAACTCCTGAACACGAAGGTAAGGGCGGTCCCGGCTCCGGGACCGCCCTTCACCGTTTCCCGGTCAGTGCACCGCGGCCAGCTTGGCCCGGTCGGTCTTGCCGTTGGCCGTGCGGGGCAGCTCGTCGGCCACGCTCACCTCGTCGACGATCATGTACTTCGGCAGGTGCGCCGCGCAGTGGGCCTTCATCCCCAGCAGCGTCACGCGCTCGCCGGGGCGCGGGACGACCACCGCGCGCAGGCGCGCGTCGATGCCCGTTCCCGCGACGACCACCGCCACCTCGGCCACCGCCGGGTGGCGGGCCAGGGCCGTCTCGATCTCACCCAGCTCGATGCGGTGGCCGCGGAGCTTGACCATCGCGTCGCGGCGGCCCGCGTACTCGAGCTCGCCCGCCGCGTCGTACCGGCCGAGGTCGCCCGTGCGGTAGCCGCCCAGCTGCGGCGGCGCGCCCCAGTAGCCCAGCATCACCGTCGGGCCCTCGGCGACGATCTCGCCCTCGGAAGACAGCGTCAGCGTGGCACCCGAGCACGCCCGCCCGATCGGCAGGCCACCGGTGCGCGCGAGGTCCGCGTCGGTCACCTCGTAGCTGGTGACGACGTTGGTCTCGGTCGGGCCGTACCAGTTGAACAGCCGGACGTCCGGCCACGCGCGGCGCAGCGTCTGCACCCCCGCGATCGGGAACGGCTCCCCGGCGAAGACGCAGACCCGCAGCGACGCCGGGGCCGGCCGGTCAAGGAGGCCGCCGTGGCGCATCATCAGCAGCAGCGCGGACGGCACCGAATACCAGACGCTGATCCCGCGCCCGTGCAGGAACTCCGTCAGCTCGGCAGGCGAGTACGACAGATCCGAACCGGCCAGGTCCACGGACGCGCCGGCGAGGAACGCGCCGTAGAGGTCGAACACCGACAGGTCGAAGTTGAACGGCGCGTGGTTGGCCAGCCGGTCGCCCGCGTGCAGGCCGGTCTCGGCAGCGGCCCACTCGACGAACGCGAGCGCGTTGCGATGGCTGATCAGGACGCCCTTCGGCGCGCCCGTCGAGCCGGAGGTGTAGAGGATGTAGGCGGGCTCGTCCGGCCCGACGTGCTCGAGCGGCGGCGGTGTGTCGCTTGTGGACAGTTCCTCGAACGAACTGAGCGGTGGTGGGTTCGGGCCCCAGTCGGCCGCCGTGTCGGTGACGACCAGTGCCGGCGTGCAGCCGTCGGCGATGAGCCGCACCCGCGAGACCGGGTTCGACGGCGCGACCGGCACGTAGACCGCGCCCAGCCGCAGTGCCGCCTGCATCAGCGCCACGACCTCGACGCTCTTCTCCGCCCAGATCAGCACGCGGTCGCCGCGGCGGACCCCGGCCGCGTGCAGCCCGGCGGCCTGGCGGCCGGCCAGCTCGTCGAGGTCCCGGTAGGTGACGGTCGTGTCGCCGCAGTGCACCGCCGGCGCGTCCGGCGTCCGCTCGGCCGCGGCGAGGACCAGTTCGTGCAGCATCACAACCCCAGTTCCATCGCGACGAGCTGCCGTTGGACGTCGGACGCGCCGGAGAAGATCGTCCCGCCGATCGCGTCCCGCAACGCGGCCTCGATCCCCTGTTCGCGCAGGTAGCCGCGGCTGCCGAACAGCTGCACGGCGTCAGTCGCGCTCGCCACCGTGCCTTCCGACACCGCGAGCTTCGACAGCGCCGCGAACAGCGCCGCGTCTTCGCCCTGGTCCAGCGCCCAGCACGCCCGGTACAGCAGCAGGCGGGCGCTTTCGGCCCGCAGCTTCATCTCCACGACCCGGTTGGACACCGACTGGAACTCCGCGAGCCGCTTGCCGAACTGGCGGCGGTCGCGCACGTGCTCGAGGCAGCGCTCGATCAGCCGGTCCTGGACACCGAGGTACAGCGCGAACAGGCAGGCGCGTTCCCAGCCCATCGAGTGCTGGAAGATCGCCGAGCCCTGGCCGGGTTCGCCGAGGACGGCGTCGGCGGGCACGAAGCAGTCGGTGAAGGTGATCTCGCAGGCCAGGCAGCCTTCCATGCCGAGCTTGCCGAACGGCTCGCCTCGGCTGATCCCGTCCGAACGAGCGTCGAGGGCGAACGCCGTGATGCCCCAGTGGCCGGCGGCCGGGTCGGTGACCGCGTAGGTGACCAGGACGTCGGCGACGGGACCGTTGCTGACGAAGCTCTTGACGCCGTTGAGCCGGTAGCCACCGTCGACGGGGGTCGCTGTGGTCCGCAGCGCGCCGACGTCGGACCCCGCTTCGGGCTCGGTCATCGCGTTGCCCGCGATGAGGTCCCCGGCCGCGAGACCGGGCAACAGCCGTTCGCGGACGGTTTCCGGTGCGAAGTCGACGATCGGCATGGTGCAGGCGAACAGGTGCGCGGCCGCGCCGAAAACCAAGCCGGTGTCGGGGCAGCCCCGCCCGGCGGCTTCGAACACCCGCGCCGTGTCCAGGGCGGTCAGGCCGCCTCCGCCGTGTTCGGTGGGCACGCTGGCGCCGAGGACGCCGAACTTGCCGAGCAGCGCCCAGTTTTCGCGGCTGAACGCATACTCGGGTGCGGCCGGGAAGGCCGCGCGGGTGTCGGCTACCGTCCGGTCGTAGCGCTGCCGCTGGTCCGCGGTCCAGCCGAAGTCCATCCGCCACCTCCACGAGTGTCCGCGCCCGAGGCTAACGGCGGGATGTCTGGCGAAATCCCTGAATGCGCGGTGCGAGCATGGCCGGTGTGACCCGACACGTCGTGCTCTGCACCCTGCCCGGCTACGGACACGTGACGCCCGTTCTGGACGTCCTCGGCGAGCTGGTCCGGCGCGGCCACCGGGTCACGGTGGCGACCGGCAGTGCGTTCGCCGGCCGGGTCGCGGCGACGGGCGCCCGGCCGGTCGGGTACGACGAGCGGGCCGACGACCCGGGTTCCCATCGGCTCGCGGCGGCGCTGACCGGCGCGTCCAGCTGTCTCGAACCGCTGGCGCCCGTGCGGAAGCTCCTGGCGGACGACCCACCTGACGTGCTGGCCTTCGATTCGACGATGTGGATCGCGGGGCGCGTGCTCGCCCACGACGTCCCGTGCCCGACGGTCCAGCTTTCGGCGTGTTTCGCTTCGAACGAGCACTACTCGCTGCCCGCGCACGTCGCGCGTTACCCGGCTCCGGAGTCCACAGTGGACTCCTACGACTTCGTCGCCGACCTTCAAGGCCTGCTCGCGGCCGAAGCTCCCGGCCGGACCGCGGAGGAGTTCCTCGACGACGCCCGCGACCACAAGCTGGTCCTCATTCCCCGCGGCTTCCAGTACGCGGGTGAGACGTTCGACGACCGGCACACGTTCACGGGACCGTGCTTCGGCCCGCAGCGGCCGCTGACGGGCTGGGAACCACCGTCCAACGGGAACCCGGTGCTGCTGGTGTCCCTGGGGACGTCGGCGTTCAACGACCAGCCGGACTTCTTCCGCCAGTGCGCCCGCGCGTTCGCTTCGCTGCCCTGGAACGTCGTCATGACCCTGGGCGGCGGCGTGGATCCGGAGTCGCTGGGCGAGCTGCCGCCGAACGTCGAGGCGCGGCAGTGGGTTCCGCACCCGGCGGTGCTGCGGCACGCGTCGGCCTTCGTGACGTCGGCGGGCATGGGCAGCGTGATGGAGGCGTTCTACTGCGGGACCCCGCTCGTGCTGGTGCCGATGCACGGCGAGCAGGAGGTCAACACCGAGCGGGTGGTGGAGCTGGGCCTCGGGGTCCGGCTCCCGCGCACCGAGGTGACCCCGGAATCGATCCGCGACGCGGTCCTGAAAGTCGCGGCGGACGAAGGCATCGGCGCCCGCATGCGGGCCATGCGCGAGCACACGCGCGAAGGCGGCGGCGCGGTCACCGCCGCAAACCGCATCCTCGCCCTCTGAGACACCGAAGGGGACCTCCCACCACGGGAAGTCCCCTCCGGCACAGCGAAAACATCAGCCGGAGTCGCGCTTGCCCATCAGGGAGAACGCCACCACCAAGGCCACCGCGACCCACGTCAGCAGCGTCCCGCCGCCGGTCAGCGGCCCCAGGTACGTCGCCGAGTCCGTCTTGAGCTGGGCCGTGCTCAGCTGCTCCGCGGCCGACGCCGGGAAGTACGCCAGGATGTCGCGCTGCACCCACGCCGGCAGCAGCGCGCCCAGGATCGCCGGGGCGAAGATGAAGCCGATCGCCGTCGCGATCGCGCCCGCCGCGCTGCGCATCATCACGCCGAACGACAGGGCCAGCAGCGCGAACGCCGCGAACTCCGCGCCCCAGCCGAGGAGGCTGCGCAGCACGCCGGGACCACCGAGGCCCAGCGTGGGGATGTTCGGGTTGATGCCGAGGACCAGCTGGCCGATGAAGAACGCCGCCGCCGCGAACACCGTGCCGAGCGCGAACGCCAGCAGCCCGACGACGACGGCCTTCGAGACCAGGACCCGGCCGCGGTGCGGCGTGATGGCCAGGGTCAGGCGCATCATCCCGGTCGAGTACTCCCCGGACACCGCCAGCACGCCGAGCACCGAGATCAGGATGAGCCCGAGGTTCATCCCGACCATGGCGGTGCCCGCGGAGTCGAAATCCGCGGTCTGGCCGGCGGGCAGGTTCTGGTAGTCCTGCTCGGTCAGGAAGCTGAACAGCACGGAGAACCCGACGCTGACGACGGCCGCGGCGATGACGACGATCCAGGTCGACCGGACCGACCGGAGCTTCGTCCACTCGGCGGCGAGCGTGTTCGTGATGCCGGGCGCGGTCTTCGTTTCCGGCAGCGAGGCCGTTGCGGTCGTCATGTCAGTCCGTCCCTTCCGACGCGAGCGCCCGCACCGTCTCGAGCACCTTCTCCTCGGCCGGCGGCGCGCCGCTGTGCGACCGGTACTGCACGCTGTCCTTGGTGAGGTCCATGAACGCGGCCTCGAGGCTGGCGCGGACCGGCGTGAGCTCGTGCAGCCCGAGCCGGCGCTCCAGCGCGAGGTCGCCGATCTCCGGCGCGTCCAGCCCGACGACGTTGAGCGACCCGTCGTCCAGCTTCGTCACCTTGGCACCCGCGCGTTCGAGGGCTTCGGCGAGCTCGGTCGCCTTCGGCGAGACGACGTGGACGTGGCTGCGCGCGCTGCGCTGGGTGAATTCGGTGATCGGCATGTCGGCGATCAGCTCGCCGCGGCCGATCACGATGACGTGCTCGGCGGTCTCTTCCATCTCGTTCATCAGGTGGCTGGACACGAAGACCGTCCGACCTTCGGCGGCGAGGTCCTGCATCAGCGTCCGGATCCAGTAGATGCCCTCGGGGTCGAGGCCGTTGACCGGCTCGTCGAACAGCAGGGTCGGCGGGTCGCCGAGCAGCGCCGTCGCGATGCCGAGCCGCTGGTACATGCCGAGGGAGAAGTTCGCGACCTTCTTGCCCGCGACGTCGCTGAGGCCGACGGCGTCGAGCACCTCGTCGACGCGCTTGCGCGGGATGCCGCCGGCCTGCGCCACCCACTGCAGGTGCCGGTAGGCGGTGCGCGCGCCGTGGACGGCCTTGGCGTCGAGCAGCGCGCCGACCTCGCGCATCGGCGCGGGCAGGTCGCGGTAGGCCTTGCCGTTGACGGTGACCGAGCCGCCGCTGGGGGCGTCCAGGCCGAGGATCATCCGCATGGTGGTCGACTTGCCCGCGCCGTTGGGGCCCAGGAACCCGGTCACGACGCCGGGCTTGATGTCGAACGACAGCCCGTGGACGGCCGTGGTGTCCCCGTACCGCTTCGTCAGATCTCGTGCTGTGATCAAGCGCCTGCTCCGTACTTCGATACTTCGATCCTGTGTGCCTGGGTCAAGTGAACCGGCTGCCACGGCCGTCCTGCTACGGCACAAGGTGGCTTGTCGCCGCAACCAAAGTTGCAACCCCCGGACCCGCGTGATCTTCCCAGCACGCGGTGCGACCGGCAACTCGGGAACGTCAACTTTCGATGGTCGAATGACGACTTTCGAGGACTCACAACGCAGTTCGCGCTGTGCTTGAATCGAACCCAAGCAATTCGTCGTCGAGTGTTATCGAGGAGTTTCCCATGGCCAAAGAACAAGGCGGCCGCCCGTTCGTTTCCCTCGTCATGGGGCTGATCCTGGTCGCGGGCGGGATCGCGATCATCCTCAACGCGGGCGAGCACACCATCGGCGTGATCGGCGGCGCGGTGACGATTCTCGCGGGCTTGGCGTTCTTCGTCCGCAGCGCCACCTCCCGCAAGACGACGGCCGCGGGCCGGCGCCGGTTCTTCATTTCCTGAAAGCACTTCCGGACGGGCTCGGCGGCCGTCCTGGTGTCCCGGTCGGGGGGTCACCAGGACGGCCGCTTCGGCGTTTCAGCCCTCGTCGGTGCCGAGGGCCAGCCGCACCAGGTCGTCGACGTCCAGGTCACTGAAGTCGTCGTCCTCGCGGGTCTCCACTTCGGACTCCGGGAACAGTTCCCCGCCGAGACACCCCGCCAGCGCGGCCGGCGTCGGGTAGTCGAAGATCAGCGTCGCCGGCAGGCGGACGCCCGTCGCCGCGGTGAGGCGGTTGCGCAGCTCGACCGCCGTCAGCGAATCGAAGCCCAGCTCCTTGAACACCCGGGCCGGGTCGACGACGCCGCCGTGGCCGAGCACCGCGCCCACCTGCGCGCACACCAGGTCCAGCAGCGCCTGCCGCCGGTCTTCGGCGGACATCGCCGCCAGGCGGTCCCGCCGGCCGGGGGCGTCCTCGGCCGCGCGGCGCCGGACGGTGGTCCGGACCAGCCCGCGCAGCTGCTCGGGGACGTCGGGCCCCAGCGCCCGCGGGTCCACCAGCATCGGCACCAGCACCGCGTCGGGCGCGTCCAGGGCCGCATCGAACAGCGCCAGCCCCTGGTCCGCCGGCAGTGGCGGCAGCCCCGACCGCGCCATCCGGCGGACGTCGGCGTCGGACAGCGCGGCCGTCATGCCCCCGACCGGCAGCCACGGGCCCCAGGCCAGCGCCTGTGCGGGCAGCCCCGCCGAACGCCGTTGCCGGGCCAGCGCGTCCAGGAAAGCGTTTGCGGCGGCGTAGTTGCCCTGCCCGGGCGCGCCGAGCACACCCGCCGCCGAGGAGAACAGGACGAACGCCGACAGATCGAGGTCCCGGGTCAGCTCGTCCAGGTTGGCCGCGGCGGCCACCTTCGGCCGCAGCACGGTGTCCAGCCGGTCCGGGGAAAGCGCTTCGACGAGCCCGTCGTCGAGCACCCCGGCCGCGTGGACCACCGCGGTCAGCCGCACCTCGGCCAAGAGCTTCGCCAGCGCCTCGAGGTCGGCCGCGTCGCACGCGACGACGGAAGTCTCGGCCCCCAGCGCGGACAACTCGGCCCGCAGCTCGTCGACGCCCTCGGCCGCCGGGCCGCGCCGGCTCGTCAGCAGCAGGTGCCGGGCGCCGGACCCGGCGAGGTGCCGGGCCAGCAGCCGTCCGAGCCCGCCGGTGCCGCCGGTGATCAGCACGGTCCCTTCCGGGTCGAGCGGCGCGGGGACGGTCAGCACGACCTTGCCGACGTGCTTGGCCTGGCTCACGTGCCGGAACGCGGCGGGCGCGCGCCGGACGTCCCACGCGGTGACCGGCACCGGCGTCAGCACGCCGTCGTCGAACCAGCCCAGCAGCCGGTCGAACAGCTCGCGGATCCGGTCGTACCCGGCCTCGACCAGGTCGAACGCCTGGTACCGGACGCCGGGGTGCACGGCCGCGACTTCTGCGGGGTCGCGCACGTCGGTCTTGCCCATCTCCAGGAACCGGCCGCCGCGCGGCAGCAGCCGCAGCGACGCGTCCACGAAGTCCCCGGCGAGCGAGTCGAGCACGACGTCGACGCCGCGTCCGCCGGTCGCCGCGCGGAACTCGGCCTCGAAGTCCAGGGTGCGCGACGACGCGATGTGGTCGTCCGCCAGGCCCGACGCCCGCAGGGTGTCCTGCTTGCCGACGCTCGCGGTGCCGTAGACGTCCGCGCCGAGCAGCCGCGCGAGCTGCACCGCGGCCATGCCGACGCCGCCGGCCGCCGCGTGCACCAGGACGCTTTCGCCGGGCCGCAGGTCGCCCAGGTCGGTCAAGGCGTAGAGCGCGGTCAGGAACACCACCGGCACCGACGCGCCCTGCGCGAACGACAGCCCGGCGGGCAGCCGGCAGACCATCCGCTCGTCGACCTCGGCCACCGGCCCGAACGCGCCGCCGAACAAGCCCATCACCCGGTCTCCGGGCGCGAACCGCGTGACGCCGGCGCCGACCGCCGTGACAACTCCGGCGCCCTCCAGCCCCGGCGAGGTCACCGGGCCGGGGTACATGCCCAGGGCGTTCAGGACGTCCCGGAAGTTCACGCCGGCGGCTCGCACCGCGATCCGCACCGCGCCCGCCGCGACCGGCTCGGCGAACTCGGGGCAGGGCACGACGGTCAGCCCGTCGAGGGTGCCGCGCTCGGCGATGTCGACCCGCCACGGCCCGGCGGGCACGCTGAATGCGTCCGTTTCCTTCGCCAGCCGCGCCATGCGGGCCGTGCCGGCGCGGAGAGCGACCTGGTTCTCCCCCGTCGACAGCGCGGCGACGGGTTCGGCCGAGCCGTCGGAGTCGACCAGCACGAACCGGCCGGGGTGCTCCGACTGCGCCGAGCGCACCAGGCCCCAGACCGCGGCGAGCGCGGGATCGGCCGGGCCGTCACCGTCGTCGGCGACGACCGCGCCCGAGGTGAGCAGGGCCAGCTTCGCCGCGGCGAAGCGGTCGTCGGCGAGCCAGGTCTGGACGAGGGCCAGCGCGTCGTGCGTCGCCTCTCGTACGGGCCGAGTCGCGAAGGGCACCACGACGACGTCGGGAACGTCGGCGACACCGGCGAGCGAATCGACGACTGTCCACGATGGATCTTCTCGGTCGCCGTCGTGGATCGGCCAGGTGAGCCGGTACAGCGCGTCGGGCCGGGCCGCCAGCCGGTCCGGTTCGAATTCGCGCAGCGTCAAGGAGTCCACAGTGGCCACCGGTCGCCCGGCGGAGTCGGCGACGGTGATCGCGAGGGACTCGGCGCCGGTCTTGGTGAGCCGCACACGCAGGCCGCGCGCCCCTTCGGCGTGCAGCGCCACCCCGCGCCAGGAGAACGGCAGCCGGCCGTGCGGGGCGGGCGCGAACGGGAGGAACGCCGCCGCGTGCAGGACCGCGTCGAGCAGGGCCGGGTGCAGCCCGAACGCCGACGCGTCCGTGTCCTCGGGCAGCTCGACTTCCGCGAAGACGTCCTCGCCGTGCCGCCACGCCCGCCGCAGCCCCTGGAAGACCGGCCCGTAGCCGAATCCGCTGTCCGCGAGCCGGTCGTAGAGTCCATCGGTGTCGAGAAGCTCCGCGTCCGGGGGCGGCCAGGTGGTGAGGTCGCCGCCGCGGGACGGGACCGCCGTCGTCAGGACACCGGTCGCGTGGAGCGTCCACGGGCTGTCGGGCGCCGCGCCCTCCTGTCGCGAGTGGATGGTCAGTGGGCAGGCGCCCGACTCGTCCGGCGCGCCGGTCAGGACCTGCAGCTGCACGCCCCCGGCCGCGGGCAGCACCAGCGGCGCTCCGAGGGTCAGCTCTTCGACCTGCGGGCGGCCGGCGCGGTCGCCCGCGTCGACGGCGAGGTCGACGAACGCCGTCCCGGGGAAGAGCACCGAGCCGCCGATGCCGTGGTCGGCGAGCCAGGGGTGGGTGCGCAGCGAGAGCCGGCCGGTACCGAGAACGCCCGCGGACCCGGCCAGTTCGGTGGTCGCGCCGAGGAACGGGTGCGGGCTCGCGACGAGCCCGGCGGTCGCGACGTCACCGGCCCGCCCCGCGCTCGGCCAGAAGCGGCGGCGCTGGAAGGGGTACGTGGGCAGGTCGGCCCGGGCGGCCGCCGGGTGCAGGGCCGTCCAGTCCGGGGAGAAGCCGTGCACGTGGGCTTCCGCCACCGCGGTCAGCAGGGTCTCGACGTCCGGTCGCTTCCGCCGCTGGGTCGCGGTGACGAACACCTCGTCTTCGACGCAGTCGCCGACCAGGGCCGAGAGCACGGCGTCCGGGCCCACTTCGACGAACCGGGTGACACCGCGGGCCGCCAGCCAGGCGACCCCGTCGGCGAACCGGACGGTGTCCCGCACGTGCCGGACCCAGTACTCGGGATCGGTGGCGTTCGAGAACACCTTGATCTTCGGGTCCTGATAGGACAGTCCGCGGGCGACCTCGCGGAACCGCGCGAGCATCGGGTCCATCAGCGGGGAGTGGAACGCGTGGCTGGTGCGCAGCCGCTTGGTCTCGCGGCCCAGTTGCGTGAAGTGCGCGGCGATGCCGAGGACGTCTTCCTCCACACCGGACACGACGACCGACGCGGGCCCGTTGACGGCGGCGATGTCCACTGAGGCCGTGAGCAGCGGCCGGACCTCGTCTTCGGTGGCCCGCACGGCCACCATCGCGCCGGTCGCGGGCAGTTCCTGCATGAGCCGGCCGCGCGCGGCGACCAGCGTGCAGGCGTCGTCGAGGCTCAGCACCCCGGCCACGTGAGCGGCCGCGAGTTCACCGATGGAATGGCCCAGGACGAAGTCCGGCGTCAGGCCCCACGACTCGAGCAGACGGAACAGGGCCACCTCGAAGGCGAACAGCGCGGGCTGGGTGAACCGCGTCTGGTCGAGTCGCTCGCCGCCCTCGGCGATCACGTCGCGCAGCGGGAGGTCGAACCGCCCGCAGGCTGCGTCGAAGGCCTCGGCGAACACGGGGAACTCCTCGCGCAGCGCGAGTCCCATGCCTGCGCGCTGGGCGCCTTGACCGGTAAACAGGAACGCCGAACGCCCTTCGTCGGTGACGCGGCCGCGGACGACGCCTTCGCCGCCCTCGGCCAGCAGCCGGAGGTTCCGCACGGCGGTGGCCGGGTCGGGTGCCGCGACGACGGCCCGGTGGTCGAACGCCGTGCGGGCGGCCAGTGCGGCGCCGATGCCGTCGATTCCTTGTTCGGCCAGCGGAAGCAGAGCGGCGGCCTGGGCGGACAAAGCTGCTTCGGTGTGGCCGGACAGCGGCCACAGTTTCACTGTCGCTTTGTCTACAATGGACTTACTGGTCGGCGGCGCTTCTTCCAGCACGGCGTGCGCGTTGGTGCCGCTGAAGCCGAACGCGGACACGGCGGCCCGGCGCGGCCGTCCCTCCGCGGGCCAGGCGACCGGCTCGGTCAGCAGCCGGACGTGCCCGGCGGTCCAGTCGACGCGTTCCGAGGGGACGTCGGCGTGCAGCGTGCGCGGCAGCACCTCGTGGTTCAGCGCCAGGACCGTCTTGATGACGCCGGCGACCCCGGCGGCGGCCTGGGTGTGGCCGAGGTTCGACTTGATCGCGCCGAGCCACAGTGGACGGTCGCGGTCCTGCCCGTAGGTCGCGAGCAGCGCCTGGGCTTCGATCGGGTCGCCGAGCCGGGTGCCGGTGCCGTGCGCTTCCACGGCGTCCACTTCGGACGGAGGGAGCCCGGCGTCGGCGAGCGCGGCGCGGATGACCCGCTGCTGCGACGGGCCGTTCGGAGCGGTGAGGCCGTTGCTCGAGCCGTCCTGGTTCACGGCCGAGCCGCGCAGCACGGCGAGCACGCGGCGGCCGTTGCGCTGCGCGTCGGAAAGCCGTTCCAGCAGCAGGATTCCGGCGCCTTCCGACCAGCCGGTGCCGTCGGCGTCGTCGGAGAAGGCCTTGCAACGGCCGTCCTCGGCGAGGCCGCGCTGCTTGCTGAACTCCACGAAGCCGGCGGGCGTGGCCATCACGGTGACACCGCCGGCCAACGCCAGCGAGCATTCGCCGGCCCGCAGCGACTGCGCGGCGAGGTGCAGCGCGACCAGCGACGACGAGCACGCGGTGTCGACGGTGACGGCCGGGCCTTCGAGCCCGAAGGTGTAGGAGACGCGGCCGGAGAGGACGCTCGCGGCGTTGCCGGTGCCGAGGTGCCCGGCGACGTCGTCGGCGGAGTCGCGCAGGAGGGTCGAGTAGTCCTGGCCGTTGGTGCCGGCGAAGACGCCGGTCCGGCTGCCGCGCAGGGCCGCCGGGTCGAGCCCGGCGCGTTCGAAGGCTTCCCAGGCGGTCTCCAGCAGCAGGCGTTGCTGCGGGTCCATGGCGACGGCCTCGCGCGGCGAGACTTCGAAGAACTCCGGGTCGAAGCCGGCGGCGTCGTCGAGGAAGCCGCCTTCGCGGGTGTAGCAGGTGCCGGGGTGGTCGGGGTCCGGGTGGTAGAGGCGGTCGAGGTCCCAGCCGCGGTCGCCGGGGAACGCCGAGATGACGTCCCGGCCGGCTTCGAGGAGGTCCCAGAGCTGCTCGGGCGTGCTGACGCCACCGGGGAAGCGGCAGCTCATGGCCACGATGGCAATCGGCTCGCCAGTCCTCGGGCCGGCGGGTTCGGAGTCGGCGGGCGCCCCCGACGCGCCGCCGCTCGCCCCCGCGGGGCCGAGATCCGCCTCGCCGAGCAGGTGGTCGGCGAGGGCGCGCGGGGTGGGGTGGTCGAAGACGAGGGTGGTGGGCAGGGTGAGGCCGGTTTCGCGGCTGAGGGCGTTGCGAAGTTCAACGGCAGTGAGCGAGTCGAACCCGAGATCGGCGAACGGCCGGTCCGCCCGCACGGCGGCGGAGGCGTGGCCGAGAACAGCGGCGACCTGCGCCCGGACGAGGTCGAGGGCAGCGGCGGGCCGGTCGGCTTCGGGCAGGCCGGCGAGCAGGGCCGGGAAGCCAGCCTTCGAGGCGGGACCACCGGCAAGCAGCTCCCGCAAACCGGACAGCGCGGCGGCGGGGTCTCCGCCGAACCCGGCGGCATCACCGGCGAGCAGCTCCCGCAAGCCGGACCGCGCGGCCGCGGAATCGCCGGTAAGCGCCGCGACGGCGCCATCGGCGAGCAGCCCCCGCAAGCCGGACAGCGCAGCGGCGAGCCGGGCGGTCTCTCCCCCGGCCAGCTCGGCGAGCAGGGGCTGGCTGGTGTCCAATCCCTCGTGGTCGAAGTCGATCGGTACCAAGACCGCCTCCGAGCCGGCCAGTGCGCGGTCGAACAGCGCCAGCGCGTCACGCGCCGCCAATGGCCGCACGCCGCCCTGGCGCATGCGGGCCACCTCTGTCTCCGCCAGGCGGCCCGTCATGCCGCCGTCCGGGACCCACGGGCCCCACGCCAGCGATACCGCGGCCAAGCCCAGCTCTCGCCGGTGCTCGGCGAGCGCGTCGAGGAACGCGTTCGCCGCCGCGTAGTTGCCCTGCCCCGCGCCACCAAGGACCCCCGCGGCCGATGAGAACAGCACGAAAGCCGACAAATCGAGATCGGCGGTCAGCTCGTGCAGGTACCACGCCGCGTCGAGCTTGGGCCGCAGCACCGCCTCCAGCCGGTCGGGCGTGAGCGTCGCGACGACGCCGTCGTCCAGCACCCCCGCCGCGTGGATCACCGCGGTCAACTCCGGGATACCGGAGACCAGCCCGGCCAACGCGGCTCGGTCGGTGACGTCGCAAGCGGCCAGCACCACGTCGGCACCTTCGGCCGCCAGTTCGGCCTGCAGTTCCCGCGCGCCGGGGGAATCCGCGCCGCGGCGGCCCGCGAGCACCAGGCTGCGGACGCCGTGCGCCCGGACCAGGTGCCGGGCGACGTGGCCGCCGAGCGATCCCGCCCCGCCGGTGACGAGCACCGTCCCTTCGAGACGACCAGATCCGTCCGAAGTGGACGCGACCAGCCGCGGCACGGTGACCTCACCATCGACGTAACTGGCCTCCGGCTCCTCCGTGACGAACGATCCGGGCAGCTCACCGGTGACGTCCGCCAGGACGAACCGCCCCGGGTGCTCGGCCTGCGCGGACCGGACCAACCCCCGTACCGCGGCCCCGGCCGGACCGCGCGTGACGAACACCAGCTTCGAACGCGCGTACCGATCATCGGCCAGCCAAGTCTGCAGCAGCTCCAAGGCTTCCCGCGTCAGCCGGTGCGCAGCCGCGACGACGTCGCCCTCGGCCTCACACCGGAAGGAGACCACCGGCGGGACCTCGGGGCCCAGGTCGTGCCAGTCGACCGCGTCGACGGCCGCGGCCGAGGTGGCAACCTGCGCGACGCGGTACAAGGCACCAGCCGGCTTGACCGCCCGCTGCCCGTCCAGCCAATAGCGCTCCCGCTGGAAGGCGTACGTCGGCAGGTCCACGACCCGCGCCCCGCGACCGGCGAACACCGACGACCAGTCCGGGCTGAACCCGGCCACGTGCAGCTTGCCGACGGCTTCGGTGAAGGTGCGCACCTCGTCGCGGTCCCGGCGCAGCACCGGGACCACCAGCGCGTCCGGCACGCAGTCACCGGCCATCGCGGCGGCGGCGCCACCGGGACCGGGCGTCACGAAGCGGGTCACCCGGTTCGCCGCGAGCCAGCGCATGCCGTCGTGGAACCGGACGGTGGCGCGGATGTGCTCGGTCCAGTACTCCGCCGAGGCGACGTCGGCGGGTTCACCGGTCACATTGGACACAACCGGAATCTTCGGCGCGGCATAGGAAATCGTCGAAGCGACCTCCCGGAACTCGTCCAGGATCGCGTCCATGTGCGGTGAGTGGAATGCGTGGCTGACGCGCAGCCGCTTCGACCCGGCGAACCGCTCGGCGATCTCCTCGACGGCGTCGACGTCCCCGGAGACGACCACGGCTCCGGGTCCGTTGACCGCCGCGAGGGCCACGCCGTCGCGCAGCAGCGGCCGCACCTCGTCCTCGGTGGCCCGCACCGACGCCATCGCGCCGGTCGCGGACACCGACTGCATGAGCCGCGCCCGCGCGGCGACCAGCCGGCAGGCGTCCGCCAGCGAGAACACCCCGGCGACGTGCGCGGCGGCCAGCTCGCCGATCGAGTGGCCCAGCACGAAGTCCGGCGTCAGGCCCCACGACTCCAGGAGCCGGTACAGCGCGACCTCGACGGCGAACAGCGCGGGCTGCGTCACCTCGGTGCGGTCCAGCTCGTCGCCGCCGAAGACCAGCTCCCGCAGCCCGGGGAAGCCCGCGCAGACCTCGTCGAAGGCTCGCGCGAACACGGGGAACGCGGCGTACAGCTGACGCCCCATACCCGGCTGCTGCGCCCCCTGACCGGGGAACACGTACGCCGTCTTGCCCGAGGTGGCCTCCCCGATCACCGGCGACGCCAGGCCCTCCCGCAGTTCCTCCACCGTCGAAGCCAAAACGACCGCGCGGTGTTCGAACGCGGCCCGCGTGGTGGCCAGTGAGTAGCCGACGTCCACCGGCCGCAGACCGTCCACACGCGACAGCAGCCGCTCGGCTTGGGCACGCAACGCCTCGGGACTCTTCGCCGAGAGAACCACCGGAACGAGTCCGGGAACGCCCGGCTCAGCGGGGTGAAGCGAAGGCTCGGGCGCCTGCTCGATGATCGTGTGCGCGTTGGTCCCGCTCACACCGAAGGACGAGACTCCCGCACGCCGCGGACGCTCCCCCGCGGGCCACGCGACGGCCTCCTGCAGCAACCGGACCGAACCGGCCCTCCAGTCCACTTTGGACGACGGGACTTCGGCGTGCAACGTGCGCGGCAGCACCTCGTTGCGCAACGCCATGACCATCTTGATGACGCCGCCGACACCGGCCGCGGCCTGCGTGTGGCCGAGGTTCGACTTGGCCGAACCGAGCCACAGCGGGTCGCCCGCGCGGTCACGGCCGTACGTCGCCAGCAGCGCCTGCACCTCGATCGGATCGCCGAGCGTGGTCCCGGTGCCGTGCCCTTCGACGACGTCGACGTCCGAAGTGGACAGACCGGCGTCGGCCAGCGCGGCGCGGATGACCCGCTGCTGCGACGGCCCGTTCGGCGCGGTCAGCCCGCTGCTCGCGCCGTCGGAGTTGACGGCGGACCCGCGTACGACCGCGAGCACCGGGTGGCCGTTGCGCTGCGCGTCGGAAAGCCTTTCCAGCAAAAGGAAACCAGCGCCCTCGCCCCAGCCTGTGCCGTCGGCGGCATCGGCGTAGGACCGGCACCGGCCGTCCGGCGAAAGGCCGCGCTGGCGGCTGAACCCGATGAACGTCACCGGCGTCGACATCACCGCGACGCCGCCGGCCAGCGCCAGCGAGCAGTCTCCGCGCCGCAGGGCCTGCGCGGCCCAGTGCAGCGCCACCAGCGACGACGAACACGCCGTGTCGACGGTGACGGCCGGGCCTTCGAGACCGAAGGTGTAGGCCACCCGGCCGGACGCGATGCTGGCCGCGCTTCCGTTGCCCACATAGCCTTCGAGGCTCGCGGGCAGGTCGGTCAGCCGCGTCGCGTAGTCGTTGTACATGACCCCGGCGAACACGCCGGTGCTGCTGCCGCGCAGCGACGCCGGGTCGATGCCGCCGCGTTCGAACGCTTCCCACGCCGTTTCGAGCAGCAGCCGCTGCTGCGGGTCGATCGTCTGCGCCTCACGCGGAGAGATGCCGAAGAACTCCGGGTCGAACCGGTCGGCGTCGTGCAGGAAACCGCCGTGGCGCGTGTAGCACTTGCCGGCGCGCTCGGGGTCGGGGTCGTAGAGCGCGTCGAGGTCCCAGCCGCGGTTGACGGGGAAGCCCGAGATCGCGTCGCGGCCCGAAGCCACGAGGTCCCACAGGTCCTCCGGCGAGCGGACGCCGCCGGGGTAGCGGCAGCTCATCGCCACGATCGCGATCGGCTCGTGCTCGCGGTCCTCCGCGTCGCGCAGCCGCTCGCGCGTCCGGTACAGGTCCGCGGTGACCTTCTTGAGGTACCCGCGCAGCTTGTCGTCGTCGCTCATGCCTTTTCCCCATCGCCGGCCCGTACGGCGCGTTCGAGCACGTCCGCCGCCCGTTTCGCACCGCCGGACGCCCGGATCGCGGCCCGCATCCGCGCGACCTCCTTGGCCACGGCCGCGTCGGCCGCGACCGCCAGGACGGCGTCGCGGACGTCGTCGCCGGTCACGTCGTCGAGCAGCGCGCGGCCCAGGCCCAGCCGTTCGACCTGCGCCGCCGTCACCCGCGCCTCCGGGCGCTGCGGGACGGCGACCACCGGGACGCCGTGGCCGAACGCGTCCATCAGCGAGCCCGTCCCGGCCTGGCACACGACGACGTCGGTGTGCGGGAGAACAGCGCGGTGGTCGAGCCAGGAGTGCAGCTCGACGTTGTCCGGCATGGCCGCCGCGACGTCGTCGCCGACGTGGCCCGCGGTGGTCATGACGACCCGCCACCCGGTGCCCGCGAACGCCTGCCCGCACGCGGTGAAGAAGCCGGGGTTGCTGTTGGACGACGTGCCCAGTGACACCAGCACGACAGGCACGTCCGCGCCGGGCGGCAGCCAGCTGCCGGCGGCGCCGCCGTCGTCGCCGGTCGGGCCGACGAACACGAACTCGTCGCCGAAGCACTCCGCGCGCGGCTGGAACGCGCGGGGCACGAACACGAGGTTCGCCACGACTTCCCCGCCCCCGGACGGGAAGTCCGGCGGGGTGTCGAGGCCGAACTCCGCCAGCAGCGCGGTGATGCGCTCGCCGCACGCCGCCAGCGCGGGGTGCGCGGGGTCGAGCGGCGGGCCGGCCAGCTCGACCTCGCTGCCGTTGAGCGGGACCTCGTCGTTGCCGCCGAACCCGGCGAACAGCCGGACGACACCGCACCCGGCGCGCCGCGCGACGAGCCCGCCGACGTCGGTGCTCAGCACGTCCTCGACCACCAGGTCCACCGGGCGGTCCGCGAACGCGGGCCACGCGGTGGCGAGCGGGGCGTAGGCCTCGTCGAGGTAGTGCGCGAGCACGGTGGCGAGGTCGTCGGCGGAGTGCACGTCGGGCACCGACTCCGGGAACGCGGACGGGTAGGTCAGCACCGTCGCGCCGGTTTCGGCGACCACGCCGGCGAACCGCTCGGCGACCACATAAGACACTTCGTGCCCGCGCGCGAGCAGCTCGCGCACGACCGGCAGCGTCGGCCGGAGGTGACCGAAGCCCGGGAAACCGAAGAAGGCGACATGCCCGCCGGAGACGTCCACGGCGGTCACCCTAGGTCGGCGCGCGGCCCGCCCCGGGCGGCTGCACAGGAAATCCGGTGAATCGCCTAGTGTCCCCGCGAAAGCGGCCCGAAGACCAGCATTCCTCCTAGATTTCCCCGGCTAGAACTAGGACATCCCGTCCGCCGGCCACGCGAGGTGAAATCCATGGAGCGCCCCACCGGAACCGGCCTGCTCCGCAAACCGGACGTGACGCTGCCCCACCGGCTGGCCAAGTCGGCAGCCGCCACCGGCGGCGTCGCGACCCCGAACGCGCTCGTCGCGGGCTGGATCGCCGAACGCAACCTGGCCCACCGCCACGAAGTCCGGCGGATCGAGTTCGGCGAGCTCCGGCAGTGGGGTTTCGAAGCCGGCAGCGGGAACCTGCGGCACGAGAGCGGCCGCTTCTTCGGCGTCGAGGGCCTGGAGGTCGACACCGACCACGGGCCCGTCACGCACTGGTCGCAGCCGATCATCAACCAGCCGGAGATCGGCATCCTCGGCATCCTGGTCAAGGAGATCGACGGCGTCCTGCACTGCCTGATGCAGGCGAAGTCGGAGCCGGGCAACGTCAACGGCGTCCAGATCTCGCCGACCGTCCAGGCGACGAAGAGCAACTACACCCGCGTGCACGGCGGGCGGCCGGTCCCCTACCTGGACCACTTCCGCGACCCGGACCCGGAGACCGTGCTCGCCGACGTCCTGCAGTCGGAGCAGGGTTCGTGGTTCTACCGCAAGCGCAACCGGAACATGATCGTCGAGGCCGCCGGGTTCGAGGCCGACGGCGAGCTGCCCGACGACTTCCGCTGGCTCACCCTCGGCCAGCTCCACGAACTGCTCAAGCAGGACAACCTCGTCAACATGGACGCCCGCACGGTGCTGTCGTGCATGCCCGCCGGGCTCGAAGGCCTCGAAGCCGACGCCGTGAGCGACCTCGCCGCGGCGGTGGCGCGCTCGTCGGCCCAGCACAGCGGGAGCCTGCACACGCGCACCGAGGTGCTCAGCTGGATCACCTCGCGCCAGGCCCAGCACGTCGTGCGCACCAGTTCGCTCCCGTTGCGCGAGGTCGCGAACTGGGTCCGGACGCCGGCCGCGATCTCCCACGAGCTCGGCCTGTTCTTCAGCATCATCGCCGTCGACATCACCACCAACGGCCGCGAGGTCGCGCGGTGGACGCAGCCGCTGGTCCGCCCGCACGGCGCGGGTGTGGTGGCGCTGCTGGTCAAACGCGTCGACGGGGTGCTGCACGCGCTGCTCAACGCGCGGGTCGAACCCGGCTACCTCGACGTGGTGGAGCTCGCGCCGACTGTGCAGTGCACGCCGGACAACTACGTGTTCACCCCGGCCGCGGACCGGCCGCCGTTCCTCGACACGGTGCTGGGCAGACGCGACGACCAAGTGCTCTTCGCCGCTCAGCTCTCGGAGGAGGGCGGCCGGTTCCACCACGCCTACAGCGACTACCAGATCATCGAGGTGCCCGCGGACTTCCCGGACGCCGGGCTCGCCGACTTCCGGTGGCTCACCCTCAACCAGCTCAACGAGCTGCTGCGGCACAGCCACTACGTCAACGTGCAGGCCCGCAGCCTGATCGCGTGCCTGCGGGGGCTGCGGTGAACCGGCCGCTGCGCCTGGGCGCGCTGGGCTGCTCGTCGATCGCCGCGCGGCGCACGCTGCCCGCGCTGGCCGCCGTCCGCGAACTGGAGCTGACCGAAGTCGCGGCCCGCCTGCCGCAGAAGGCCGTGGACTTCGCCCGGCGCTTCGGCGTCACCGCGTCGACCTACGGCGAGCTGCTCGACAGCCCCGACGTCGACGCCGTGTACATCTCGTTGCCGACCGCCCTGCACCACGAGTGGACGCGCAAGGCGTTGCTGGCCGGGAAGCACGTGCTGTGCGAGAAGCCGCTCACGCTGACCCTCGACCAGGCCGAGGACCTCGCCGAGCTGGCGGCGAAGCAGGACTTGGTGCTGCGCGAAAACTTCACGTTCGTGCACCACCCGCAGCACGCGAAGGTGCGGGAGCTGCTCGACGGCGGCCGGCTGGGCGAGCTCCGGACGTTCACCGCGTCGTTCGGCATCCCGCCGTTGCCGGCCGCCGACATCCGCTACCAGGCCTCACTCGGCGGCGGGGCGCTGCTCGACGTCGGCGTGTACCCCCTGCGCGCCGCGCTTTTCCTGCTGGGACCCGAACTCCGGGTCACCGGGGCCACGCTGCGGTTCGACGACACCGGCGTGGACGTCGCCGGGCACGCGCTGCTCACGTCGGCGAGCGGGGTCACCGCGTCCCTCGACTTCGGGTTCCAGCACAGCTACCGGTCGCGGTACGAGCTCTGGGGCAGCGCCGCCGCGTTGTCGCTCGACCGCGCCTTTACCCCGCCTCCGGCACGGCAGCCCGTGCTGCGCATCGAAGAGCAAGACCACGTCGAAGAGCTCTGGCTGCCGCCAGCGCACCAGTTCGAGCTGTCGCTGCGCTCGTTCGCCGTCGCCGCGCTGGCCGGGCGCGACGACTCCGAAGCCGCTTGGCTCGCCTCGTCCGTGGCCACCGCGCGGCTGGCCGGCGAAGTGTTCACCCACGCCGGGGCGGTGACCCGCTGATGGAGATCATCGGCACCGGCTTCATCGCCCGCCACACCCGGCGGTACTTCGGCGACCGGCACCCGGACGTCACCCTCATCGCGGCGGGCGTCTCGACGGTGCTCGTCAACGACGTGTCGGCGTTCCAGCGCGAGTCCACTTTGGTCTACGACGTGATCCGCCGCTGCCGCGCCGCCGGCCGCACGGTGATCTTCCTGTCCACCGCGTCGACCGGGATGTACGGCGCCGACCAGTCGGTCGGCAGCGAGGGCGGCGCGGTCTTCCCGCTCACCCCGTACGGCCGGCACAAGCTGTGCCTCGAACACGTCTGCGCGCTCTCGGGCGCGCGGTGGCTCGTGCTGCGGTTGTCGCACATCGTCGGGCGGGGGCAGTCACCGCACCAGCTGCTGCCGTCGCTGACCCGCCAGCTGCTCGCGGGCTCGGTCACGCTGCATTCCGGGGTCTCCCGCGACCTGCTCGACGTCGACGACATGATGCGGATGACCGACTCCCTGCTCACCGGGGGCGTCCGCGACGAGGTCGTCAACGTGGCGTCCGGGCGGTCGGAGACCATCGAGGACATCGTCGACGGGCTGGAGGAGCGCCTCGGCACCCGCGCCGAGCGCAAGCTGGTCGACATGCCGGCCAAGCGCGGCGAGGTGCGGATCGACAAGCTGCGGGGCCTGGTCACCGGCTTCGACGACTTCGGTATCGGCCCCGGCTACCTGGAGTCGCTGCTCGACCGCAACATCGACGAGCTGGCCGACAACGCCCGCCGCCACCTGAAGGCCGCGGCCGCCGTCGGCTGACCGTCCTTTGTGGATTCCCTCTCGCGCAAGCGGCACGACGTCCGGCGCGCCGTACTGGGGGCTGGGTGCGCCGGACGTCGTACCTCGCAGGCGGGAGGGGGGAGTGCTCCCGCCGGGTCATCGGCCGCTCACGGCGGCGCGGAGCCGCGCTGTCCCCCGGTCATCGATTTCCCCCTCCGGCCCGCGCGCGCGGTGCTCCGGTACTGAGCTTCCCGGGCCGGGACGTGCTGCGGCTAGCGGAAAAGGTCGCTGGCGCCGACAACCTAAGTTGATCGAGGAGGAGGCATCCGGCCCCGGATGGAGTAGCCGCGGCCGGGTGTACTAGCGGGCAGGCTCTCCGGCCGCCCGTACCAGACCGCGCCGAATGGTCTTGACCATTGCGCCGGGACGTACTTAGCGTTCGACCGTCCCCACCGTCGCGGACGCGTGCCGCCGCCACGCACGTGCCGCTCTCCCCCGAGGAGGCGCCATGCTGTCCAGGCGTACCTTCGTCACCGCCGGTCTGGCCGCCGTGGCCGGCGCACCGCTGTGGTCGGCCGCCACCGCGCCGGCCGCGCGGGCCGCGGCCAACCTGCCGTTGACGCTCAAGAACAATTCGGGCAACGGCACCGTCTACGCCTACATCAGCGGCGCCGACACCTCGGGCTGGCCCGGGTTCGTCACGGCGAGCGGCCAGTTCCAGCGCCTGTCCAACCCGTCCTCGCCGGTGACCCCGATCCCCGACTACTCCATCCCGTTGAACGGCTCGGGTTCCCAGGTCACGGTGACGCTGCGCGACTACATCATCGGCGGCCGGGTGTGGTTCTCGACGGACCAGAAGATCCAGTTCTTCGTCAACCCGGGCCCCGGCCTGGTGCAGCCCGGCTTCACCAGCTCGGACCCGAACTGGCGGACCAACTGGACGTTCGCCGAGTTCACCTACAACAGCGCGAACCTCTACGCGAACATCAGCTACGTCGACATGGTCGCGCTGCCGGTGTCGATGGCCACGACGGGCGCGGCCGGGTCGCAGTCGGTCAGCCCGCTGCCGAACGGCGCGCTCGGCGCCATCGCCGACGGGCTGCGCGCCCAGCACTCCACCGACGGCGCGCCGTGGGACCAGCTGGTCGTCACCGACTCCTCCGGCAAGGTGGTGCGCGTGCTCGCGCCGGGCCACTCCCCGACCGACTTCGGCGGCTACTGGAGCGGGTACCTGAACGCCGTCTGGGACCACTACCGCTCGACGCCGCTGACGATCAACGGGCAAGGCAGCATCGGGTCGTACACGGGCACCGTCAGCGGCGACACGCTGGTGTTCGCCGGCCTGAACACCAACGGCGTGCCGTTCACCAAGCCGAGCGCGATCGACATCTTCGGCTGCGCGAGCGGGCCGCTGTACAACTCCGGCGGCGACGCCCGCGGCGCGATCGCGGCCCGGCTCGCGGCCGCGCTCAACCGCAGCAGCCTGCTGGTCGCGGGCGGCAACAACCAGCCCGACGGCGTCTCCCCTTCGCAGTACTACAAGGACGCCACGACAAACCACTACGCGCGCCTGGTCCACCAGAACGCGTCGATCGGCTACGCCTTCCCGTACGACGACGTGGGCCCGACGGGCAGCCAGCCGGTCGACGGTCACCTCCAGGACCCGGCGCCGACGTCCTGGACGGTGGCGCTGGGTTCGGGCGGGGGCGGCACCACCCCACCGCCGACCGGCACGAGCGCGTACTCGACGATCCAGGCGGAGTCCTTCAGCGCCCAGAGCGGCACGCAGAACGAGGCGTGCAGCGACTCGGGCGGCGGCACGGACGTCGGCTGGATCGCCAACGGCGACTGGCTGAAGTATTCGGGCGTCGACTTCGGGTCGAGCTCGCCGCGCCAGTTCGTCGCCCGGCTGGCGTCGGGCGCGGCGGCGGGGGTGAGCGGCGCGATCCGGGCGCGGATCGACAGCACGTCGGGCCCGGTGCTCGCGGAGATCGACTTCGCCAACAACGGGGGCTGGCAGTCGTGGCAGTCGGTCCCGGCGAACGTCGTGAGCTCGGCGACCGGCGTCCACGACCTGTACCTGACGTTCTCCGGCGGCTCGGCGGACTTCGTCAACATCAACTGGTTCACGTTCACGCGCTGACGCTCGGAGGGAAAGCCCAGGCCGGTGGCCTGGGCTTTTTCGTGCCGGACATCCCCCGCGGGGGTGTTCGCGGGTCGCGAGCACGTCACGTCGGCGGGGTGGCAAGGTTTCACGGACGCAGGCGCCGGGCTCGCGAAGGGGGCGAGCCCGGCGCTATTTCCGTTCGGGGCGGGCCAGGCCGGTCGTCGCGACGTCGGCCCAGCCCACCGCGGCCGCGCGCAGCATGGCGAACGGCGGCGCGTCCACGTCCCCGTCCAGGACCGCGTGCAGCGCGGCGACGTCGTACAGCGTCACGTCCAGCCCGGCGCCGGTCCGCGCCCGGGACCCGCCGAGCACCGTCAGCGCCGCGGTCAGGTCGCCGTGGAACAGCGCGGAGCTGCACACGGTGTCCACTTCGGGCACCGCCCAGTCGCTCGGGAACCGCCACCCGCTGGTGACGCTCGCCCGCCGCCACCGGTCGCGCAACCGCCACACGGCCTCGCCGACACCCTCTCGATCGCCCACCGGCCCGCCCTCCCGTCGGTCTCGGGAGTGCGAGGGCGCTCGTCGCCAGCCGTGACGCCACCACGGCCCCGAACCCGCCGGCTGAGTTAACCCGGAAGAGTGATGGGCTCTCGAAGGGGCTACCGGGCCGGTCACGGTCCGGCGGTCGTCACCTGCGGCTCGGGAAGGTCGGGCTCGTCGCCGTCGGCGGTGGACCCCGGCCACTGCAGGCCGGTCTCGGCAACCACCGCGTCGAAGATGGGCGTCGCGACGGGGTTCATCGCCGCTTCCCGGGCACGGGGGCGCGGAGGTCGACGGCGTCCACGGCGGCCCGGCACGTCACGCAGGCCTCGACGTGGGCGGCGACCGGCTCCGCCTCGTCGTCCGTCAGCTCCCCGCGCAGCCACGAGCCGAGCCGGCGCCGCGCTTCGGGACACGACCGCTCGCCCGTCGCGGGGAAGCGCCGGGCCTGCAGGTAGGCGTGCCGCAGCGCCTCGCGGGCGCGCGCGGCCAGCGCCTCGGCCCCGGTGGGCGAGACTCCCAGCACGGGCGCGAGTTCGGCCGCCGTGCGCCCGTCGGCGACGGTGCTCCGCAGCGCCGTCCGCAACCGGGCCGGCAGGGCGTGGAAAGCCGCCGTGGTCAGCTCGTCGTCCCCGGCCGAGGGCACCGGCCGGGGTCCGTTCCCCCGGCCGGCCAGGTCGCGCATCGTCGCCACGAGGTACGGCCGGAGGTACTGCCGCGGCCCGCCCCCGGCGCGCAGCACCGCGAGGACGCAGGTGAACGCCTCGGCGACCAGTTCGTCCCAGTCGGCGGGCCGGCCGCCCCCGTCCGCGGCGAGGCGGCGCAGGGGTTCGGCGTGCCGGCGGAAGAGCCGGTCGGCCGCGCCGGCGTCACCCCGGCGGAACTCGGCGATCAGCCGGGCGTCCGGCGGTCCGCCGTCGTCCAACGCTCCCCACATCGCGTACTCCGATCTCCCCCGCCGACACGCTCCGTGATTATTCGGGCCCCAAAGTAACAGATACAGAAGCGTAGCCCCTACCCTGCTCCCCGGTAGGGTTTCCCGGGTGACGTCCTCCTCAGCGCAACCCGGCGACGGCCGCGCGGCCCGCTGGGCGGGGCAGCGCGAGCGCCGGCGTCGCGAGTTCGTCGACGCCGCCCTGCGGGCGATCGCCGAGCACGGCCCCGACGTGTCGACCGAGCGCATCGCCGACGTCGCCGGCGTGGCGCGTCCCCAGCTGTACAAGCACTTCGAGGACGCGACCGACCTGAAGCGGGCGATCGCCGACCGGGCGACCGGGCTGATCACCACCGCGCTGCTGCCGGTGTGGGAGCCGCAGGGCAGCGCGCTGCAGATGATCACCGTCGCGGTCGACGCGCACACCGGCTGGCTCGCCGGCCACGGCAACCTCTACCGCTACCTGACCCGGCACGCCCAGACCGGCGGGCGCGACGCGATCTCCGACGTCAAGACGGTGATCGCGCGCCAGCTCACGCAGGTGTTCGAGTTCTACCTGACGGCGTTCGAGCTGGACGCGCGGCTCGCCGAAGTCCTTTCGTTCGGCGTCGTCGGCCTGGTCGATTCCTCCACCGCGCAATGGCTCGAGAGCCCCCGCGGCGTCACGCGGACCCAGCTCACGGACCTGCTCACCCACTGGATCTGGCGCATCCTCGACGACTCCCTCCGCGCCGGCGGCATCGAGCTCGACCCGCATCTGCCCCTCCCACCGCCGCCGCGCCCGCCGGGGATCAGACGGTGAGCACCACCTTCCCGCGCAGGTGCCCGCGCTCGATCAGCCGGTGCGCGTCGGCGATGCGCTCGAACGGGAAGGTTTCCTGCACGTGGACCCGCAGCTCGCCGCGGCCGGCGAGGTCGGCGAGCCCGCGCAGGGCGACCGGGTCGGGGTCGACCGCGATGCCGCTGAACCGCCGGCCCGCCGCCTCGACCTTCGCGATGAGCTCCGTGTCCTCGTCGGCGACCGCCGTCACGAGGTGACCTCCGGGGCGCAGCACCGCGAGTGAGCGCTCGGCGGTGTCGCCGCCGAGCGTGTCGAGCACCAGGTCGACGTCGGAGACCACCTCGGTGAAGTCGACCGCCGTGTAGTCGACGACCTCGTCGGCGCCGAGCCCCTCGACGAACTCCCGCTTGCTGCCGCCGGCGGTGGCGATGACGTGCGCGCCCAGGGATTTCGCGAGCTGGACCGCGATGTGGCCGACGCCGCCGCCACCGCCGTGGACCAGCACGCGGTCGCCTTCGGTCACCCCGCCCAGGTCGACGAGGCCCTGCCACGCCGTCAGCCCGGCGACCGGCAGCGCCGCCGCCTCGACGTGGGAGAGCGCCGCCGGCTTGTGCGCCAGGTGCAGGGCCGGTGCCGCGACGAACTCGGCGTACCCGTTGGCCGCCCGCGGGAACAGCGGCATGCCGAACACCTCGTCGCCGGGCTTGAACCGCCACGTCTGCGGCGACGCCTCGACCACGCCGCTGATGTCCCAGCCGAGGACGAACGGCGGCGGGCCGAGCAACGGGAATTCGCCGGCGCGCAGGCGCGGTTCGAGGGGATTCAGCCCGATCGCCTCGACGCGGACGAGGACCTCGCCCGGCCCGACCAAGGGCGCGGGCGCGTCCTCGACGGTGAGGACCTCCGGGCCCCCGAAGGTGTGCTGGGTGATGATTCGCATACCTCGACGATGGCCGCCGCCGCGCGGGCGTACCACCGGTGTCGCGCCAGAACTTTCCGATAACCCGCCAAGCTAGGCTGGGTGCCGATGATCGAACTTGTCCGGGCCGGCGATCCGGCGGTGTGCGAGCCCTTGGCCCACGGCGACGTCGTGCCCGCGCACTTCCACGACTTCGGCCAGCTCAGGTACGCCGCGTCCGGGGCGCTGGTCACCTCGACCCGGGCCGGTACGTGGGTGGCGCCGGCGAACCGCATCACGTGGGTGCCGCCGTTCCACGTCCACAGCAGCCGATCGCACGGCCGGACCGACATCCGGCTGCTCGAGGTTCCGGCGGAACGGGCCGGGCAGCTGCCGGCGGAGCCGTCGGTGTTCGAGGCGAGTCCGCTGCTGCGCGAGGCCTACCTCGCGAAGCTCGACGACCCGGCCGACGGGCCGCGCGCCGGGCTGCTGCTGGAAGTCGTCCTCTCGGAGCTCACGCGCGCCCGGCGGGAACCGTTGCGCCTGCCGGAACCGCGCGACGACCGGCTCAAGGCCGTCACCGACCTGCTGCACGCCGACCCGGCCAGCCCGGCGACGCTGGCGGAGCTGGGCCGCCGGACCGGCTCGAGCGAGCGGACCCTCAGCCGGCTGTTCGGCAGCGAGCTGTCGATGGGCTTCCACCAGTGGCGCACGCTGTTGCGGGTGCAGCGGGCGTTGCTCGAACTCGGCGAAGGCACGTCGGTGACGGACACGGCGATCCGGCTGGGCTGGGCGAACCCGGGCAGCTTCATCGACGCGTTCACCGAGCTCGTCGGGCAGACCCCCGGCCGCTACCGCGCCGCCACGCGGTAGCACCTCAGTACTCGACGCTGCCGTTCAGGATGAGCGGTAGTTTCCGCGGTCCCGGCAAGGCCACGAACGGACAGCCGGCGAGACCTTCCCGCAGGGTCGCCGACTCGTCGCCGGGGGCGATCCACAACAGCGCGCCGCTGCGCAGCCACTTCGTCAGGGCGAAGTCGTAGTCGGCCCGGCTCGGGCTGTCGGCGTCCCAGCCGCCGCGGACGCCGTCCCGGAAGACCGGGAGCTGGCCTTGCCCCAGGTGTCGACGAGCCGCACGGGCGGTTTCGGGCCGAAGTAGCTGATCGCCCAGCCGGTGTGGGCACCGACGGGCACCTCCGCGATCACCGCCCGGATGCCGGGGTTGGCGAGGACCCGGGGCACCACGAACGGCACGCCCGGCCCCGGGTTGACGACGTAAGGCGTGTGCTCCACGGGCTCGGCCAGCCGCATCGCGCCGGTCATGGCCAGCCACGCGCGGGGCAGGCGCTCCGGGAGGTGGCGGATGGCGGAGTCGTACTCCCAGAACCGGCCGTCCAGCCCGAAGGTGTCGATGCGCCAGCGCACCGGTTCGCCGCTGTCCGGGCACCGGGCGACGGTCACCTCCGGCAGCAGTTCCTCGTACCGGCGGAAGATTTCCTCGACCCGCCGCCACAACGGGAGCGCCTTCTTGATCCGGCCGGCTTCGTCGTGGCGATCGGCCCGGGCGCGCAGGCGATTCGCCTCCGCCATCAACCGCGCCCGCTCGGCGGTGGAGTCCGGTTCGCTCACAACTGCACGTCGGGTTTGACGATCAGCACCCGTTTCCCGCCGGGCACGAACCGGACGACGCCCTCTATCCGTGCCTGTGTCGGCGATCTCCCGCGCCGAGGCGTCCTTGCCCGCGCCGACCTTGCCCTGGACCTCGGTCTTGACCTCGTCGGCCTTGCCGGATCCGCTGAAGTTGTCGGCCTCGTCGAGGTTCTTCGGCGCCTTGTCGGCGACGGCTTTCTTGACGGCCTCGACGAAGGCTTGCTTGTCGAACTCCTTGGGCTGGGCGGCATCCATGTCCTCCGCGTGGGCCGCCTTGCCCCGGGCTTCCCGGTCGTCGGCGGGCGCTTCGGCGGCATCCTGGGCGGCGCCCGCTTCGGCGGCGGCCGGCGGATGGCTCGAGCCGACGGCCCTCTTCTTGGTGTCGACGTCTTTCTTGAGGGCTTTGAACTTCGGATCCGTCCCCGGCGAGCGCGGCCCCGCGGAGACCTGGCTCGCGACGGCTTGGTTGCCGACGAGATCCTGGCGCACCGGCACCGGCAACGCGGCGGGTACGGCACCGTGAGGCAGCCCGCTCATCGCCGCGGTCACGGCGGCGTTGCCGGCCACCGGGCGGGCGACGTCCGTGACGCCGCGCGCTTTCGGGGGCGCCGGCACCACCGCCGACGACGCAAGCGGTCGCGGGCTGAGGGCCTTGAGAGGTGGTGGCATCCGGCGCCTTCGTCGATCGGCTCGGGAACAGGATGCCAGCCGGCCTGTCGCGACGCTGTGATCCGGACGTCACCGGTGCGTCACCGCGCAGTCCGGACGCCGCCTCTTTACACAACCCGCCCCACCTCCATACCCTCAGACTGGAAGCGCTCCCAGAGGCCAGGAGGCGGCGTGCGCACTTCGATGACGAAGGCGATTTCCCGGGTGGTCGTCGCACTGCTCGTGCTCGGCCTGAGCCTGGTGGTCCCCGCGGATACCGCTGCCGCCGCCGGGAAGTTCGACTACGGCGAGGCGCTGCAGAAAGCCGTCTGGTTCTACGACGCCCAGCGCTCCGGCGTGTTGCCCGCCGGCAACCGGGTCTCCTGGCGCGGCCCGTCCGCCCTCGACGACGGCAAGGACGCCGGCCTGGACCTGACCGGCGGGTTCTACGACGCCGGTGACCACGTCAAGTTCGGGCAGCCGTTCGAGTTCAGCATGACGATGCTCGCCTGGGGCGGCCTGGAAAACCGCGCCGCCTACCGGGATTCCGGCCAGTGGCCGTACCTGCTGGCGAACCTGCGCTGGGGCGCCGACTGGCTGATCAAGGCGCACCCGCAGCCCGACGTGCTGTACGGCCAGGTCGGCAAGGGCGACGACGACCACAAGTGGTGGGGCCCGGCCGAGACGATGACCATGGCGCGGCCCGCCTACCGCGTCGACGACTCCTGTCCCGGCTCGGACCTCGCCGGCGAGGCCGCCGCGCAGCTGGCCTCCGGCTCACTGGTGTTCCAGGCCGACGATCCCGCCTACGCGGCCACCCTGCTCACGCACGCCAAGCAGCTGTACTCGTTCGCCGACAACCACCGAGGCGTCTACTCGAACTGCATCACCGACGCCCAGAACTTCTACAAGTCCTGGAGCGGTTACCAGGACGAGCTGGTGTGGGGCGCGATCTGGCTCTACAAGGCCACCGGCGACAGCGCCTACCTGGCCAAGGCGCGCAGCGAGTACGAGAAGCTGTCCACCGAACCGCAGACCACCACCCGGTCCTACCGCTGGACGCTGGCCTGGGACGACAAGTCTTACGGCGCCTACGTCCTGCTCGCCCAGCTCACGGGCGACCCGGAGTACGTCGCCGACGCCAACCGCTGGCTGGACTGGTGGACCACCGGCGTCAACGGCCAGCGTGTGCCCTACTCCCCCGGCGGCCAGGCCGTGCTCGACCAGTGGGGCTCGCTGCGGTACGCGGCGAACACCGCGTTCGTGGCGCTGACGTACTCGGACTGGTTGCGCGCCAGTGATGCCACGCGCGCGGCGACGTACCACGCTTTCGGCGTCCGGCAGATCGACTACGCGCTGGGCGACAACCCCCGCGGCGCGAGCTTCGAGGTCGGGTTCGGCGTCGACCCGCCCCGCAACCCGCACCACCGCACCGCGCACGGCTCCTGGGCCGACAGCATCAACGAACCGGCGCAGAGCCGGCACACCTTGTACGGCGCGCTCGTCGGCGGCCCCTCCTCGCCCAACGACGCGTACACCGACGACCGGACCAACTACACGACCAACGAGGTGGCTCTCGACTACAACGCCGGCTTCACCGGCGCGCTGGCCCGCCTCTACGGCGAGTACGGCGGCGCGCCACTGGCGTCCTTCCCACCGGCGGAAACCCCGGACGGCCCGGAAATCCTGGCCCAAGGCGCGCTCAACCAACCCGACGGCGGCACGTTCACCGAGGTCAAGGCGTATGTGATCAACAAGTCGGCGTGGCCGGCGCGCACGTTCACCGGCTCGCTGCGCTACTACTTCACGCTCGACGGCGCCACCACGCCCGGCCAGATCTCGGTTTCCTCCGCGTACAACCAGTGTGACGCGCCGGCCGTGCGCCCGTTCTCCGGCTCGGTCTACTACGTCGACGTGTCGTGTTCCGGCGGTGTCGCGCCCGGCGGGCAGTCCCGCTACCGCAAGGAAGTGCAGTTCCGGATCACGAGCACCGGCACCTGGGATCCCGGCAACGACTGGTCGCACACCGGCCTCGCCCCCAGCGGTTCCGCGCCCGCGAACGCCTCGCGGCTGGTGCTCGCGCAGGGCTCCACCGTGCTGTGGGGCAGCCCGCCCGGACCATCCACAGAGGACACCACCCCGCCGTCGGCACCGACCGGGGTCACCGCCGTCGCGGGCAGCACCAGCGTCAGTCTTATGTGGACGGCGGCCACCGACGACGTCGGCGTCGCCGGGTACGACGTGCTGAACGCGGCCGGCGCGACGATCGGCAGCACCACGAGCACGGGCTACCAGGTCACCGGCCTCACCCCCGGCACCGCGTACACGTTCTCGGTGCGCGCCCGGGACGCCGCCGGCAACCAGTCTCCGCCTGGCGGCCCGGTGTCGGTCACGACCACGACCACGGGCGGCAACACCGGCACGCTCGCCGTCCAGCAGCGTTCCGGCAGCGGAGCCACCGACAACCAGATCCGCACCAGCCTCCAGATCGTCAACCGGGGCACCACGTCCGTGGCCCTGAACGGCGTCACCGCGCGCTACTGGTTCACCGGCGACGCGACCAACCCGAGCTACCAAGTCTGGTGCGACTACGCGGTGGCCGGCTGCGCCAACGTCACGCTGCGCGTGGTGAAGCTCAGCACGCCGCGGGCGGGAGCCGACGCCTACGTCGAGGCCGGTTTCAGCGGCGGCACCCTCGCCGCCGGCGCGAGCACCGGCGAGCTCCAGATCCGGGTCGCCAAGGCCGACTGGGCGGCGTTCGACCAGGCCGACGACTACAGCTACCGCGCGGCGGCGTCGTTCACCGACCTCGCGACCGTCACCGCGTACCAGGCCGGCGCCCTCGCCTGGGGCACCGAGCCCTGATCGGCTACTTCGGTTCGCTCGGCAGGTCGGCGGCGACGGCGAGCAGGGCGGCGGCGCTGTCGGCCAGCAGGGCCGGGAAGTCGGCCTGTTCGCCGAGCACCCACCGCCGGGTGGCCGACGCCAGGATCGCCATGCCGAGCGCGGTGGCCAGCCGCGCGGTCTGCTCGTCGTGGCCGCGGCGGCACAGCGCCGCGGTGGTCACCTCGGACAGCATCGCTTCCTTGATCAGGCTGCGTTCGCGCAGCGGCGGGTTGGCCGCGATGACGGTACGCAGCTCGATCAGCAGTTCGGGCGGACGCAGCACGTCGGGCACGGCAGTGAACGCGGCCATCAGCGTCGCGAGCGCGCCGGTTCCCGCGGGCACCTCGTCGATGCCCGCTTCCAGGCAGGCCTGCAGCTCGTCGCCGGCGAACAGCACCTCCCGCTTGTCGGTGAACCAGCGGTAGAACGACCGCTCGGTCAGCCCGGCGTGCTTGGCGATCTGCGCGACCGTGGTGCGGTCGTAGCCCTGATCGCGGAACAGCTCCAACGCGGCCCGCTCGAGCCGCTCACGCGTGTTGCCTTCCCACCGAGCCATGGCTCCAGCATAGCGACAGCAGATGCTGTCATCACTGTGCTACCGTCGAGTGACGACAGCATCTGCTGTCACTCAGTCTCGGGTCAGGAGATCGTCATGCGCACCCTGCGTTTCCACCACACCGGCGAACCCCTCGACGTCCTGCGGCTCGAGGAAGCCGAGCCGCCCCACCCGGCCCCGGGACAGATCCGGGTCGCGGTCGAGGTCTGCACGATCAACCCCGCCGACCTGGCGTTGTGCCGGGGCCTCTACCCCGGCGACCTGCCTCGCGGGATCGGGCTCGAGGTCGCCGGCACGGTCGACGCCATCGGCGAGGACGTCACCGGCGTCCGGCCCGGGGACGCGGTGTTCGGCCCGGCCCCGTTCACCGGCCCGACCGCGGGAGCGTCCGACCACGCGGTGCTCGACACCTGGTTCCCCCGGCCACCCGCGCTGGCTCCGGCGGCGGCCGCCGCGCTGCCCATGGCCGTGGACACCGCGCAACTCGGCCTGGACCTCCTGGCCATCACCCCAGCCACAACCCTCCTCATCAGCGGCGGCGGCACGACCACCGGCTTCGCCGCCGTACAACTCGCCCGCCGAACCGGAGCCCGCGTGATCACCACGGCGGGCCCCACACACGCCGAGGCCTTGCGCGCCACCGGAGCCGAGGTCACCCCGTACGGCACGGGCATGGCCGAGCGGGTAGACGAGCTGGCGGGCGGGCCGGTGGACGTCGTCCTGGACGTCTCACCGCCCGCCGACGCCACGATTCCCGAACTCCTCCGCACGGTCACCGACCCCAAGCACGTCCTGACCATCAGCAACCTGGCCGCAGCCCGCGAGCTGGGCGCCCGCGACGCGTTCACCGAAGGCCCGTTGGGCCACCGCTACGACGTCGTCGCGGAGTGCGCCGAGCTCGCCGCGGAGGGCCGGTTCGGCATCCCGATCGCCAGGGTCATTTCCCTCACCGACTGGCGGGAGGCCATCGAGCTGAGCCAGTCCCAGCGTCCCGGCGGCAAGGTCGTCCTCCAGGTGGGAGGCTCTGAGCTGGTCTGATCGAGGTCGCGAAGTCGGCGACCCGCCGGGATGTGTACTGGCACACCAACGTCACCGGATCGATGGAACGCCGGCGTACAGCCGAGCAAGCCCGATCTGCGCGAAATCATCAGCGGCGCCTGGAAGTTCCACAACCTCGTCGGGTAGCCGACCGCTGAGTGCCGGCCGGCCGGCAGGACGAACACCCGCGCGGTCGCTGGCGGACATCGCCGAGGCGGCCGCGCGGGTATTCACCCAGCGCGGGGTACCGAGAGGCCGCCATTCCCGGCACCCGCGCTGATCGCGCTGTTCGCGGTCGGCGCGGTGCACGCCGAGTCGACCAGCCGGAGCCGGCGCCGCTGGCCGGCGGTCATCGTCCTATCGGGACTGATCGCGGTCCTGATCGGCTGGCCCGAATTCGCCGGCCAGGTCAAATCCGCGGAAAACCGGATACCACCCGGCACCCCGGTCTTCACGAGTTTTCCCTTGCCTTGCGCCATTCGGGGTAATTCCGGAACGTCCGCCGCACACCGGCCGGATTCCGATGGTTTCCTCGTACCTGGCTTGGCGACGGGGGGCGAACAACCGGATGAGCGATCCGATATCGGACAAAGCGGAGAATGCGACAGCCCGCGTCGATCAATTGGTCGAGCAAGCGAAGCAAAAAGCGCAGCGCTACCGCGCGATGCAGCAAGCCGTCGAGCGAGTTTCGGTGTCGGCAGCCAGCAAAGACGGCACCGCCACGGTCACCGTCGACTCCGCGGGGAACGTCACCGACCTGCGGATCACCGACCGCGTCCGGGAGATGTCCGGCGATCAGGTCGCTAAAGCGGTGCTGGCCGCGCTGCGCACCGCGCAGGCGAAGCTGCCGGACCGGCTCGACGAGGTCATGGCGGACACCATCGGCGACGATCCGCAGACCCGCGACACCATCGTCGGCAGCTACCGGGCGAAGTTCCCGGAGCCGGAACCCGAGCCGGACGAAACTCCGGCGCCGCCGACCAGCCGGATCGGCCGGCTCGCCGACGAACCCGAGGCAGCGCCGCCACCGCGCCCGCCACGGCGGCCGGCCCCACCCGACGATGACGACGAGGGCTTCGGCGGCCCGGTCATGATCCGCGAATAGCCGGACGGGAGGCGACCATGCCGGACGGTGCGGCGAACGGCGGCGGCTACCAAGTCCGCCCGGACGAACTGCTCACCCACGCGAAAGCGGTCGAGCAGGTCGGGCAGACGCTCGGGCAGGCGCTCGCCGCGGCCGAGCAGGTCACGATGGGTGTGCAGGCGTACGGCCTCATCTGCGGCCCGCTCTTCGTGCCGATGGTGCTCGGGGTCAGTGCGCCCGGCATGATCACCCTCGGCGCCGCGCAGGAGGCCATGGGCACGCTGGCGCAGTCGGTCCGGCAGGCGGCGAAGACCTACCAGGACGCCGAACAGGCGCACTCGCAGCGGATCACCGGCCTCGGCAAGGACCTTTCGTGAGCAATCCGCTGGTCGCCGCCAAACCGGACTCGACGACCTGGCACACCGGCGTCAACGTCCTCGACGACGCGATCGGCGCCTACGACGGCATCAAGTCCGGTTCGTGGATCGAGGGCGGCATCGCGGCGCTCGGCACCGCGATGGACCTGCTGACCATCGCGATGAACCCGGTCGGCACGCTCATCTCCTACGGTCTCAACTGGCTGATCGAGCACGTCCAGCCGTTGCAGGACGCGCTGAACCAGCTGGCCGGCGACGCCGACCAGATCACCGCCTACGCGCAGACCTGGGGCAATATCGCGAAGGCCGTGGAAAAGGCGGCCAAAGACCTCGGCGACAGCGTGCGGAAGGACACCGCGAACTGGGCCGGCCGGGCCGCGGACGCTTACCGCGCGAACGTCAAAGACAAGATCGACCACCTCAACGCGGCCGCGACCTGCGCGAACGGGATCAGCACCGTGGTGGAGGTCGTCGGGGTGATCACCGCCGCGGTGCGCGCCATGGTCCGCGACATGATCACCCAGGCGGTCGGCGACTTCATCCAGGACGCGCTGGAGGAGGTCTGCTCGCTCGGCCTCGGCACGCCGGTCGTCGTGGCGCAGGTGGTCGAGCAGGTGTCGGCGTGGATCGAGAAGATCGGCGCGCTGGTCAAGAAGCTCATCAACTCGGTCGAGAAGCTGCGGCCGCTGATGTCGAAGCTCGAAGAGATCTTCGCCGCGGTCAAGAAGGTCATGTCCGAGCTGCACGGGCGTCCCGGCGAAGGCGGCACGCACGTCTCGTCGGCCGAGCCCGGCCACTCCGCGCCGCACGAACCCGGCGCCCCGCACGACGGCACGTCGCCGTCGTCCGCGCCGGAACCGGACGGCAGCGTCCCCGACGGCACGCCGCCCGGCAGCCACGGCACCGACCCGGCCGCGCCCGGCAGCCACGATCCGGAGGCGGCCGGCGGCCAGAAGTCCGAGGGCACCGGCGGCTGCGACGGCAAGGGCGGCGACCCGGTCGACGCGGTGTCCGGCCAGATGATCACCGCGGGCACCGACGTCGAGCTGCCCGGGCTGCTGCCGCTGGTGCTGAACCGCGCGTACGCCTCCGGCTACGCCGACGGCCGTTCCTTCGGCCCCGGCTGGGCGTCCACAGTGGACCAGCGGCTGGTGCTGACCGACGACTTCGTCCGGTACTACGGCGTGGACGCGGAAGTGCTCAGCTACATCCACCCGGCCAGCGACGGCTCGCCGGTGCTGCCGAGCTTCGGCGCCCGCTGGCCGTTGAGCTGGGACGCGGCCGCGGAAACCTACCTGATCGTCGACGAGGAATCAGGCTGGACGCGCCGGTTCACCGCGCACCCCACGGCGCCGGACGAATGGCAGATCAGCTCGCTGTCGGACCGCAGCGGGCACGGCGTCGACTACCTGCGCGACGAAGCCGGCCGCCCGCTCGCGGTCACGCATTCCGGCGGCTACCGGGTCGCCGTCGACACCGTCGACGGCGCGGACGGCCTCCGCATTGCCGGGTACCGCCTGCTCGGCGGCGGTGAGAACGGCGAAGACGTGCCGATCGTGTCGTTCCGCTACGACCGGCGCGGCCGGCTCTCCGGCATCGTGAACTCGACCGGCGCGCCGTACCAGTACGACTACGACGACGCGGACCGGATCGTCGCCTGGACCGACCGCACCGGTTACCGCTACGAGTACGCCTACGGCCCGGACGGCCGCGTCGTCCGCGGCACCGGCGTCGACGGCTACCTCGACGCGACCTTCGACTACGACCTGGCCGGCCGGGTCACCGTCGTCACCGACAGCCTCGGCGGGCGCACCGAATACCACTACGACGAGCACAACCACATCACCGCGGTGGTCGACCCCAACGGCGGCGTGGAACGCCCCGAGTTCGACCGGTTCCACCGGCTGCTGTCGTTCACGGACAAGAACGGCGCGGTCACCCGCTACGAACGCGACGAGAACGGCGACCCGACGCGGATCGACTACCCCGACGGCACCGCGCTCACCATCGAGTACGACCCGCGCTGGCGGCTGCCCGTCACCGTGACCCAGCCGAACGGCGCGGTCTGGCGGCACACCTACGACGACGCCGGCCGCATCGTGTCCACTGTGGACCCGCTGGGCGCGGTCGCGACCAGCGAACTGGACGAGCGAGGCCACCTGGCCGCCGCCGTCGAACCGGACGGCGCCCGCTGGACCTACACCAGCGACGGCGCCGGGCGCCCGCTGTCGATCACCTCGCCGGACGGCGAAACCACGACGTTCCGGCTCGACGGCTTCGGCCGGGCGGTCGAAGCGACCGACCCGCGCGGCCGCACCACCCGGTACGGCTGGACCCGCGAAGGCGCGCTGGCCTGGCACGCCGCCGCCAACGGCGACCGCGAGGAACGGTTCTACGACCTCGAAGGCAGCTTGGTCCGGGCCCGCTCGGCCTCCGGCGCGACCACCGTGTTCGAACGCGGCCCGTTCGGTCTGCTCACCGCGCGCACCGGCCAGGACGGCGTCCGGCACACCTTCACCCACGACACCGAACTGCAGCTCACCGGCGTCCGCAACCCGGCCGGGCAAACCTGGTCCTACCGCTACGACGCGGCCGGAAACCTGGTCGGCGAACGGGATTTCACCGGCCGGGCGCTCGAATACCGGGTCGACGCGATGGGCGCGATGATCTCGCGCGCCGAAGCGGGCGGCGCGGTGACCGAACTGACCCGCGACGTCCGCGGCCGGGTGTCCCGGCAGACCTCCGGCGAAACGACCATCGCCTACGACTACGACGAAGGCGGCCGGCTGCGCCGGGTCGCCGACGACGCGGTCGAAGTGACCTACGAACGCGACCTGCTCGGCCGTCCGGTCGCCGAATCCGTCGACGGCCGGGTGCTGCGCAGCGAGTACGACCTGACCGGCCGCCGCGTCCGCCGGATCACCCCGTCCGGCGTCGAAGCGCGGTGGCACTACGACCGGCAGCGCCGGGAAACCGCGCTGACCGGGACCGCCGGGACGGTCTCGTTCGAGTACCGCGAAGGCCGGGAGGTGCTCCGCCGCCTCGGCGAAAACGCGATCCTGGCCCAACGGCACGACGAACTGGGCCGCCTCGCCGGTCAGACGCTCTCTTCCGCCGGCGAACCGGATCGCGTGCTCCAGGAACGCGGTTTCCGGTACCGCGCCGACGGTCAGGTGCTCGCGATCGACGACCGGGTGCACGGCGCGCGCGTCTTCGCACTCACTCCGGGCGGCCGGGTCACCGGCGTGCAAGCCGCGGGCTGGACCGAACAGTACGCCTACGACGCGCTGGGAAACCTGGTCTCCGCCCAGCCTGGTCCGTCCACTGAGGACGACTCGGACGTGGCCGGCCCCCGTGCGGTGGAAGGAATGCTGCTGCGCAGCGCGGGCCGGACTACCTACTCCTACGACACTTCCGGCCGGGTCGTCCGGGAAGTCCGCCGCAGCCTGTCCGGGCGGCGCCGGATCCGCGAGTACGCGTGGAACGACCGCGACCAGCTGATCGGCGTCACCACCCCGGACGGCACCCGCTGGCGGTACCGCTACGACCCGCTCGGCCGCCGGATCGCCAAGCAGCGCCTCGCCCCCGACGGCGGCATCGCCGAGGAAACCACGTTCTCCTGGGACGGCGCCGTCCTGGCCGAAGCCGCCCGCACCGTCGACGGCCGGACCACGGTCACGTCCTGGGACTACCGCGGCGGCTCGGCCGAGCCGATTGCGCAAACCACCCGCTCCTGGCTGGCGGACGCTCCCGCCGCGGTCATCGACACCCGCTTCCACGCGATCGTCGCCGACCTGATCGGCGCACCGACCGAACTGGTCGACGCGGCCGGCCGGGTCGCCTGGTACCGGACCAGTGGCCTCTGGGGCAACACCATCGTCATGTCCACTTCGGACGGAACGGGCTGCCCGCTCCGCTTCCCGGGTCAGTACCACGACGACGAAACCGGACTGCACTACAACGTCCACCGCTACTACGACCCGCACACCGCGCGGTACCTGTCGCCGGACCCGATCGGCCTGGCCCCGTCCGCGAACCACTACACGTACGTCCCGAACCCGCTGGCCGTGGCCGACCCGCTGGGCCTGGCCGGCTACCGGGACCCGGCGAGCCAGCAGTGGGCCCGGGACCCCGCCCTGCCGCCCGCCGACCACATCCACAACCGCGGCACCGAATACCCCGGCGGCTACTGGCAATCCACCCACGACGCGATGGCGGCGAAGTGGACCACGGAGGGCCGGGCACTGGGCGACGTCCCGCGCGACGCGAGCGGTGCCCGCATCCCCCACGACCAGCTGAACTGGGTAGACGCGCAGGGCCGCCCGATCCCGTACTACGACGCGAACGGCAACCGGAACCTGACCTACGAACACGTTCCGCCGGTCGTCGAGCACTGGCGCGACGAGGGCCACAACATGACCGATGAGGAACGCAAGGCCTGGTACAACAACACCGACGACATGGAAGCCATGGGCAGATCACAGAACTCGTCCGAAGGCGCGCAGCTCACCGACCGTTACGCGGAGACGGAGCCGGGACCGCGGCACCCGTGTACCTTGCACTGACCAGAGCCGGATCGGAAGGCGAACAGTGGACCCACGCGAAACCTACGCGGCGATGCCGGGCGTCGCCCCTCTCGGCGACCTGCCCGACGCCTGGCACTGGGCGACCGCCCCCGGCTTCGATTCCTGCGCTGCCTTGTACGACGACGGCAAGCGCGCGTTCCAGGCCTACGCCCTGGATTCGTACGACGAAGGCTTGGCCATCGCGCTGATGTCCTTCGCCCGCTCGCACGGCACCGAACTGACCACCGACGCCCCGCTGACGCTGACCGAAGGCTTCTCCCACCCGGGATCCGGTTTCGACGCGGTCGCCGCGGCCGCCCCGGCCTTGCACCGCTTGTACCCGGACGACCCCGAGATGAACGACGCCGTCCGGGCGGTCATCCCGGCCTACCGCTGCGAAGTGGCCGGCGACGAGAACCTCCAAGACGCCGAGTACCGCTACAGCCGCGGCAGCGGCATCCGCGGCACCCGCTGGGACCGCCCGCCGTCCCCGTACCTGAAGTACCGCTACCGCGGCGCCACGGGTTCCGTCCAGGCGAAACGCGGGTTCGCCGGGCTCAAGTCGATGATCAGCACGGTGACCCGCGGCGAGGGGCGGGAAGACCTGTTCGTGGAGTTCGAGAACTACCGGCACGAGGTGTACACGATCACCTGGACCGACACCTGGACCCTCACCGGGCCGGACGGGGTCGCCAGCCAGGTCAGCCTCGAGGAACTGCTGGAAGCGATCAAGGTCGCACTGTACGGACCGAACATCGAGTACGCGGACTTCCCCGGCTAACGTCAGGCGGTGGCCCGGCATCGTCGTTCGACCGCGGACGCGAAGAAGCTGGGATGTTTGCAATCGCCCGTTCCCTCGGTCGGCGTCGGCCGACCTATAAACTGCTGGTCGTCATACTGTTCCTCGGAGGAGCGGTAGTCGGCGCCGTGATGGCACTCAACCACAGCAGCGCGCAGTACGCCTGGAGCAAGGCCAGAAAGCGGACCTGATGGACGAGAATCGGAAAACACCGAACGCCCTGCGGACCACCGGATCCCGTCGGTTCGGAGCGCTGGCGCTGATCCTCTGGCTGGGAATGCTCGGGTAACTTTCCTGATCGTCTCGTTCTGCCTGGTTGTCTTGTTTTCGGTGCAATTGGGCCGCCGACGGCGGCGATCCACCTGACGGTCGGTGTGCCCAGGACCATGCCCCTGGCCCCGCTCATGCCGCGATGGTGCGTCGCGATCGGCCGGTCCACTGAGGTGACCGTGGACGGCCGGCGCTGCGGCACCGAGCTCACCGTCGGTGGGCAGGTCGGCGGGGTTGCGATCCTCGCTGGCCGCGGACGGCGAGCGCTGCCTACCGATGGCGCTCGATGCCTTTCTTAGGCGATCAACTTCGACAGGACGTTCACCACGGCCACGTCTCCGGAGAGGCCGTCCTCAGGCAGGTCGACGACCTCTTCCTCGGCGGCCTTGGACTTCCGGAGCGTCAACGACACGTCGCTCTGGTCGTACTCGACTCGCAGGTAGTGCCCCAGAGTCCGATCCCGGTGCCGGAAGTGTGGCAAGGGCCAGGCAGCCGGGTCCCAGTTCGGGTCTTTGCCGATGATGGGCCATTCCCCATCACGCAGACCGAGGTGCCCGAACTGCCCGACCCAGACCGCATCACCGGACTTGAGGGCGCGCATGTCGTCGGGCGACGGCGGACTGCTGTAGCGAGGACCGAAGAAGTAGCCGAAAAGCACGGAACGGTGCTTCTTGCCCCGCCGGGCGAGTACACCGGCCGCGTAGCCGCCGGAGTTGAGGGGTACGGCGAACCAGGTGCCTTCGCCATACCGCGGCTTCGGCTTCTCTCCGGTCACTACAGCTCCATGATGTACTTGCAGGCCGCTTCGATGTACTAGCCGATGTTAAGGTCTCTTCGCCGGGTCATTTGCGTGTGCCGACCTGCGCTTGTCGAAGTTGTTCGTGCGGCCGACGTACACGACCTTGTCGCCGTCGCCGGGGTCGGTGAGGCTGTAGACGCCACCGGCGACGGCAGCCTCCTGGTTCGAGTAGCTGTTGTCGTCACCGGTGAGGTCGTCGTAGGTGTTGAAGAGAATGGTCGGCTTGAGAAAGTTGGTGAGCGCGCTGCGTGCGGCCGAGAAGCTCGCGGCGAGGGCGGAGTCTTCCTCGGCGAGGAACGGAGTCGCGGCGCCGTCGGTGGCGATTTCCTCGCCGACGTCGATTGCTCCGATGACGACGGCTTCGCCGGCGTAGGCGTAGGGCGCGCGGGTCTGGTCGACGAGGGGGTCGAGGGTGAGGAACAGTGCTGTCGCTGGGTCGTAGTAGCGGGCACGCAGGTAGACGAGGCCGGATTCGGCGTCGGTGCACTGCCCGGTGTACTGCAGCGGCGTGGTGACGGTGCCGGTGAAAGTCGTGCTGCCGTATGGGGTGTAGGCGTACTGGCCGACGACGGCGCCGACCGCGTTGAGCAGTGCGATCGTGGAGCCGATCTGGTCGTGGACGAACCACGAGGTCGCGGCCGGGCCGACCTGCTCGATCGGGAGACCGCCAGGCCCTCCCCTTGAACACAGCTCTCACGAAGCCGTGACAATCCGCAGCCGCCGCGGAGCCGGGGTCGGGCGAGAGGAATTTAACCCGGGAAAAGATTTGGACATCACCCGTCCGCGTGACGTCCGCAATTCACCAACTCCACGATTTCTGGCCTCGAGTGCACGTTTTCGACCTTTGCCCGAAACGCCTCGCTTACGCATTGTCGCTCTGCGTGGCAGATTGGGGCGCTCCGCCACAGGGCAGCTCCCGGGTCCGTCCGGCTCCCACGGGCCGGGCACCCACGCTGGTCTGGCTCGCGGACGTGAAAGCGATTGCTGTAAAATCGGAATAGTTGTCCGCAGGCCGGGGTCGAGCGTTCAATTCAGCGTTTCGCACTTTCGTGGAAGACGATTCCACGGTGGGGCTGGTCGCTGCGCTCGTACGGATACCGCTCCAGCGCTGCCCAGCAACGCAGCACCGGACGGCATCGCGGCGGATGGGATCGATGGTGCGTTCTCCCAGGACGGGCAGGACTGGAGGGCGGCCTCGGCCCGCGCCCCGCTACGGGACATGCCGGTCGATCCAGCGCAACGCGGTTCCCAGCACGCCGCGCCGGTGCCAGCCCTTGCGAATCACCGCGGCGCGGACACCTTGGATCCCGCCGCGCAACCGGCCGGCCGGCGAAGGGTGCTGCTCGTCATGGCGCTGGACCGCACGGCGCTGCAGCCAGCGCGCGCACCGCAGGCACACCCCGACCTCCGGGTGCTGCCCGAGCCGGACCAGCTCCGCCTCCGGATATCCGCCGCCGCAACACCAGCACCCTGCCCCCGACGCTCGTTCTTCCTCGGGTTGCACCGACACCGAGACCACCTCCAGCCGGGGTGCCTGGACTCACATGCGCAGTCTGATGACGAACAGCAAGTAGGACAAGACCGGAAGCGCGACGACCGACAGCACCGCGACGACCGTGCGCACCCGGTCGCGGTCTCGCACGATCACCCTGAGCAGGAGGAAAAACTGGATGCCGAGGAAACCTCCGACGCAGTTCAGGATCACGTCGTCGATGTCCGACGCCCCCATGGCGAACACGCCCTGGAGGATCTCCACCACCACGCTCGCCGAGACGACGACGAGCATCGTCCGCGCCACGGTCCACCTCGTCAGTACAGACAAGCCCGAGCCGAGCGGGATGAAGAGCAGGACGTTCCCGGCGATGTTGCCGAACGCGAATCTCCTGACGCCGGATGAACCGCTGAACAGGTAGTGCGAGATGCTCGCGAACGGGATGAGGTTGAACGATCGTTCCGAACCGGGCGGACGCGAGAAGAGCAGAAGCTTGAGGGCGAACACGGCGTAGAGGGCGAACGCGGCACAGATGACGACGGACTCGAGCTTCGCGCGCGTCGTCATGAGCCGCCAGGTCGACCGATCCTCGACCATCTCGGGCAGTGATCGCTCAGGCATTCCCGCACGGTACGCGCTGCAGTTCGACCAGCTCTTCGTCAGCCTCCTCCAGTCCTCCCACGGGCAAGATCATCGCCACCGTCGGCGAAGTCCACGCCAGCACCCAGAACGACCTCGTCCGGCGCCTCGGCCGCCAAGCCGGAGCAGTTCAGCGGGTCGCGCCGAACGCAACCAGCATGCCAACGCGACGCACGGTCACCTAGCCGTAACAGCACGACCGTCCCTATGGGTAGCAAAAAAGCCCAGGTCATCGACCTGGGCTTTGCTCCCCCGCTTGGACTCGAACCAAGAACCCTCCGGTTAACAGCCGAATGCTCTGCCAGTTGAGCTACAGGGGAATGTTGCTCACTTCCGGTGTCGTCCGTCTCCGTCCGACGAGAAGAACTTTAGCCCATGCCCGCACACCCTCCGCACCCACCCCCCACTTGGCGCAACCACCCCCTCGACGCCGTTTTCCTGGACAATGGACAGTCGGACGACCTACGGATGGAAGGCGTGGACGCGGATGAAGAAGTTCCTGCTGGGGGCAGGCCTGGGGTACGTGCTGGGCGCCAAGGCAGGCCGGGGGCGGTACGAGCAGCTCGTGCGCACCTACCGCCGGGTCGTCGACCACCCCATGGTCCAAGGTGCCGCCGGGGTCGCGCGGGCCAAGATCAGCGAGAAGGTCAAACGGTAGCCACGAAGAACACCCTGCGGAACTCGAACCACGTCGTGCCGTCGGGGCGGGTCGGGTACGCCGTGGCCAGCAGTGGGGCCAGTTCGGCGCGGAACCGCTCCCACTCCGCGTCCGGCAGGGCTGCCCGGATGGGCCGCAGCGCCGTGCCCGCGATCCACTCCAGCACCGGCGACGGCCCGCGCAGCGGCTGCACGTACGTCGTCTCCCAGGCGTCGACGCCGCAGCCCGCGTCGGCCAGGAGGTTCGCGTACTCCAGCGGGCTCGACACCGCGTCGTCCTCGCGCAGGACGACCTCGGCCAGCCGGGACGACCACGCCGGGGACGCCGCGAGCTGACGCGTCAGCGCGTGTGACGGCGCGTTGAAGTTGCCCGGCACCTGCACCGCCAGATACGCACCCGACGGCAGCGCGGACACCCACCGGCGGAGTAACGCAGCGTGGTCCGGCACCCACTGCAGGACGGCGTTCGACACGACGACGTCGGTGTCCGGTGCCGGCTTCCAGTCGCGGACGTCGAGCAGTGACGCGTCGAGTCCGCGAGCACGCGCGGCCGTCACCATTTCGGGTGAACTATCGCTGCACTCCAGCACCGCCGAAGGCCACCGCTCTCGCAGCGAGACGGTCAGGTTGCCCGGACCGCAGCCCAGGTCCACGACTCGTCGCGGAGCGGAAGCGCCGATGCGCGAGATGAGGTCGTAGAACGGCCGGGCCCGCAGGTCGGCGTAGTCGAGGTACTTGTCCGGATCCCACACGGCAGCCTCCCAAGCAAACAGTACGCCTGTACTGAGTACGAGCGTACTGCTACTCGGCGGGCTTGACCAGCTTCGCGGCGACCTGCTCGGCGATGGCCGTCACCAGCTCGACGTCGGTGCCCGGGTCGGGCCGGACCTGCAGGACGCTGCCGTCGCGGCCGGGCACCTTGCGCTGCACGAACCACGCTCCCCCGGACCCGATCTCCTGCCGGTGCCGCGAGCGGATCGAGCCCTCGACGCGCTGGTAGGCCTCGCGCGGCAGCTTGCCCGGCGCCGGCAGCCGGAAGCGCACCGGCGGGAGGTCGGCCAGCACGACCGCCGAACCCGCCGTCCCGACCTCGGACGACTCCGTCAGCGTGAAGACGCCGTCCGCCCAGGCCGCCTTGCCGACGAGGTGCCAGCCGACGCGGCGCGCCCCGTCGCCGGACGGCACCCACAGCCCGAGCTGCGTCACCACCAGGTGGCCGCCGCCCTCGACCGGGGCGCTGTCGACGACGTCCTCACCCGGCTCCAAGGACCCCGCGAAGCCCGGCGGGGTGCGGTCGCCCAGCAACCGGCGCAACCAGCTCATCTCAGCTCCACGTGCTGGCGGCCGCCTGCTCGCCCAGCGACTTCTTGTACTGCTCCAGCGCGACGAGGTCGCCGAACAGCGCGCGGTAGTCGTCCGGCGCTTCGACCGGCGACAGCCGCTGCAGCTTGCCCTTGATCTCCGCGATCTGCCGGCCGACGAGCCCCTCCTGGAGCCGCGCGAGGATCGAGGAGATGTACCGCGAGTCGACTTCGTCCTTGGCCTGCAACGGTTCCACCGCCAGCTCGGACAGCACGCGCCGGACCGTCCCTTCCGGACAGTGCGGGGCCGCAGCGTCCAGCAGCGCCGGGCCGGTCAGGCCCGATCCCGCGCCGCCCGCCTTCAAGACCGCCTCGTGGACGGCCACGTACACCGGGTGCGTGAACGCCTCCAGCGGCAGCGCGTCGTACTCCGGCCCGGCGATCGCCGGCTGCTGCAGCGCCGCCTTCAGCGCCTCGCGCTGGACGGCGAACCGCGGGTCCTTCGGCGCCGGACGGGCCACGTCCTGCGTCGGCGCGGCCGGGGCGGCCTGGGCACGCGCGGGCTGGCGCAGCGGCGCGCCCCCGCGCTTGTCGGTCGCGCCCGCGCTGCCGCGGACCCGGTTGACCACCTGGGCGACGTCCTGCCAGCCCACCCACCAGGCGAGCTTCGACGCGTAGCCGTCGCGGGCCGCGCGGTCCTTGATCGACGCCACCATCGGCACGGTCTTCTGCAGCGCCGCGACCTGGCCGTCGACCGAGTCGAGGTCGTAGTTCTTGAGCGTGCTGCGGATGACGAACTCGAACAGGGGGGTGCGCCGCGCGACCAGGTCCTTCACCGCGCTGTCGCCCTTGGCCAGGCGCAGCTCGCACGGGTCCATGCCGTCCGGCGCGACCGCGATGTACGTCTGGCCGGCGAACGTCTGGTCGCCCTCGAAGGCTTTCAACGCGGCCTTCTGGCCGGCTTCGTCGCCGTCGAAGGTGAAGATCACTTCGCCGCGGAAGGCGTCGTCGTCCATCATCAGCCGGCGAAGCACCTTCATGTGGTCTTCGCCGAACGCCGTGCCCGACGACGCGACCGCCGTCGGCACGCCCGCCGCGTGCATCGCCATCACGTCGGTGTAGCCCTCGACCACGACGACCTGGTGCCGCTTCGCGATCTCGCGCTTGGCCAGGTCCAGGCCGAACATGACCTGGGACTTCTTGTAGATCGGCGACTCGGCGGTGTTGAGGTACTTCGCCGAGATCCGGTCGTCGTCGAACAGCCGCCGTGCGCCGAAGCCGACGACCTCGTTGCCGACGTCGCGGATCGGCCAGACCAGGCGCCGGTGGAAGCGGTCCATCGGGCCGCGCTGGCCCTCCTTGGACAGCCCCGCGGTCAGCAGCTCCTTGACCTCGAAGCCGCGGTTGAGCAGGAACTTCGTCAGCTTGTCCCAACCGCCGGGCGCGTACCCGCAGCCGAACGTCTTCGCCGCGGCGGCGTCGAACCCGCGCTCGGACAGGAAGTCCCGCGCCATGCGCGCCTCGTCGGTCAGCAGCTGCTCGGCGTAGAACTCCTGCGCGGCGCGGTGCGCCTCGATCAGCCGGCTGCGGCTGCCGCGGTCGCGCTGGATCGTCGCGCCGCCGCCCTCGTAGGTGAGCCGGATGCCGACCCGGTCGGCCAGCCGCTCGACGGCCTCCACGAACGTGATCAGGTCGATCTTCTGGACGAACTTGATCACGTCGCCGCCCTCGCCACAGCCGAAGCAGTGGAAGGTGCCGTGCGTCGGGCGGACGTTGAACGACGGGGTCTTCTCGTTGTGGAACGGGCAGAGGCCCTTCAGGCTGCCCCCACCGGCGCGGCGCAGCGCCACGTACTCCCCGACGACCTCGTCGATCCGGTTCCGCTCGCGCACCTCCGCGATGTCGCTCTCCCGAATCCGTCCTGCCACGGACACCACTCTAGTCGCGCCGTTTGCGGCACACTCGGGGCATGGTCTCCACGCCCACCGCCCAGGACACGCTGGCCACGCGGTTCGCCGAGCACCGCGGTCACCTGATCGGGGTCGCCTACCGGCTGACCGGCACGCGCGCCGACGCCGAGGACGCCGTCCAGGAGTCCTGGCTGCGGCTGGCCGGGCTCGACGACACCGGCCGCGCGGCGATCCGGGACCTGCGGGGCTGGCTCACCACCGTCGTCGGGCGGATCTGCCTCGACCGGCTCAAGTCGGCCGCCGCCCAGCGCGAGAAGTACGTCGGCAACTGGCTGCCCGAGCCGGTCGTCACGCCGTTCGGCCGGCCGGTGAGCGAGGACCCTCTCGACGTCGCCGTGCGCGACGACGGGCTGCGGATGGCCGCGCTCGTCGTGCTGGACAGGCTGACCCCGGAGCAGCGCGTCTCCTTCGTGCTGCACGACGCCTTCTCGGTGCCGTTCGCGGAGATCGCCGACGCGCTCGGCATCTCGGTCGACGCCGCGCGCCAGCACGCGTCCCGCGGCCGCAAGGCCCTCGCCGACGCCGACCCGGCCCCGCGCGTGCCGCTGGAGGACCAGGCGAAGATCCTCGAGAAGTTCGTCGTCGCCCTGCAGGCCGGGGACATCCGGGCGATGACCGAGCTGCTGGCCCCGGACGTCGTGCTCGTCGGCGACTCCAACGGCAAGGGCCGGACCACGCGCCAGCTCATCGTCGGCGCGGACAAGATCGCCCGGTTCTTCGTGGGCCTCACGAGCAAGTACCCACCCGGGGTGCTCACCGGCGGCCGGCCCGTGCTCGTCAACGGCGATCTCGGGGTGTACCTCGCTCCGCAGCCGGGCCAGGACGGCTTCTTCGCCCTCGACGAGCACGTGCAGGCGATGACCGTCCGCGACGGGAAGATCGTGGCGATCTACGACGTGGTCAACCCGGAGAAGCTGGCCCGGATCACGCGTCCTGGCGACGCGCCCGCGTGATCCCGGCCGCCAGCAGAAGCGCGGCGAAGGCGCCGAAGTAGGCCAAGGCCCAGCCCGCCGGCAGCGGTGAGTCGGACAGCACCGTGGCGTTGCCGCCGTCCCGGCCCGCGTTCGCCTCGCCGGAACCGCTCAGGAACTTCGTGACGGCGTTCAGCGGCAGCCACCGGTGGATTGCCTGCCCGGCGCGCGGGACCAGCTGGACGACGTTCTCCGCCATCATCGGGTAGGCGACGAGCACGGCGACCGCACCGGCGGTGTGGCGCACGAGCAGGGCGACGCCGATCCCGCAGACGGCGGCCAGCGCGAACACCGGACCGGTGCCGGCGACGATCCGCCAGTCCGCGACGCTGTCCAGGGCCAGGTCGGCGTCCGGGGCGAGCACCCGCGCGACCAGCCAGGCCGCGAACGCGGCCGCTTCGCCGAGCCCGAACGCGTACCCGGCGACGAGCGCCGCCTTGGCCAGCAGCACCGGCGTCCGGCTCGGCACGGCCTGGAAGGTGCCGTGGATCGTGCCGGAGTGGTACTCGCTCGTCACCGCGAGCGCGCCCAGCACCAGCACGGCGACCAGCGCGAGCTGGTAGCCGAACTGGGTGCTCGCGACGGTGGGCGGCAGCCGGGACTCGGTGGCGGTGAGCGCCGTGAGCGCGGCCGGGAAGGCCAGCGCGACGAGCGCGAAGACGCCGCACACCCAGGGCGTGGCGATGCTGAAGAGCTTGATCCGTTCACTGGCCACGAGGTGCATGCGCAGAACGGTCCCGCGGCGGACCCCGGCGGCGCGTCCACCCGGGGTCCGATCCCCGGGGTCCTACGGGAGCGGGACGCGGCAGGCGTCGCCCGAGGTGAAGCCCTGGTCGACGATGCCGAGCGCGCTGTTCATCCGGGCGCGCGAGTTCTCCAGCGCGATCTGGTAGGTCAGCTCGACGACGCCGGCCCGGCCGAACTCGCGCTCGAGCTCGGCGACCTGCTCGTCGGTGACCGTGACCCGCTCGCCCGACATCGCGTCGGCGTAGGCGATCGCGAGCCGTTCCTGGTGGCTGAACGCGGGCGAGGTCGCGTAGTCGTCGATCTTCTTCAGCCGCTCGATGTCGAGACCGTCGTGCTTCTGCAGCATGGTGCCGAAGTCGACGCACCACGAGCAGCCGATCCGGGTGGCGACGCGGTAGACGGCGAGCTCGCGCACGTTCGCGGGCACCTTCTTCGACGCGCGTTCGGCCAGCGTTTCGTGCACCGCGTAGGTGCGGAGCAGGGCCGGGTGGTGGGCGGCGACGGCCATCGGCTCGGGCACGGCGCCGTACCGGCGTCCCGCGAACCGGTACATCAGCTTGAGCACGAGGCCGGCTTCGGACGTCTTCTTCGCGGGGATGCGAGGCATCGGCGTTCTCCTTCGTTCGCGGTCACGACGGGGACGAGACCGCGTCGGAAGACGTGACAGCGGGCGCGGTGACGCAGGCCACCAGCATGAGCACGGCCGCGGCGGCGAACACGACGGTGAGCCCGGCGGCGCCGAGCCCGCCGGTCGTGGCCAGCGCGAGCCAGCCGAACACCGCGGCCCCCGCCAGCCCGCCGGCCTGCCGGGCGAAGGTCAGCGACCCGAGGGTGACGCCCAGCAGGTCGCGCCGGGCCCGCGTCTGGCCCAGGACGGTGTAGGCGGACGTGCAGACCGCGAAGGCCGCGCCGATCGCGAACAGGCCCGGCGCGAGGAGCCACGGACTGCCGCCCAGCGCGGCCGCGACGGCGATACCGGCGAGCCCGGCCGTGCCGAGGACGCAGCCGAGCCGGCCCCACGCGGGCATGTCCGGGTGCCGGCGGGCCAGCGCCGCGAAGGAGGCGGACAGCACGAGCTGCCCGGCGGTCATCGCGACCAGCAGCAACCCCGTCCCGGCCGCGTCCGCGCCCAACGCCGCGACGAGCGCGACGTAGGTGAAGGTGCCGTAGAGCGCGGCGCCGGCCAGTCCGTTGACCACCACCGCGCGCGCCAGGACGGCGTCAGCGAACACCTTCGGCGAGATCAGCGGGCTCTTCGCCCGGCGCTGCCGGCGCACGAACAGGAACCCCGTCACCACCGCGGTGCCGGCCAGCACCGGCGTCCACAGTGGACTGTGCGCGAGCGCGTCGACGGTCCCGAGCGCGACGACCGCCGATCCGGCGGCCACGAGCAGGAGGCTGCTCCCGACGTCGAACTTCTCCTGGGTACGACGGGGTTTCGCGGGCAGGCCGCGCAGGCCCAGCACCAGCGCGGGTACGCACAGCGGCAGGTTGACCAGGAAGATCCACCGCCAGCCCGGCCCCGCGGCGAGCACCCCGCCCAGCGGCGGCCCGCCGAGGGTGGCGGCCGCGAACACCGCCGTCTGCCAGCCTTGGCGGCGCAGCAGCTCGTCGCGCTCGAACAGCTCGCCGAGCGCGCTCATCGCCGTGACGATCAGGCCACTGCCGCCCAGCCCCTGCAGGGCGCGTGCGGCGACCAGTGAGCCGAGGTCGGGTGCGGCGGCGCACCACGCCGAAGCCGCGGCGAACACGAGGACCGAGGCGGCGAAGGAGATCCGGCGGCCGTAGAGGTCGCCGAGCCGGCCGTGCAGCGGCGTCGCGACGGTGAGGGTGAGCAGGCCGGCGGCGGTCACGGCGACGAGCCCGGTGCGGGCGTGCAGGTCGGCGCCGATCGAGGGCAGGGCCGCGGTGACGATCAGGCCGTCGAGCTGGGCCATGGCCATGCCGAGCAGCAGGCCGGCGAACGCGAGGTTCCGATATGCGTGCATAAAGCACACGTTATAACGTGCCTTATGCACGCATCAAGCTCCGCCGGCGGCCCCGCCCTGTTCCGCCTGGTCCGGCACTGGGCACGCCAGTGGGCCCCGGACGTCGTCGAGCGCTTCGCCGCGGACGCCCCGCCGGCGTGGACGGTGCCGAACCTCTTCGTCATCCAGGCGGTCGACGGCGCGTCGGGCGGCGAGGTGACGGTCGCCGACGTGGCCCGCCAGCTGGGCATCGACCGGTCGGTGGCCAGCCGGATGGTCGCCGAAGCGGTGCGCGACGGGTTCGTCGTGCGCTCGACGTCGTCCCGGGACGCCCGCCGCGCGGTGCTGACGCTCACCGAAGCCGCGAAGGAGTTCCTCGCGGCTTCGCAGACCCACCAGCGTCAGGCGTTCGAGGCGCTGGTGGGCCACTGGGACGCGGCGGATCGCGACCGCTTCGCGGGATACCTGACGCGGCTCGCGGACGAAGTCCTCGGCTAGCTCAGGATCGCGTTCAGCGCTTCCCAGGCGCGCCAGGCTCGCGTGACGCCGAACTGGGCGTTGAACCGCAGGGCCGCGCGCACGTCTTCCGGCGACGCGCCACCGCGCAGCGCGCGCCCGACGTGGATGCGGAACGTGTCTTCCAGGGTCTGGTAGTGGACGTCGACGCTCAGGCTGACCAGGCCGCGCTCGCGTTCGCTCAGCGTGCCGGGCCCGTGCCCGGCGCGCATCCGCGACTGGAGGTCGAAGTAGCCGGTGAAGTGCGGGTCCAGCTCGTTCAGCCGCGTCCGCACCTCCTCCGGCAGCGGGCTGGGTCCGTCCGGCACCGGTTCGGGTTCCGCCAGGACCGGGTCGATGCCCAGTTCTCCTTCCAGCTCGGCGATCCGCTCGATCCCCGCCGTCGCGGCGTGGTAGCCGCAGTCGTAGGAGACGAACCGCAGCAGCTCGCGGACGTCCGAAGTGGACACTCCGCCGGCCAGCCCGGCCCGCACGTGGGCGCTGAACGCCAGGCCCAGGCTCGCCTGGCAGACGTCGGCTGTGACGCAGAGGAACGTCTTCTCCCGGTCGGTCAGCTCCGGGATCGCCCGGACGTGCTTCGCGGTGGCGCCGACCAGCCGGGCGAACGCCGGGTCGAGCGCGGCGAGCCGGTCGAGGCTCGTTTCGGTCGTGGTCAAGGTCGTGCTCCCTCAGTGTGGTGAACGTTCGTAGCGCTACAGCTGTAGTGCAATTGACGCTACACCTGTAGCGCGATGGGTGTCCAGCTACACTGGGCCGACCATGACCGGAACCCGCCGCCGTCCCAACGCCCGTGGCCAGGGCGAACTGCTGCGCGACGAGATCGTCACGGCCGCCGTGCGGATGCTCGAGGAGCTGGGCGACGACGAAGCGCTCTCACTGCGCGCCGTCGCCCGCGAGGTGTCGATCGCGGCGACGTCGGTCTACCTGCACTTCCCCGACCGCGACGCGCTGGTCCTGGCCGCCATGCAGCGCTGCCACGAAGACCTCGTCGGCACCGGCGACGCGGCCGCGGCCCGAGCGCCGGACCCGGCCGCCGCGCTCCGCGCCCGGATCCTGGCGCAGGCGGAGTGGGCGCGCGCGCACTCCGGGCTCTACAAGGTGCTGCACGAAAGCAAGGTCCACCGGCGCCACGGCATGCCGTTCAAGGAGGTCATGGTCGCCCGCACGACCGAGGCGGTCCAGGCGTGCATGGACGCGGGCCTGGCCCCGGCCGACGACGCCGCGACCGTGGCGATCGACCTACGGACCGCCGTCAACGGCATGCTCGCCCAGCGGATCAACGAGCCGGACCTGCCGTGGCCGCCGGCGGTCGAGCAGGTCGACCGGTTCCTGGTGAAGCTGGTCGGCCTGGACTTGTGATCAGCGGGGGAACCGGCTTGGGTGGGCGGGTATGAGCCTCCAGACGGTGGTCCCCCGGATGGTGGTGCGCGACCTCGTCGCCGCCGTCGCGTTCCTGCGTTCGGTGTTCGGCGCCACCGGCGAGGTCGAAAGCGGCCGTCCCGCCGAGATCCACATCGGAGACTCGCTCGTCATGGTGTCGGCCGAAGGCGAACGCGAGCTGTTCCCGGCGTTCCTGTACGTGTACGTCGCCGACGCGGACGCGACGTACCGCCGGGCCCTCGACTGCGGCGCGACGAGCCTCGAGCCACCCGCGAACACGCCGTACGGCGACCGCCGCGCGATGGTCCGCGACCCGTTCGGCAACGTCTTCCAGATCGCGCACCGGCCTGGGTGAGCGGTGCCGTACTCCGCAGGGCTTCCGGGAATGGCCGACGTGTAACGCGCCACCGGCGCCGCCGCGACTTCGGGGGTAATCCGCCTCCGAAGGAGCCCTGTGAACTCGGAATTCGGGCCGTACCGCATCGAACGGCCGATCGCGCGCGGTGGCATGGGCGAAGTGCTGCGCGCCCGCGACACCCGGCTCGACCGGGTCGTCGCGCTGAAGGTGCTGCCGCCCCACCTCGCCGCCGACGAGGAGTTCCGCGAACGCTTCCGCCGCGAAGCGCACGCGGCGGCCCGGCTGCGCGAGCCGCACATCGTGCCGATCCACGCGTTCGGGGAGATCGACGGCCGCCTCTACCTGGACATGCAGCTCGTCGACGGCGAAGACCTGGCGACGCGGCTGAACACACGCGGGCCGATGGACGCAGCCGAAGCCGTCGACGTCGTCGGCCAGATCGCCCAGGCCCTCACCGCCGCGCACGCCGAAGGCCTGGTGCACCGGGACGTCAAGCCGTCCAACATCCTTCTGTCCGGCACCGGGTTCGCCTACCTGGTGGACTTCGGGATCGCGCGGTCGCAGGAGTCGGCGACCGGTCTGACCGGCGCCGGCGCGGCCATCGGCACGCTCGACTACATGGCCCCCGAACGGTTCACCGGCGCCCGGCCCGACCAGCGCGTCGACGTCTACGCGCTGGCGTGCGTGCTGCACCAGTGCCTGACCGCCACCAAACCGTTCGCGGCGACGACCGCCGCGTCCCTCCTCCACGCTCACCTGAACCAGGCGCCACCGCGCCCGAGCCTGCTGCGCCCCGGCCTTCCCGCAGCGCTCGACGGCGTCGTGGCCCGGGGCATGGCGAAGAGCCCGGACGACCGGTACCCCACCGCCGCGGCGCTCGCGGCGGGCGCGAGAGCCGCCCTCGGCTCGTCGCGCGGCTTCGCGACACCGCCCGCGACCCAGGCCTTCACCCGGGTCGGACCGGAGGCCGCCCCGCGGCGCCGGACGGGGCTGCTGGTCGCGCTCACGATCGTCACGGTCCTCCTGCTCGGCGGCGCAGGCGCGGTGATCGCGCTGCCCGCCCTGCTGGCGCGGACCCCGGCCGGGACGCCGACGTCGGCACCGCTCGCCGCACCGGTGCCGGTGCCCGTCCGCACGACCACCCCGGCCGCGCCCTCCCCGGTCACCACGGCCGGTGCGAGCCGGCCGGCCCCGGCTGATCTCGCCGGGTTCGTCGTCCACTACTACGGGCTGATGCCGGACACCGCCGCCGGCTGGGAGCTGATCGGCCCGAACCTGCGGCTGCGGACGCGGGACAGCTACGAGAAGTTCTGGAGCAAGTTCAGCGGCGCCGAGGTCGTCGGGACGCCCGCGGTCGAGGGCAGCACGGTGACCGCGCGGATCCGGCTGCACTACCGCGACGGCCGCCCGGACACCACCGAAACGCACGTCCTCGGGCTCGCGATGCGGGACGGCGAGCTGTGCATCGACTCCGACGCGCTCGCCAAGAGCAGGTGAGCTACTCCCCCGTGCTGCCGTCGATCGACTCGCGGATGAGGTCGGCGTGGCCGTTGTGGCGGCTGTACTCCTCGATCATGTGGACCAGGATCCAGCGCAGGCTCGGCGAGGTGCCGTCCCGCCGCGTGTGCTTCGAGGACTGGGAAAGATCGCCGTTCGCCAGCGCTTCCGCGTAGCGCTCGCGGGACCGCGCGACCGCGTCCGCCCAGAGCGCGCGAAGCTGCTCCGGCGGGTCTTCGGCCGCGGAATCCCAGTCCCAGTCCGGGTTTTCGCGCCAGTCGACGGTGTTCCACGGTGGCGCCGGCTCGCGGTCGAACAGGACGCAGGAGAACCAGTAGTCCTCCACGTACGCGAGGTGCTTGAGCAGCCCGCCCAGCGTCAGCGTGGCTGGTGGGTGCGTCGCGCGCAGGCCCGCTTCGCCGAGCCCGGCGCACTTCCACGCCAGCGTGTCGCGGTGGAAGTCGAGGAAGCCGAGCAGGATCGCGGCTTCGTCGCCGTCGACGGGCGGCTCGGTCCGCCCCTGGTCGTCCACTGAGGTCACGGGCGCCGACTCTACCGAAATTATCGGACCCCTCCACTAGGTTTCCGGGCATGGCTGAATTCGTTCGACGTCGTCCCGGGGTTGCGCGAAGCGGGTCACGGCGCGCACGCGGTGACGTTGTCCGGCGTCGCCGAAAACCGCGAAGTGCCCGCTGGGCAGCGAAGGCACGTGCAGGACATTGTCGACGTCGTCTCGCGAGGCGACCTGCGGGACGTCGTGGTGGTCGGGCACAGCTACTCCGGCATCCCCGCCGAGCAGGCGGCCGAGCGGATCGGCGACCGGCTGAGGCGCGCGGTGTTCGTCGACTCGAACGTGCCCACGGAAGGGAAGTCGTTCACGTCCGCCTGGTCCGAGGCACAAGTCGCGGCGCTCACCGAGCGCGGCTTCTGGCCACCGCCGGCAGCGGAAGACTTTGCCGGCCAAGGACTTTCGGACGCCGAGCTCACGCAGCCGCTGGGCGAGCTCCCGGCGACCTACGTCAAGTGCCTGCTCGACGCCGCGAAGGCGTGATCACGGCGTCAGCGCGCGCACGTCCCAGACCCACACCCCGCCGACGAACTCCGCCGGCTTCCGAAGGAGGAGCTCCACAGTGGACTTCAACGCTTCCTGGTTCTGCCGCGGCCCGACCACGAGCACGTCGGCGTTCCAGGCGCGCAGGTCGGCCAGGGCCTGGGTGCGGTCGGCTTCGGTGACGTCCGCGGCCTGTCCGGTCTTCTCCACCTCGGCGAACAGGTCCGACGTCGGCAGGGGCACCGCGCCGTAGCGGCCGCGGCGGTCGGTCGGCGAGGTCGGGCCGACGAAGTAGCCCTCGGGCATCGGGTAGCCGAGGCCCGCGTCGACCTGCCAGTGCAACGGTTCCGCCTCGCCGGTGCTCGGCAGCGGGACCGGCACCAGCGAACCGCCGGGGGCGACGTACTGGCGCCAGATCCCGTCGGCGAAGAAGGGCGGCGACAGCGGGCGTTCGTGCGTCACCAGCTCCGTCGGCGCGATGGGCAGCAGCACCGCCACCACCGCGCCGATCCACACCATGCGCAGGGGGAACCGTTGCTTGCCGTCGAGGGGTTCCGGTTGCTCGGCCGCCGCCGTCCAGACGCGGTGCGTCGCGATCGCCAGGAGCGCGCCGACCGCCGGGATGCAGCCCATCGCGAGCCGGGACTCGAGCAGCGAGTCCAGCAGCGGCAGCTGCCCCAGCCACTTCCACGGGCCGGGGACGCCGGTGTCGTCGTGCGCCACCGTGATTTCGACGCCCAGCGAAAGGAGGGCCATCACGTACATCGTGATCGCCAGCGCGCGCGAAACGACGTCGCGCCACAGCCAGATCGTCAGCACCACCATGAGGACGATCAGCGGCCAGCCGAAGAACGCGTTCTCCTCGGTGCGGTTCATCGACACGTCCGCGGCCGCCTCCGGCGAGCCGGCGATCGACTGCGTCGCGAACCGGGTGAACGCCGCCGTGTCGTTGCCCGCCGAACCGTGCAGCAGCGAGTGGAAGCTCTGCGGGCCGAAGAACTGCCAGTACAACGGGAACCCGGCGACCAGCAGCGCGACGACCACGCCGACGCCGATCCCCTTGCCCAGTGGCGCCAGCATGCCGCGGATCTCCGCGCGGTGCGGGATCAGGTAGGCGATCGCGAAGACCAAGAACGTCAGCGCGAAGATCATCAGCGGTTCTTCGCCGAGCAGGATCTGCCACGCGACGAGCAGCCCGAGCCAGATGCCGTTGCGGACCGGCCGTTCGCCGTGCGCGATCTGGATCGTCTTCAGCGCGATGAACGGCAGCACGAACAGCACGACGAAGTTCGGGTGCGCGTTGCCGTGCGAGATCATCGGCGGCGCGAAGCCGCAGAAGGCGCCCCCGATCGCGGCCGCCGTCCGGTTCGGCACCAGGTGGCGGGAGAAGACCCAGTACCAGCCGGTGGCGGTGCCGGCGAGGCCGGCGGTGAGCACGATCGCCCAGGTCAGCGTCGCGCCGAAGGTGAGCGTGATCGGCGCGAGCGGGATGTTGAGGCCGAACATCGCCGCGTTCGCCGCCATGTTGACGCCGTGCGGGTAGTTCTGCAGGTCCGTGGTGAACGGGTTCTGGAAGTGCAGGACGGACTTCGCGACGACCGTCGAGTACCACTCCCACTGGCTCTGGTCGGAGGCGCCGTTCCAGAGGTAGCCGCGCTTGAGGTCGAACCAGAGCCCGTTGTAGAGCAGGATCGTGAAGAGCAGGAAGCCGCCGGCGATGGCGGAGTCCTGCCACGCCCAGCGCTTCGGGCCTTCGGGTGGTTCGGGTGCGGGCGGAACGAGTTCGGGGACGGCTTCGGACTTCAAGCTCACGGTTCGACCACCCTGGCGATGAAGTGGAGGGCCCCGGTGCCGGCGTGCCGGACCAGCAGCAGGAACGGCCGGTCGACCGTCACGGTGACCGGTTCGTCGATGATCATCGAGGTGAGGCGCATGGTGAGCGCGGTCGCCGCGGCCCCCTCGAAGCCTTGTTCGTCCACCCGCAGCACGGCCTGGTGCAGCACTTCGGACACGGTGAGCCGCGGGTCCGGGGAGAGCCCGCTCAGGTCGGCCTCGTCAGTGAACATCGTGCGGACGCCGAGCCCGCGCAGCACGCCGGTGAGCGAGCTGGGGACGTCGAGCGCGATCTTGGGCAGCGCGAGCTCGACCGCCTTGGCCTTGATCCGGCCGAGCAGGCTCGTCAAGGTGGGCTGGTCGAGGGCGGCTTCGGCGTCGGCGAGGTCGCCGTCGGGCAGCAGCACGACGGCCTGCAGCCCGCCCGCCGCGACCAGCTGCACGGCCTGCCAGCCGGCGGCGTGCGCGTAGCCGACGCGCTCGCCGAGCCACATGGTCGGCACGTCCCGCGTGCCGGACGGCGCGTGGAAGGGCGCGTCGGAGGTGTTCGCCTCGCGGAACGGCAGCTTCCAGGCGGCTTTGAGGTAGAGCGCGTTGACGAGCACGGCGGCGACGTCGCGATCGATCGACCCGGGCGGCAGCAGCTGCGGGATGAGCCCGCGCGTGGTGCGTTCGACATCGGCGTTGACCAGGGCGCGCGCGGCTTCGGGGTCTTTCTCGAAGGGCGCGCTCGAGACGGCGGCGCCGGGCCATTCGGCCAGCTCGGCCTTGAAGGAGTCTTCGAGCGGGAGCCGGTCGTCGGCCCACAGCGTGTTGGAGACGGCGAGCTCGGCCTGTTCGCCCCGGCTCTCTCCGACGAGTTCGGCGGCCTCCCGCAGGAGGGCGGTCTGTTCGCCGGGATCCCCGATCAGGGCGACGAGCTCATCCCGGGTCCGGCCCCGCGCGGCCCGCGCGGCGAGGGTCAGCGCACTGGCCACCGAGTAGGGGGAGAAACAGAGGTTCCCGCCCTCGGCACCGAGGGCCCGGTGGACGGCGAGGGCGAACCGGAGGTGGCTGTCCGTGGCCATGCGGGCGAGAGTACCGGAACGGCCGACCCCACCGGGCGGCTACGCGGAACTCCGCCCACGGGTGACAAATCCCCCACGGGTGATCGCACAGCCGGGTGCCAGAACCACCTCGATCCGGCGGATCACCGGTGGTGGCGGGTCACGTGCCACGAATGCCAAGCGTGAGCCTGCGCGTCCGTCAACGAAGCGACCTGGTCGATCACCACCCGCAGCAACCCGGCGTCATCCCGCGCCGACTCCCAGGCCGGCACGAACAGCGGGTCCAACGACTCCGGCGCCCGCCGCGCCAGGGCGTGGACCAGCTCCACCAGCAGCTCGCGCTGCCCCTCCTGCATCGCCAGCCGGCGGCGGTCGCTCATCACGTACCGCAACGCCAGCGCCTTCAGCAGCGCCACCTCCGCCGCCACCTGGTCCGGGACGCACAGCCGCGCCCGGTACCGGCCCAGCGGCCCCTCGCCGAACTCCGCGCGCGTTCCCGTGACCGCCGCCGTCGTGAAGCGGCCGACCAGCTCGCTCGTCAGCCTCTTCAGCGCCACCTGCGCGCCCGGTGAACCGTCCGGTTCCGCCGATGCCAGCTCCGCCACCACCGGCAACGCCAGCAGTTCCGCCGCCGCATCCTCCAAAGTGGACACCGACTGCGCCGAGAAGTGCTTCGCCGCCGCCTCGGCGACGGCCGCGCGCTCGTCCGGGTGGGCCAGCACGCGCAGCTTGATCCGGCCGGCCAGCACCCCGTCCTCGACGTCGTGCACCGAGTACGCGACGTCGTCCGCCCAGTCCATGATCTGGGCTTCCAGGCACGTCTGCTCCGCCGGCGCCCCGGAACGGAACCACGTGAACACCGGGACGTCGTCGGCGTACACGCCGTACTTCGCCTGCCCCGGCTTGCGCGGCCACGGGTACTTCGTGGTCGCGTCCAGGCACGCGCGCGTCAGGTTGAGCCCGACCGGGTCACCCTCGGCGGACAACAGCTTGGGCTCCAGCCGCGTGAGGATCCGCAGCGTCTGCGCGTTGCCTTCGAAGCCGCCGCACGCGGCCGCCACCTCGTCGAGCGCGCGCTCGCCGTTGTGCCCGAACGGCGGGTGCCCGATGTCGTGCGCCAGCCCGGCCGTGTCGGCCAGGTCCGGGTCCGCGCCCAGCTCGTCGGCGATGCCGCGGCCGATCTGCGCGACCTCCAGGGAGTGCGTCAGCCGCGTGCGCGGGACGCCGGTGACCTCGGCGCCCTCCCCCGGCCCGACCACCTGGGTCTTGCCGGCGAGCCGCCGCAGCGCCGCGGAGTGCAGCACGCGGGCCCGGTCGCGCGAGAACGCGCTGCGCCCGTCCGCCCGCGTGCCGGGCAGCGCCGCGCCCTTCGCCGGCTCCGGCAGCAGGCGGGCGGTGTCGTGCTCGGTGTAATCCACCCGACCAGCCTAAACGGCGGGTCCGACAAAAAACTCAGCCCAGGAACGTGGCGAAGAGGTCGTCGGCCGGGGTCTTCGTCAGCCGGTAGTAGAGCAGCGCGCCCGTCTCGCGGACGATGTAGCGGACCTGCGTGACGCGCTCCTGCACGATCGGCCCGCTGTGCGTCGGCGCGGTCCAGGCGTCCAGGCCCAGGTCGTCGGCCATCGTGCGGGCCCGGAACGAGTGCCACGGGTCGCTGACCAGCACCGCCGTGTGCCAGCCGCGCCCCTGCACCTGCTCCGCGACCGCCCGGAGGCTGCGCAGCGTGTCGCTGCCCTCGCCGACCGCCAGGGTCGCGGTGGACGGCACCCCGTGCCGGGTCAGCCAGAGCTGGCCGGCCCGCGCCTCCGTGAAGTTGTCCTCGGCCTTCTTGCCGCCCGCGGTGACGATCGTCTTCGCGACGCCCGCGTCGTAGAGCTGCTTCGCCTTGACCAGCCGCGCCGCGTAAATGTCCGACGGCTTGCCGTTGTACTGCGCCGCGCCCAGTACCACGATGACGTCGGCGGGCGTCCGGTCGTTGTCGCGCGCGACCTGCCAGACGCGGAACGCCGTGCCGCCGACCAGCGCGAGCAGCATCAGGACGGTGCCGAACGCGATCCGGCGCGCCCAGCTCGCGAACGTCGGTTTCGTGCGTTCAGCGGTACCCACCCGGCCCATCTTGTCAGAACGCCGCGCGCCGCTCAGAGCCAGCCGCGCTCCTCCGCGACGCGGACGGCTTCGGCCCGGGTGCGAGCGCCGGTCTTGCCGATCGCGGCGGACAGGTGGTTGCGCACGGTCCCTTCGGACAGGTGCACCGCGCGCGCGATGTCGGCCACCGTGCTGCCGTCTTCGGCTTCCCGCAACACGTCCCGCTCGCGCGCGGTGAGCGGGCTGGCGCCGGTGGCCAGCGACTCGGCGGCCAGCGCCGGGTCCACCACCCGGAGTCCACTGTGGACTCGCCGGACCGCCTCGACGAGCTGCTCGGGCGGGGCGTCCTTGACGACGAACCCGGCCGCGCCGGCCGCCATCGCGCGGGCCAGGTAGCCGGGACGGCCGAACGTCGTGCAGATGATCACCCGGCACGACGGGAGCGCGGCCCGCAGGTCGGCGGCCGCTTCGAGGCCGTCCTTGCCCGGCATCTGCACGTCCAGCAGCGCGACGTCGGGCTTGGCCTCGCGCGCGGCGGCCACCACCTCGTCACCCGAGCCGACCTGCCCGACCACTTCGATGTCGTTCTCGAGGCCGAGCACGGTGGCCAGCGCACCGCGCACCATGGCCTGGTCGTCGGCCAGCAACACCCGGATCAAGCGAGTCCTCCCGCGGGTTCGGCGCGCACGGCCGGGGCCGCCGCGCGGGGTTCCGGAAGCGGGACCTCGGCCCGCACCAGCAATCCTCCCCCGGGCCGGGCCGACGCCCGCAGGGTCCCCCCGACCGCGTCGAGCCGCTCGGTGAGCCCGCGCAGGCCGTTGCCCGGGACGACCCCGGTGGCCGTGCCGTCGTCCTCGACCTCCAGCCAGGTGTCCCCCAGCCTCACCTTGACCAGCTTGGCGCCGGAGTGGCGCAGCACGTTCGTCACGGCTTCGCGCAGCACGTACCCGAAGGTCGTCTGGAACTCCGGGCGGACGTTGTCGACGGCGTGCGGCAGGTCCGCGTCGATCTCCGCGGCCCGCAGCGCCGCCCGGGCCCCGGCCAGCTCCGCCGACAGCGACACCTGGCGGTACTCCGACACGGTCGCGCGGACGTCGGACAGCGCGCTGCGGGTGAGACTCTCCACCTCGCGGATCTCCTCGACCGCGCGCGGGATGTCGCCGGCGCTCTCCAGCACCCGCCGGGCCAGCCCCGCCTTGACGGTGATCGTGGTGAGGCTGTGCCCGAGCAGGTCGTGCAGGTCGCGGGCGACGCGCTGGCGTTCGTTCGTCACGGCGAGCGTGGCGATCTCCTTGTTGGCCACCTCCAGGCGCCGGACCGCGCGGATGAGGTTGGCCATGAAGAACATCGCCAGCGTCACCGAGCCGACGGTGATCAGGTCGCCGTAGTCGTCCAGGAACTTCCCCTCGGCCACCAGCAGCAGCGCCCCGATCAGCAGCGTCGCGAGGTCGATGATCACCGCCCACGCGGCCGGGGTCAGGAAGACCATCACCGCCGTGCCGTAGAGCAGGATGAACGGGCTCGCCGAGGTCGCCGCGACCACGCCGAGCCCCAGCAGGTTCATCCCGGCGCCGAAGCCCAGCTTCACCCGCAGCGTCCGGCGGAAGACGAACGGGAACAGCAGGTAGCACAGCGCGTAGACGTAGACCAGTACGCCGGTGAGCACCACTCCGGCGTCGACCTCGGGCCGCGCGGCCAGCGACCTCGTGACCGGGATGAGGAACGGCAGCAGGAAGAACACGCCCATGATCGGCCAGCGCACCCGGTCGGGGCCGTTGTTCTCCGGATCGGGCAGCGGGTCGGCCCACCACGCTTCCCTGTTGTTCAGCCCGAACGCGTGCCTCTCGGACTTCGCCATCGCCGTTCCTCGCCCTTCTCCGGCCCTCAAACGCGGGCGCTATCCTTACGGTAACGCCTGATCACCAGCGCTCCCAGCACGACCGTCCACGCCGCGAGCACGCCGGCGGCCGTCGGCAGCGAGACCACCATGTCGCTGGTCACGGCCGGCCGCGCGACCTGCAGCACCCAGTACGTCGGCATGATCTGCGCGAGGTCGTGCATCCAGCCGGGCATCGTCTCCAGCGGGATCCACAGACCGCCGAGGAAGCCCATGCCGAGCGTGACGATCATGCTGATCGGCTGCATCGAGTCCGGCGTGCCGAACTGCCCGATCAGCAGGCCGAGCAGCACCAGCGGGAGCGTGCCGAGGAAGATCCCGACGAGGATCCGGACCCAGCCGGCGGCGTCCAGGTGCACGCCCTCGACCGTCACGGCCAGCAGGGGCACGAGCACCAGCGCGGGCAGCCCGACGAGCATGCCCGAGAGCCCCTTGCCGCCGAGGTAGCCGAACCCGGTCAGCGGGGTCAGCCGCAGCTGCCGCTGCCAGCCCAGCGCCCGCTCCAGGGCGAGCCGGCCGCCGCTGGTGTTGGCCGCGGCGAACGTCCCGAAGGTCATCATGTTGATCATCACGATCGCCGCGAACTGGGCGTGCTGCGGGTCGCTCGCCTTGACGAAGACGCTGGCCTGCAAGAGGAACATCAGCACCGGGAACGCGATGACGAAGACCAGGAACCGCGGCGCCCGGAAGTTCCGGCGGATCTCGGTGAACAGGTAGGTGGCGTTCATCGCACGGACTCCGGGGTCTCGTCGGCGGTCAGGGACAGGAAGGCGCCTTCGAGGCCGACGGCGCTGATCTCGACGTCGCGCAGGGCCGGCACCGCGGCCTTTAGCGCCCACAGCGTGGCGTCGGAGTCGCCGGTGGAGATCGCGACGCGGTCGCCGCGCAGCTCGAACTCCTTGACGCCCGGCAGGGCGGCGATGACCGTGTCGGTGGCGCCCGGGACGGCGGCGCGCAGCGTGCGCCCGCCGGCCAGCGCGCGGACCTCGGCGACGCTCCCGTCGGCGACGACCCGGCCGCGGCGCATCAGCACCACCCGGTCGGCGAACTCCTCGGCCTCTTCGAGGTAGTGCGTGGCGAACAGGACGGTGCGGCCGGACTCGGTGAACGCGTACATCGACTGCCAGAACTCGCGCCGGGTGCCGACGTCCATCGCGGCGGTCGGCTCGTCGAGGATCAGCAGGTCGGGGTCGCTGACCAGGGCGACGGCGAAGCGCACGCGCTGCTTCTGGCCCCCGGACAGCTTGTTCGCGCGGCGGCCGGCCAGCTCCTCGATCCCGGCGGCGCGCAGCGCCTCGGCGACCGGCAGGGGCTTGCGGTGCAGCGCCGCGACCATGCCGACGGTCTCCCCGACGGTCAGGTCGTCCATCAGGGCGCCGCCCTGCAGCATCGCGCCGATCAGGCCGGCGCGGACCGCGTCGATCGGCTTGCGCCCGAACACGCGCACATCGCCGCTGCCGGGCCTGGTCAGGCCGAGGATCATGTCGACGGTGGTGGACTTGCCGGCGCCGTTCGGGCCGAGCAGGGCGACCACCTCGCCCGGGGCGATCGTGAGGTCGACGCCGTCGACCGCGGGCACGTCGCCGTAGTGCTTGCGCAGGCCGGTGAGGTGGACCGCGGCCCCCGCCGCCACCGCCTGGGTGTCTGTTTCTCGCATGCCCCCAGGCTGCCGCCCGGGCGGCCCGGGTCCCCAGACCGTGCGTCACGACCTGGCCGTGACAGGTGTCAGGGGTACCCGGGCCTCGGGCGAATCAGCAGCCGATCAGGCGCCCAGCGAGGTACGCCTCCAGCTTGTCGATCGCGACGCGCTCCTGCGCCATGGTGTCGCGGTCGCGGACCGTCACGGCGTTGTCCTCGAGGCTGTCGAAGTCGACCGTCACGCAGTACGGCGTGCCGATCTCCTCGTGCCGGCGGTAGCGCTTGCCGATCGAGCCGGCGTCGTCGAAGTCGACGTTCCAGTGCTTGCGCAGCAGCTCGGCGACGGCCTTCGCCTTCGGCGTGAGGTCGGCGTTGCGCGACAGCGGCAGCACCGCGGCCTTGAACGGCGCCAGCCGCGGGTCGAGCTTCAGCACGACGCGCTTGTCGGTGCCGCCCTTGGCGTTCGGCACCTCTTCCTCGTAGTAGGCGTCGATCAGGAACGCCATCATCGACCGGCCGACACCGGCCGCCGGCTCGATGACGAACGGGCGGTACCGCTGCTTCGACGTCGGGTCGAAGTACGACAGGTCCTGACCCGAGTGGTTCGAGTGCGTCGTCAAGTCGAAGTCGGTGCGGTTGGCAATGCCCTCGAGCTCACCCCACTCCTGGCCCGCGTTGAACGCGAAGCGGTACTCGATGTCGACGGTGCGCTTCGCGTAGTGCGAGAGCTTTTCCTTCGGGTGCTCGAAGTGGCGCAGGTTCTCGGCCTTGATGCCGAGGTCGGTGTACCACTTCGTGCGCTCGTCGATCCAGTACTGGTGCCAGCTCTCGTCCTCGCCCGGCTCGACGAAGAACTCCATCTCCATCTGCTCGAACTCGCGCGTCCGGAAGATGAAGTTGCCCGGCGTGATCTCGTTGCGGAACGACTTGCCGATCTGGCCGATGCCGAACGGCGGCTTCATCCGCGACGTCGTCTGGACGTTCGAGAAGTTGACGAAGATGCCCTGCGCGGTCTCCGGGCGGAGGTAGTGCAGGCCCTCTTCGGACTCCACCGGGCCGAGGTAGGTCTTCAGCATCATGTTGAAGTCCCGCGGCGCGGTGTACTCGCCGCGCGTGCCGCAGTTCGGGCACGGCACGTCGGACAGGTCGTTCTCGGAGGTCTGCTTGCCGCTGCGCGCCTCGTACTCTTCGGCGAGCTGGTCGGCGCGGAACCGCTTGTGGCACGAAAGGCACTCGACCAGCGGGTCGGTGAACACGTTGACGTGCCCCGAAGCCACCCACACCTGGCGCGGCAGGATGACCGAGGAGTCGAGGCCGACGACGTCGTCACGGCCCTGGACCACGGTCTTCCACCACTGGCGCTTGATGTTGTCCTTGAGTTCGACCCCGAGCGGTCCGTAGTCCCACGCCGAGCGGGTACCGCCGTAGATCTCCCCGCTCGGGAAGACGAAACCACGGCGCTTGCACAGGCTGACTACGGTATCGATGGTGTTCGTGGGCACTCCACGCTCCGGAAGCATGCGGGGACGGATATCGGACTGGAACGTCCAGGGTATCCGCCGGGGCCGAGCCCTTTTCGCGCAGGCTAGGGCCGGGTCACCAGCGACGCCGTCACGACCCGGTTGTCCTCGTAGCCCTCGCTGCCGCCGACGTACTCGCCACCGCAGGTGACGAGGAGCAGCTTGTGCGGGCCGTCGGGGTCGAACAGCTGCTCCGAGCGCCCGGCGAGCTCCGACTTGTGGATGGTCTCGGTCGCGTCGACGCGATAGACCCACGCCCCGCCGGCGGCGTCGGTCAGTTTGACCTCCTGGCCCTGCTTGACCTGCCAAAGCTCGTTGAACGGGCCCTTCTTGCCCTTCCAGTTGACGTGCCCGGAGAGGAGGGCGACGCCGTGGTCGGCACCGAGCTTCGCCCCCCACCAGGCGGCTTCGTCGAGGCCTTCGGGGATCTTGAGCGCGCCGGCGGCGTCGAGGTCTTCCTGGACGAGCTTCGCGGTGCCGCCGCCGGGGAGGACGAGGTTCGCGGGTGCCCGGCTGGTGTCCTGCTGGGGCTGGATCGCGGCCGCGGTCGGCGTCGCGGTGCCGTTCGCACCGGCGGGTTCATCCTTTCCGGTGAAGATGAGCAGGGTGGCGACGAGCGCCGCGACCACGAAGGCGCCGGCGACCCCGACGATCCACCAGCGGCCGGAGCCGTTCTTCTCCGCCGGGTTCCGCTCCTGCATGCGCGTGCGCTCCTTCGCTGGTCGTGCCGTTGCGAAGGTTCACATGCGGTGGCGGGCGCGGGAGGTTGCACCGGACCCGGGTCAGCCCGTCGGGCGCGTCACCAGCTGGGCCGTGACCAGGCGGTTCTCGTCGTAGCCCTCGGTGCCGCCCACGTAGTCGCCGCCGCAGGTGACCAGGACCAGCCGGTGCGGGCCGTCCTGCCCGAACCACTTCGCGGCCTGCTCCGGCAGCGTCTCCTTCGGCAGCGTCACCACGTCGTCGACCCGGTACACCCAGCGGCCGCCGCGGGCGTCGACCACGCTGACCTCGTCGCCGTCGCGCATGCGCCACAGCTCGTCGAACGGGCCGCGCTGCCCCTCCCAGTTCACGTGCCCGGACAGCAGCGCCGTCCCCTGGGCCGCGCCCAGCTTCGCGCCCCACCAGGCCGCGTCGCCGAGGCCGCGCGGGATCGGCAGCACGCCGCGGTCGGTCAGCTCCGTGCGGACCAGGCGGGCGGTCGCGCCGTCCGGGAGCCGGACCGTGCCCGGGCGCTGCTGCGCGGCGGACTCGCTGTCCGCGGGCAGCACCGCCGGGGCCGCGTTCTCCCCCGGCAGCGAGCCGGGTGGCGGGGCGGCGGGCTGCGTGGCCGTGGGCGGCAACCAGGTCAGCACGACGACCCCGGCCGCGAACGCGGCCACGGCCAGCGCCCCCGAGACGGCGGCCAGCCCGGTGCGCAGCACCTAGTCCGTCCCGGTCTTGCGCCGCCTGCCGAGCAGCAGCGCGACGGCCGCGAAGAACACCCCGCCGAAGAGCAGGCCGATGCCGAGCGGGATGCGCGAGCCGTCGCCGCCGGTGTCGGGCGCGGCGGCGCCGAGGTAGCCGGCCGGGACCTGCGTCGGCACCGGGGCCTGCGTCGCACCCGTGCCGCCGCCGGTACTGCCCGCGGCCTTCGCGACGAAGCCCTTCGGCACCGAACAGCTGACGCCGCCGAGCACGATGTTCGTCTGCACGTCCTGCAGCGCGGCGCCCGCCGCGTCCTTGACGTGCGTCGTGATCTCGACGCGCCAGCCGGCAACGGCGGTGTAGTCGCCCCCGCGCCAGCCGTCCTGGCGGATCAGCTGGTCGAACGCGGCGACGCGGGTCAGCTTGAGGTCGGAGACGGTCGTGTCCTTGCCGGCGTTCGCGATGTCGCCGGGCGGGCCGAGCCGCAGGTTCTTCAGCTCGAGGCCCGCGTTGCCGCCGGGCATCGGGACGATGCCGAGCCCGCCGCCCTGGCGCACCCACAGCCGGTTCACCGCCGACGTGCCGGTGAGCTTGCCCGGCGAGGTGCAGTCCACCGACGTCTTCGCGCCTTCGAGCACGAGCACGGTGTCGTCGGCCGGCTTCGCCCCGCCCTGCCAGGTGTCGCGCAGCGCGTAGTTCGTCTCGGCGACGGCGGTGGGCACGGTGGTCGCCTGCAGCGCGGCGACGACGTTGTGGTCCCGGCTCGCGATGCCCGCCGGGTAGGGGTTGCCGTTGGTGTAGCGGCCGAGGTCGATCTGGTAGTGCCCGCCGAAGGTGGCGCGCTCGCCGTCGTCCTTGGGCACCGTGACCCGGTCGGTGCCGAGCTTGGACTGGCCGGGCAGCAGCGGGGAGCGCTGGGTCTCGGTGATCAGGGCGCCGCCGCGCTGGCCCTCGCCGCCGATCCGGACCGACGCGATGTTCGCGAACGAGACCGGCCCCGTCTTTTCGTCGACGGCCTGGCTCTGCGCCCCGGCGACCCCGGTGGCGGCCAGCGGGAAGAGGACGGCCGTCAGGACGGCTGCTTTCGTCACGAAACGGGTCATGTCTCCCCACTGCATCTGTTCGGGCGGGTCGCCAGCGTACGAGAAGCGACGAAACGCTCCGCGACAACCTTGCACCGTCGGCCACGACATGCGAAGCCGAAGAGGCAATATCCCACGAACTCACCCGAATGGGTTAGTACAACCGGCCGTAGTCCGCAGGCGAGGTGACGGAACGGGAGCCCGTCCGGGGGAACACTAGGATGGGCCGAGCCGTTATCGGCAATGACTACGGAATTCATGTCGCGGCGACGAGGGTGGAGGCGGGTATGGCGACGGTGACCGGGGGCGGCGCCCAGCCGGGGCTCGCGGAGTGCGATCCGGCGGCGGCCGCGGCACCGGCGCACCCGCCGGCGTCGGTCCTGACGGACGCGGGCGACCTGCTGCGCGCATTGGCAGCGCCGGTCCGGATCGCGATCGTGCTGCAGCTGCGCGCGGCCGACCGCTGCGTGCACGAGCTGGTGGACGCCCTCGACGTCGCGCAGCCGCTGATCAGCCAGCACCTGCGGGTGCTGAAGACGGCCGGGGTAGTCCAGGGCGAGCGTCGCGGCCGCGAGGTCGTCTACCGGCTCGCCGACGACCACCTGGCGCACATCGTCGTCGACGCCGTCGCGCACGTGCAGGAAGGAAAGTGATGAACGCCGCCGCACCGCGCAGCCAGGCCCCGGTGCCCGGGCGCCGGTCGACCCGCCAGCGGGCGGCCGTCGTCGAGCTGCTGAGCAAGGTCAACGACTTCCGGTCGGCCCAGGAACTGCACGACGAGCTGCGCAAACGCGGCGACGGCATCGGCCTGACGACGGTGTACCGCACGCTGCAGTCGCTGTCGGAGGCCGGCGAGATCGACGTGCTGCGCACGGACTCGGGCGAGGCGATCTACCGCCGCTGCTCGGCGCACCACCACCATCACCTGGTGTGCCGCCTGTGCGGCCGCACGGTGGAGGTCGAGGGGCCGGCGGTGGAGCGCTGGGCGGAGAAGATCGCGGCGGAGCACGGGTTTTCGCAGATCTCGCACACGGTGGAGATCACCGGCACCTGCGCGGAGCACTAGTACTCGTACGGGTCTTTCGGCGCGGGGACGGTCGAGATCGACGCCGGCGTGAATTCCGGCGTGTAGCTGTTGTTCTTGGTGGCCGTGCCGGGGACGACCTGGCCCGTCACCTGGATCCAGGCGTCGCTGGCCAGGTGGTCGGCCGCGCCGCCGCGGAGATGGACCGTCACCGGGAACGCGTCGGCCGCGCAGCAGCTGATCACCAGGCGGGCCAGCAGGGTGGTGCCGCCGGTGTGCACGACGAAGCCGGTCAGCGAGATGGTGCGGCCGTCGAGGGTGCCGGAGGCGTCCCAGCCCGCGCGGCTGACGAACTCGTTGACGCTCAGCGGCACGACGGCCCCGCCGGGCAGGGGCGGGAAGGCGGCGGCGTTGGCGGCGGCCGCGCTCGCCGGAACCCGTGCCTCGGTGCGGATGACCGAGTCCGCGCCCAGGGCGGGCGGTGCGACGAGGAAGACCGCCAGGACTGGCACCAGAAGGAGCCAGGCGGGCCGCGCGGAGTGGGAGTGGCCCGCGTGGTCGATACCGGCCGAAGCGAGTCCGCTGTGGTCAAGGCCGGCCGGGTCGAGGCCAGCAGGGTCATGGCCGCCGTGGTCAAGGCCAGCTGGGTCGTGGCCGCTGTGGCTGTGGCCAGCCGAGTCGAGCCCGCCGTGGTCGACGGCCGCGCCCGGCTGTGCTCCCGCCGCCGCTTTTGCCCGCGCCGCAAGCAAGTCGCGCGCGATCGCCACCGCGCCGAGCAGGACCATCACCGCCCCTCCCGCGATGATCCACGGCTGCTGCGCCGGCTTCACGTACCGCAGGTAGTCGCCGTTGACCGCGATCTTCACCAGCGCCCCGCCCAGCAGCACCAGCAGGATGTTCTGCGTCTCGCGCTTCACGCCAGCCCCACCACCAGTCCGGTCACCACGGCGCACGCCGCCGCCACCACGAACGTCACCGGCGCGAACCGGACCGCGAACGACCTGCCGAACGTCCCCGCCTGCAACGCGAACAGCTTCACGTCCACCGCCGGCCCCACCACCAGGAACACCAGCTTCGGCAGCAGCGGCAACGCCGTCAGCGAAGCCGCCACGAACGCGTCCGCCTCGCTGCACAGCGCCAGGACCACCGCCAGCACCGCCATCACCACGATGCCCAGCACCAGCTGGTCACCCAGCACCCCGAACCAGCGGGCCGGCACCAGCACGTTCAGCGCCGACGAGATCAGCGCCCCCAGCACCAGGAAGCCGCCCGCTTCGACCAGGTCCGTGCGGGCCGTCTCGGCGAACACCCGCCATCGCTGCCCGCCCGCCACGTCGGGCAACCGCCGCAACGCGCGGGCCGTGATCCACTCCAGCTTGCCCCAGCGGGCCCACAGCCAGCCCATCACCATCGCCGTCGCCAGCGAGCCCGCGAAGCGCGCCAGCACCATCTCCGGCTTGCCCGGGAACGCCACCGCCGTCGCCACCAGCACCACCGGGTTCACCGCCGGTGCCGCCAGCAGGAACGTCAACGCCGCCGCCGGGGCCACGCCCTGGCCCATCAGCCGGCGCGCCACCGGCACCGAAGCGCATTCACACCCCGGCAGCGCGACGCCGGCCAGGCCCGCCACGCCGACCGCCGCCCCGGCCCGCCGCGGCAGCACCTTCTCCAGCACCCGGGCCGGCACGAACGCGGCGATGGCGCCGCTGATCAGCACGCCCAGTACCAGGAACGGCAGCGCCTGCACGCAGACGGCGACGAACACGGTCGAGCCGGTGCGCAGCGCGGGCACGTCGAAGGCCTGCTGCAGCCAGCCCTGGGCGAGGATCGCGACCAGCAGGATCGCGCACAGCACCTCGACCGAGCTGATGCGGAACCGGCGGGTGCGCCGGGCGGTATCGGAAACCGTGTTCACGACGGCGATGATGCCAGCCGGGTCCGACACCGAGAGCACCGCACTTCCGCGAACGGTCGGAAAAGGCCGGTTTCCGGCCGGAATTTACCGTTCGCGGCGGCGAAAAGCCCCGTGTGGGTTATTCGCCGGGCACGATCCCCGGCAGATCGGTCCGCAGCTGCGACGCCGTCGACACCACCAGCATCAGCAGCGTCCCGAGCGCCGCCGCGTCCAGGCCCGCCGCCGGGAACGCGTACCGCAGCGTCACGTCGAGGCCGCCGTCCGAATGCCCGACCCCGAGCGTGCCGAAGAGCCCTTGGCCCGCCCGCTCGGCGACCGCGACCGACAGGTCCGGGCGGTCCGGCAGGTCCCAGCCGACCACGCAGGTCAGCGAGAGCACGGTGAGCCCCTCGCCGAGCCGGGTCGCCTGGATCACGCAGGGGACGTCACCGTGGGAGAACGTCAGCGCGCCGTCGTCGTCGACGCGCACCTCGAGGTACCGCTCGAGCGCGTCCTTCGCCTGCGTCAGCAGTTCCGCGGTCTCCGCCGCTTCGGTCGCGCTCACGACGAGGCCGCCTGGTCCACGGCGCCGCCGAAGCGGCGATCCCGCTTCGCGAACTCGAGGCACGCGCGCCACAGGTGCGTCCGGTCGAAGTCCGGGAACAGCGTGTCCTGGAAGACCATCTCGGCGTAGGCCGACTGCCACAGCAGGAAGTTCGACGTCCGCTGCTCGCCCGAGGGCCGCAGGAACAGGTCCACGTCCGGCATGTCCGGCTGGTACAGGTACTTGCCGATGGTCTTCTCGGTCACCTTGTCCGGGTTCAGCTTGCCGTCCGCGACGTCGCGCGCGATCCGCTGCATCGCGTCGGCCAGCTCGGCGCGGCCGCCGTAGTTGACGCACATCGTCATGTTCAGCGCCGTGTTGTGCTTGGTCTTCTCCTCGGCCGCCTGCAGCTCCTTGATCACCGACGCCCACAGCTTCGGCCGCCGCCCGGCCCACCGGATGCGCACGCCGATCGAGCCGAGGTAGTCGACCTGGCGGCGGATGGTGTCGCGGTTGAAGCCCATCAGGAACCGCACCTCTTCGGGGCTGCGCTTCCAGTTCTCCGTCGAGAACGCGTACACCGAGAGCCACTTGACGCCGATTTCGACCGCGCCGGCGGCGACGTCGATCATCACCGCTTCGCCGCGCTTGTGGCCTTCGATCCGCGGGAGGCCGCGCTGGTTGGCCCAGCGGCCGTTGCCGTCCATGACCAGCGCGACGTGCTTGGGGACCAGCTCGCGCGGGATCTCCGGTGGCTTCGCGCCGGACGGGTGCGGATCCGGGGCCCGCAGCTCGTACCGCGACGCCTTGCTCTCGCGTCCCCTGCGCAGCACTGCGAGCCTCCCTGGATGGGTGAAACCGATCAGGCCCGACCCTACTGCGTGGGTGCCCCCTGTCCTTCGGGGGTCCGGGTGGCGGAGCCCCCGGCCCGGGGCGAAGCCCCGGATGGCAGCACAGCCTCCCGGGCGCGTCGTTCGACCAGGGGAAGGGACCGGAGCTGACGCTCCAGATGCCACTGCAGGTGGGCCGCGACCAGGCCGCTCGCGTCGCGGCGGGTGCCGGGCAGGGTCGACTCCGCCATCGTCCACTCGCCGTGCAGCAGGGCCGTGAGCAGGTCCAGGACCTCGGGCGCGGGGTGCACGGACCCCGGGACGCGGCAGTCCTGGCACATCGAGCCGCCGGCGGGGACGCTGAACGCGACGTGTGGGCCCGGCAAGCCACAGCGGGCGCACTCGGTGAGGGCGGGCGCCCAGCCGGCGTAGGACATCGCGCGGAGGAAGAACGCGTCGAGCACGAGGGACGCGTCCCGCTCCCCGGCGGCGAGGGAGCGCAGCGCGCCGCAGACGAGGAGGTAGAGCTTGAGCACCGGCTCGCCCTCTTCGGCCGAGAGCCGGTCCGCGGTCTCGGCGATCGCGCTGGCCGCGGTGTAGCGCTGGTAGTCGGCGACCAGCGGCAGCTGGAACGCGTCGACGGTCTCGACCTGGGTGATGACGTCGAGGGTCCGTCCGGTGTAGAACTGCACGTCGACGTGGCCGAACGGCTCCAGCCGGGCCCCGAACCGCGACGAGGTGCGCCGCACGCCCTTCGCGACGGCGCGGACCTTGCCGTGCCGGCGCGTGAGCAGGGTGACGATCCGGTCGGCCTCACCCAGCTTGTGCGTGCGCAACACCACCCCGGTGTCGCGGTAGAGGTTCACCACCCCGACATCGTCCCACTTCGGGGTGATGCCGGGGTGGAGCGCCCCGCGGAAAAGCGAGTATCAGCAGTAGTAGCCGTAGCAGGTGCTGACGGCCACCGCCGAGGCGATGATCGCGATGATGGCGACGACGCAGCCGATGCTGCCCAGGATGGTGGAGATCAGGCAGAGCGTCTTGGTGGTGCGCGACGCCTGCTCCGCCATCATGTAGTTGCCCTGCATCTTGTACGTGCCGACCTCGTTCGACTTCATGATCGCGAAGATGCCGAGGATCAGGCCGCCCAGGAAGAGCGAGGCGATCGCCCAGCCCTTGTAGTCCTTGATGGCGTTGATGTCGCCGCCGCCGGGCATGCCGTAGCCGGGCGCGCCGAAGCCGCCGGACGGCGGCTGGCCGTACGGCGCGGGCTGGCCGTAGGGCGCGGGCATCCCGCCCGACGGCGGACCGTAACCGGGCTGCTGCGGGAAACCGCCGGACTGCGGCTGCTGGCCGTAGGGCGGCTGCTGCTGGCCGTAGGGATTGGTCATGAACTGGTACCCCAACTATTCGTGAACGTCCGCCGGGTCGCCCCGGCGGTGGTGTGAAAAGGCGTGCCTCAGTGGTGCGGCGGCTGGTCGTTCGGCGGCTGGCCGAACTGTCCCGGTGGGATCTTCCGGGTCTCCCCGGCGTCGCCCTGGCCTTCCGGACGCAGCATCTGCGTCCGCTCGGCCTGCTCGTCGAACGCGGACCCGCCGCCCCCGGCGGAATCCGGGCGGAGCATCTGGGTGCGCTCGACCTCGTCGAAGGCGGACCCGCCGCCCGGCGGCGGGGCGAGCGGCTGGCCCGGCTGCTGCCCGAAGCCGCCCGGCTGGGGCGGCTGCCCGAACCCGCCGGAAGCCGGTTGCTGCTGCGGGAAACCGCCCGGCGCGGGCTGGCCGAAGCCGCCGGACTGGGGCTGCTGCGGGAAACCACCGGCCGGCGGCTGGCCGAACTGACCGGGCTGGCCGGGCTGCTGGCCCGCCGGCGGGTAGCCGCCGGCGAAGGGCTGCTGCGCGCCGGGCTGCTGCTGCCCGAACGGGGCCTGGCCGGGCGCGGCGTCGGCCTGCACCACGACGGTGCCGAGGATCTTGTCGGAGAAGGTCTGGCTCTTGTCGTCCCAGAGCGGCCACAGGTACCCGACGTAGCAGGGAAGGCCGTCGATGATGTGGCAGAGGTCGCGCAGGAACGCGGACCCGACGCCGATCGGCTGCCCGGTCTGCTCGCCGATCAGCTTGATGCCGAGGATCCGCTTGCCCAGCGACTGACCGGTGTTGCCCTGCTGGATCCACCGGTTGTAGACGGCCCAGCCGATGCCGGCGAGCCCGCCGAGCACGTACAGGATCACGCCGACGGTCTGCGCGCCGGCGACGACGAGGACGAACGCGAGGAGGTAGACGACGATGATCGGCGCCTGGTCGATGATCAGGGCACCGGCGCGCTGGCCCCAGTTCGCGTAGTTTTGCGGTGCACCGAACGGGGTACCCGGCTGGCCGAACGGCGCCTGCTGCCCGTAGGGCTGCCCGTACGGCGGCGGCGCCTGACCGGGCTGTGGCTGTCCGAACGGTTGCTGGCCGCCGGGCTGCTGCTGCCCGAAGGACGGCTGACCGTAGGGATCGGTCATTGGGTCTCCCCCTCGCTGGTAACTCCACCGCGCACTCCGCACGGGACCACACCGGACACACGGCACTGGTCCGCGGGAGCGTACTCGGTTCACCTGCGGCCGCGCTGCCCAGGCTTCCCCTGTCCGGGTGACCCGGACGAGCCTCCGACGCAGAGCGTGGCGACGCGGTTCCCGTCCGTCCGAATCAGACGTGCAGGCTGGTGAACGGGGCGAACGGGAGGTTGCGAATGACGAACCAGACGGCGAACACGACGCCGGCGGTCAGCGGGGTCCAGCGCCAGTGCAGCCAGCTGTTCACCCAGCGGCCGCGCAGCCGCCCGACGGTCCAGGCGACCGTGCTCCACACGAAGAGGAGCACGAAGACGAGCGACACGGCGTTGTAGTGCAGGGCCGCGGGGAGGTCGCCGTGCATCAGGCTGTAGGCCATCCGCATGCCGCCGCAGCCGGGGCAGTCGATGCCGAACAGCGCCTTGGTCGGGCAGATCGGGAGCCAGCCGCCGGGGGTGGTGGGGTCGCCGATCCAGACCGCCACGCAGCACGCGCCGAGCCCGCCCGCCACGGCCATCGGGGCGCCGAGGGCACGCAGCGTCGCCTTGGCCCCGCGGGCCGGGTATCCCGTGTAGACGGTCGTCATGGCACCAGCGTCCAAGCGGAGACGCCGACGAAGGCGAACAGGGCGAACACGACGGCCAGGTAGAGCCCGATCAGCACGGCGAAGGAGATCGCCGACCACATCGCCCACTTGCGGGCCTCGTCGGCGGCCCGGTGCGCTTCCGCGTGGAAGCCCTGGAACCACAGGGAGTTGACCTGGCTCGCCTTCACGATGGAGACGATACCCAACGGCAGGCAGCACATCACCGTCGACAGGATCGCCCAGACCATGTTGTTGTCCGGCGGGGGTCCGTAGTGGGGGCCCCAGCCGTGGGGCGGGTACTGCTGGCACACCGGGATCGCCTCCTGACGCCGAGCCTTGCGTCAGTTCGACGCGGCGTTGTCGGCGAGCGTTCCGAAGAGCAGCACGACCGTCACGATCGCCGCGACCCACAGGACGGCGCCGGCGACGGCGGCGACGACCGCCCACCGCCGGGCGTCGCGGGCCGCCTCGTGCGCGGCCTCCGGATCGCCCTGCGCCCAGAGCTTTTCGACCTTCGCGGCCTGGTAGATCGAGAGCGCGCCGAACGGGAGGCAGCACAGGATCGCGCTGACGATCCCCCAGACCAGGTGGCTCGCGGGCGGGGGCCCGGGGTTGTAGTCGGCCGGCGGACGCGGCTGCTCGCTCACGTCAGAACCCGAGCCGGCGCAGCTGACGGGGGTCGCGCTGCCACTCCTTGGCCACCTTGATGTGCAGGTCGAGGTAGACCTTGGAGCCGAGCAGCGCCTCGATGTTCTTGCGCGCGGTGGCGCCGACCTCGCGCAGCCGTTCGCCCTTGTGCCCGAGGATGATGCCCTTCTGGCTGGGCCGCTCCACGAACAGGAACGCGTGCACGTCGATGAGGTCGTCGCGGCCTTCGCGGGGCAGCATCTCCTCGACGGTGACGGCGATCGAGTGCGGCAGCTCGTCGCGGACGCCTTCCAGCGCCGCCTCGCGGATCAGCTCGGCGACCAGCGTCTGCTCGGGTTCGTCGGTCAGCTCACCGCCCGGGTAGAGCTGCGGGCCTTCGGGGAGCTTGCCGACGAGCAGGTCAGCGAGCGCGCCGACCTGGAAGCCGTCGACCGCGGACACCGGGATCAGCTCGGCGAAGTCCATCACCTCCTGCAGCGCGAGCAGCTGCTCGGCGACCTGCTGGGGCTGGACGAGATCGGTCTTGGTGACGATCCCGATCACCGGGGTCCGCTTGGCGATCTTCTGCAGCTCGCCGGCGATGAACTTGTCGCCGGGGCCGATCTTCTCGTTGGCGGGCACGCAGAACCCGACGACGTCCACTTCGGACCACGTCGTGTGCACGATGTCGTTGAGCCGCTCACCGAGCAGGGTGCGCGGCCGGTGCAGGCCGGGGGTGTCGATGAGGACGAGCTGCGCGTCCTCACGGGAGACGATCCCGCGGATCGCGTGGCGGGTGGTCTGCGGCTTGCTCGAGGTGATCGCGACCTTGGTGCCGACGAGAGCGTTGGTGAGCGTCGACTTGCCGGCGTTGGGGCGGCCGACGAAGCAGGCGAAGCCGGAGCGGTGTTCGGTCATCGGTGCAGCACCTCGAGCACGGCGCCGTCCGGGGCGGCGAGGATGATCGGCGCGTACTTCGCGATGTCGCGCACGGCCTGCACGGACGCGCCCTTGAGCAGTCCTTCTTCGCTGACGACGGCGGCCGCTTCGATGCCTTCGGCGCCGCTGGACAGCGCCGCGGCGACCGCGGCCTGCAGGGCGGTGAGCTTGAACGACGGCTGGTCGACCGTGCCGGCGGCGTAGGTGCGGCCGTCGGTGTCGCGGACCGCGGCGCCCTCGGGGGCCTGGATGCGGGCGCGCGAGGACCGGGCGAGGACGACCAGTTTCTGGTCCTCCGCCTCGAGGTCAGGCATGTTCGACGCTCCTGTCGCGTTCGTCGGGGTGGGGCAGGCGCGTGCGGCGCCGGGTCGTGCGGTCGGCCGGGTCGGTCATCGCCTCGGCGTCGGCCGGGTGCACGACCACGGTGGTGATCCGCATGCGGCCGCGCCGGTCCTTGCCCCCTTCGGCGAACAGCCGAAGGCCGGCGACCTCGGCTTCGGCCCCCGGCAGCGGGACCCTACCCAGTCGTTCCGCGAGCAGGCCGCCCACGGTCTCCACGTCGTGGTCTTCGAGGTCGAGGCCGAAGAGCTCGCCCAGGTCGTCGACGCTCATCCGGGACGACACGCGGACGGCGCCGTCGCTCAGCTCTTCGACCTCGGGGCGCTCGTCGGCGTCGGACTCGTCGGTGATCTCGCCGACGATCTCCTCGAGGACGTCCTCGATGGTGAGCAGGCCGGCGGTGCCGCCGTACTCGTCGACGGCGATCGCCATGTGGTTGTGCGAGCGCTGCATCTCCTTGAGGAGCTCGTCGAGCCGTTTCGAGTCGGGGACGAAGGAGGCTTCGTTCATCAGCGTGCTGACGATGGTGCTCGGGCCGTCCGGGTCCATGTACGCGGCCATGAGGTCCTTGATGTTGACGACGCCGACGATGTCGTCGACGGACTCGTCGATCACCGGGAGCCGGGTGAAGCCGGTGCGCAGCGCCAGTGCCAGGGCCTGGCGGACCGTCTTGGTGCGCTCGATCCAGACGATCTCGGTGCGCGGCACCATGACCTCGCGGGCGACGGTGTCGCCGAGCTCGAACACCGAGTGGATCATCTCGCGCTCGGAGTCCTCGACGACGCCGCGTTCCTGGGCGATGTCGACCAGTTCGCGCAGCTCGACTTCGGAGGTGAACGGGCCTTCGCGGAAGCCCTGGCCGGGGGTGATGGCGTTACCGATGAGGATGAGCAGCCGGGACAGCGGGCCGAGGACGGAGCCGAGGACGCGGACGGGCCCGGCGACGTAGCGGCCGATGCGGTAGGGGTGCTGGCGGCCGAGGGTGCGCGGCCCGACGCCGATGAGGACGTAGCTGACGACGACCATCACGACGGCGGTGACCAGCACGGCGAGGCCGAGCGGGTGGACCCAGCTGCCGACCGCGACGGTGACGAGGACGGTGGCGGTGAGTTCGCAGCCGAGGCGCAGCAACAGGAGCAGGTTGATGTGGCGGCGGCGTTCGACGACGACGGCGGAGAGCTGGCGGGCGCCGGGCAGCCCGAGCCGGGCGAGGCCGTCGGCCCGGGCTTGCGACACGGTGCTGATGGCGGCGTCGGCCGCGGCGAACACGCCCGCGAGGAGCACGAGCGCGATCGCGAAGAGGAGCTGGACCATGGCTGGCGCCTAGGGCGTTTCCCCGGCGGGTGGTTCGGCGGACGCGTCGAGCCCGGCGAAGCCGAGGACGCGGTCGTCGGAACTGCGCTGGGCGTCCTGCTTCTGCAGGGCGGCGACGGCGTCCTGGTACTCGCCGAGGATGCGCTTCTGCAGGGCGAACATCTCGCGTTCCTCGGCGGGTTCGGCGTGGTCGTAGCCGAGCAGGTGCAGGCAGCCGTGCACGGTGAGCAGGTGCAGCTCGTCGATCAGGGCGTGGCCCGCGGTCTTGGCCTGGTCCTTGGCGAACGCCGGGCAGAGCACGATGTCGCCGAGCAGCGCCGGGGACGCGTCGGGCGCGTCGGGGCGGCGGCTGGAGTCGAGCTCGTCCATCGGGAAGGCCATGACGTCGGTGGGGCCGGGGAGGTCCATCCAGCGTTCGTGGAGGTCTTCCATGACGTCGAGGGTGACGAGGAGGATGGACAGCTCGGCGAGCGGGCTGACCTCCATCTTGTCGAGGGCGTAGCGGGCGGCCGAGACGATGGACGTCTCGTCGACGTCGACGCCGGACTCGTTGGCGATTTCGATGCTCACCGCCGGTTGCCCTTCCAGCCGTTGCCCTGCTGTTCCTGCGCGTCCTGCACGGCCTGCCACTTCTCGTAGGCGTCGACGATGCTCGCGACGAGCCGGTGCCGGACGACGTCCTGGCTGGTCAGTTCGGCGAAGTGGAGGTCGTCCACGCCGTGGAGGATGTCGCGGACGACGCGGAGGCCGCTGCGCTGCCCGCTGGGCAGGTCGACCTGGGTGATGTCGCCGGTGACGACGATCTTGGAGCCGAAGCCGAGGCGGGTGAGGAACATCTTCATCTGCTCGGGCGTGGTGTTCTGGGCCTCGTCGAGGATGATGAAGGCGTCGTTGAGGGTGCGGCCGCGCATGTACGCCAGCGGCGCGATCTCGATGGTGCCGGCCTGCATGAGCCGCGGGATGGACTCGGGTTCGACCATGTCGTGCAGCGCGTCGTAGAGGGGCCGCAGGTAGGGGTCGATCTTCTCGTTGAGGGTGCCGGGCAGGTAGCCGAGGCGCTCGCCGGCTTCGACGGCGGGGCGGGTCAGCACGATGCGGGTGACCTGCTTGGCCTGCAGCGCCTGGACGGCCTTGGCCATGGCGAGGTAGGTCTTGCCGGTGCCGGCGGGGCCGATGCCGAAGACGACGGTGTGCTTGTCGATGGCGTCGACGTAGCGCTTCTGGTTGAGCGTCTTGGGCCGGATGGTCTTGCCGCGGCGGGAGACGATGTTGAGGCTGAGGACCTCGGCTGGTGAGGCGTCGCCGGTGGAGAGCATGCCGATGGTGCGGCGGACGGTGTCGGGTCCGACCTGCTGGCCCCCGCCGGCGAGCTGGACGAGCTCGGCGAAGACGCGTTCGGCGAAGGCGACGTCGGCGGGTGTTCCGGTGAGGGTGACCTCGTTGCCGCGTACGTGTACGTCGGCGGCCAGGAGCTCCTCGGCGACCCGCAGGTTTTCGTCGCGGGAGCCGAGCAGGCTGAGGGCGGCGGCATCTGGAATGGGGAACCGGGACTGCGCAGCCTGAACGGAGGCATCCTCGGTCTTGGCGACGTCCCCGGGGACGTCGGGTCGGGCGGCACCACCCGGTACGGTTCCGGCCACGTGGCCTCAGGCCTGCTTTCTCGGTGAGGGAGAACGGACCCCACCGATGCTACTGGCACCCACCGACAGAACGCAGGCCGGTTTCCTTAGTCCTCCTGAGGAGCCCCGAAGAGCCCCAGAGGCTCCCCGCCAAGAACATGGGCATGAACATGAAAGACGGTCTGCCCGGCATCGGAGTCGGTGTTGAACACCACCCGATACCCACTCTCGAGCACCCCCTCAAGCTCGGCAACCTTCCGGCAGGCGAGAGCAACGTCGGCAAGGAGCTGAGGATCGGCAGCAGCAAGCTCCCCCAAGTTCCGATACCGAGTCTTGGGAACAACGAGGACATGAACCTTCGCCTGAGGCCGAATATCCCGGAAGGCAAAGGTGGAGTCATCCTGGTAGACGACATCGGCAGGGATCTCACCAGCAATGATCCGCTCGAAGAGAGTCTCATCCTCACTCATGAGGAAGAACCCTACCGACGAACGAGAGCCGCGGCACACAGACAGGCACGGAGCAAGGGTCGCGGGGGGTCCGGGGGCGAAGCCCCCGGCTGGGGGTCTGGGGGTTTGACCCCCAGAAGACACAACGAACGCGAAGCGGCCGCCTGAGTCGAGCGAAGCGAGAGGAAGGGGGCCGCGGAGCGGTAGACCCTGGGGGTCGATCTACCGCATCCGCGGCGGCCGCCGGACCGAGGGGGGAGGTGCCCGGCGGGGTCTGTGCTTCCCAGTGGCGCACCTGCCGCTGCGGGCCGTGACGGTCCGGAACGGTGTGTGGTGCGTTAGTAAACGAGAGTAACGGGTCGGAGTGTGATCGCGCCATAACTGGGCGCAAAATCGGGCTTCTTTTTTCCGGTGATCTTTTCACCGCCACCGGGCGGTCAGGGCGCCCAGCGCTCCGAGGGCGACGGCCGCTGCCGTCGATGTGCGCAGCACGGTCGTTCCCAGCCGGACGGCTCGGGCGCCGGCTTCGCGCAGGGTGTGGAGTTCGCCGTCGGTGATGCCGCCTTCGGGGCCGATGACGAGGAGGACGTCGCCGGTGTCGGGGAGGTCGAGGTCGGTGAGGCGGTCGGGGACGTCGGATTCGAGGACGATGGCCAGGGACATGGTGGCCACGAGGCCGGCGAGCTCGTGGGTGCTGACGGCCTCGGTGACGTCGGGGACGTGGGCGCGGCGGGCTTGTTTGGCGGCGGAGCGGGCGGTGGCGCGCCAGCGGGCGAGGGCCTTGTCGCCGCGGCCGCCGTCTTCCCATTTGGCGACGCTGCGGGCGGCGCGCCAGGGGACGATCGCGTCGACGCCGGCTTCGGTGGCCAGTTCGACGGCGAGTTCGCCGCGGTCGCCCTTGGCGAGGGCCTGGGCGACGACGACGCGCAGGGCGGGTGGGTCCTCGGTCCAGCTTTCCTCGATCGACAGCGTCAGGGCGGCGTCCCGGCCGGGTTGGACGGCTTCGACGACGCAGCGGGCCATCGCGCCCGCGCCGTCGGAGAGCACGAGCCGCTCCCCCGCGCGCAGGCGGCGGACGGTGGCCGCGTGCCGGGCTTCCTCGCCGTCGAGCACGGTGCGCCCGGAAGCGGGCACGGAGGAGGCGAGGAAGACCGGCAGGGTGGTGTCGGGCACGGGGTCAGCGGTGGTTCTTGGTGCGCAGCTTGGAGAACAGGCCGCCGTGCTTGGTGCCGTTGGCCGACAGGGTCGGGGCCTCCTCGCCGCGCTGCTGGGCCAGCTCGACCAGCAGCTCGCGCTGGGCTTCGTCGAGCTTGGTCGGCACCTGGACGTCGATGTGGACGTGCAGGTCGCCGCGGCCGTCGACGCGCCCGGAGGAGCGCAGCCGCGGCATGCCCTTGCCGGTGAGGACGAGCTCGGCGTTGGGCTGGGTGCCGGGTTCGATGTCGAGCTCGTAGTCGCCGTCGACCAGCGTCGCGATGGGCACCGTGGCGCCGAGGGCGGCGGTGGTCATCGGGACGCGGAAGTTGCAGTGCAGGTCGTGGCCCTGGCGGACGAAGACCTCGTGCGGGGTCTCGTCGATCTCGACGTAGAGGTCTCCGGCCGGGCCGCCGCCGGGGCCGACCTCGCCCTGGCCGGAGAGGCGGATGCGCATGCCGTCGCCGACGCCCGGCGGGATCTTGGCGGTGACGTTGCGGCGGGCGCGGATGCGGCCGTCGCCGCCGCACTGGCGGCAGGGGTCGGGGATGACCTCGCCGAAGCCGCGGCAGACCGGGCACGGGCGGGCGGTGACGACCTGGCCGAGGAACGACCGCTGGACGGACTGGACCTCGCCGGCGCCGCCGCAGGTGTCGCACGTCTTGACCGAGGTGCCTTCGCTGGTGCCGGCGCCGCGGCAGAGGTCGCAGACGATCGCCGTGTCGACGGCGATCTCCTTGTCGACGCCGGTGGCGCACTCCTCGAGGGAGAGGCCGAGCCGGATCAGCGCGTCGGAACCGGGCTGGACGCGGCTGCGGGGTCCGCGCCCGCGTCCGCCGCCTCCGCCGGCCGCGCCGAAGAAGGCGTCCATGATGTCGCCGAGACCGCCGAAGCCGGCGAAGGGGTCGCCGCCTCCCCCGCCGCGCGCGCCGTTGTCCATCGGATCGCCGCCCAGGTCGACGATCTTGCGCTTCTGCGGGTCCGACAGCACCTCGTAGGCCGTGGTGACCTCGCCGAACTTGTGCTGGGCGTCTTCCGACGGGTTGACGTCGGGGTGCAGCTCCCTGGCCAGCTTCCGGTACGCGCGCTTGATGTCCTGGTCGCTCGCGTTCTTCGCCACCCCGAGGATGCCGTAGTAGTCCCTCGCCACCGTCTTCGCTTCTCCTTCTGCTCTGCCCGGCTCAGCGGCCGTGCAGGATCTGCCCCACGTAGTTGGCGACCGCGCGCACCGCGGCGATCGTGCCGGGGTAGTCCATCCGGGTCGGGCCGACCACCCCCATGCCGCCGAGCACCACGTCGTCGCGGCCGTAGCCGATCGAGACGACCGAGGTGCTGCGCATCTGCTCGTCTTCATTTTCCTCACCGATGCGCACCGTGATCGCACCGGGGTTGCGCGCGGCGGCCAGCAGCTTGAGCACGACCACCTGCTCCTCGAGGGCTTCGAGGACCTGGCGCAGCGAGCCCGGGAAGTCGGCGACGTTGCGCGTGAGGTTCGCGGTCCCGCCGAGGACCAGGCGTTCTTCCGGGTGCTCGGCCAGCGACTCGACCAGCACGGTCGTGACGCGGATGAGCGCGTCCCGCAGCTCGCCCGGCGCCTGGTCGGGCAGCTCGGCGACGCGCGCGGCGGCGTCGTTGAGCCGCCGGCCGGACATGGCCGCGTTGAGCACGGTCCGCAGCCGGGCGACGTCCTCTTCGGTGACGACGTCGCCGAGGTCGACCGTGCGCTGGTCGACGCGGCCGTTGTCGGTGATCAGCACCAGCATGAGCCGCGCCGGGGTGAGCGGCACCACTTCCAGGTGGCGCACCTTGGCGTTGGTCAGCATCGGGTACTGGACGACGGCGACCTGCCGGGTCAGCTGCGCGAGCAGCCGGACCGAGCGCTTGAGGACGTCGTCGAGGTCGGTGCCGCTGTCGAGGAAGGTGGTGATGGCCTTGCGTTCGGCGGTCGAGAGCGGCTTGATCTCCGAGAGCCGGTCGACGAAGAGGCGGTAGCCCTTGTCGGTCGGCACGCGGCCGGCGCTGGTGTGCGGCTGGGTGATGTAGCCCTCTTCCTCGAGCGTGGCCATGTCGTTGCGCACGGTTGCGCTGGACACACCGAGGTTGTGCCGTTCGACGATCGCCTTGGACCCGACGGGCTCCTGGTTGGACACGTAGTCGGCGACGATCGCACGCAGCACTTCGAAGCGGCGCTCATCCGCGTTGGCCACCGTTCCTCACCTACCTCGCTCGCTGCTCTCCTCGAGTTTACGGAAGCCTGAGCCGGTCGTGCTCAACCCCGCCCACCGGGGCAGGGGTGTCGCCCCCGCGAACCGGGTAAAGAACAGGCAAACGAATTACCATGCATTTTCCCCGAAACGAATTCCCGGCTTGAGACGGGAACCGAAAACCGGTTTGCTGCCTCTGATCCACATGCCAGTCCCCGACTCCCGAGGTCGCCGTGAACCGAATTGAACCCGCTTCGGCCGGAATGCCCGAAATCGCCCGGCGCGCGGCCGAGGCGAAAGCGCGGCTCGAGCGCGTCTCGGCGACCGCCACGAGTGCCGACGGGGCCGTCACGGTCACCGTCAACACCAGCGGTGCGCTGCAGGAACTCACCTTCGGCCCGCGCGCCGACGAGCTGCCGCGCGCCCGGCTTGCGCAGGCCGTCCTGGCGACCGCCAAACGCGCCCAGCTCGACGCCGCCCGGCAGCTGACCGCCGTCATGGCGCCGGTGATCGGCGCCGACAGCGACGCCATGAAATTCCTTCAGGAACAGATTCCGGAACCCGAGCTCCCGGCCGAAGAAGCGCGCCGGGAACCACCTCGGAATCCGCCCGCCGACGACGACTTCGGCGGCCCGATCCTGCGCCGGGGGCAGTGATGGCGGGCGAAGCGATGAAGGTCGACTTCGACGTCCTCGGCGGGCACGAGGACGAGATCCGCGAGATCGCCGGCCGGGTCCAGCAGGCGGTCGACGCCGCGGGCACCGCCGGCGCGCTCGACTTCGACGCGTTCGGGCTGGTCGGGCAGGTGTTCGCGGTGCCGATCCAGGGCTGGGTGGAGTCCGCCGACAGCTTCCTGAGCGCGGCCGTCGAGGCCGGCCACGACGTCGCGGACCGGGTGAAGGCCGCGCACACGGCGTTCCGCGAGCACGAACACCAGACGAAGTGCCTGATCGAAGGCATCGGCAAGGAGCTGCCCGCATGACCGAGAACTCGCTGGTCGCGACGGCCGAGTCGCCGGGCGGCTTCACCACCGGCATGGGCGACGGCTCGAAGGGCGAGCTCGACAACGTCAACGCCCAGACCAGCGGCGCCGGCATCTTCAACGACGCCGCGTCGACGCTCACCGACGCCCGCAACGGCGACTGGGGCAACCTCGCGATGGACGTCGGCACCGACGCCCTCGACCTGCTCGGCGCGGCGATGGACCCGCTCGGCACCCTCGCGAGCGCCGGGGTCGGCTGGCTGATCGAGCACATCAGCTTCCTCAAGGACGGCCTCGACAAGCTCGCCGGCAAGCCCGAAGCCGTCACCGCCAAGGCCGTGACCTGGACGAACATTTCGAAGTCACTCACCGAGACGGCCGAGAGCTACGAGCAGCAGGCCAAGAAGGTCAAGCAGTCCTTCAGCGACTGCGGCTCCGCGGAGGCCTACCAGCGGACGGCGGAGAGCTACGTCAGCGTCCTGCGCGGCGCGGCGTCGCACGCCTCGGACGCGTCGACGGCCATGAACGTCGGCGCGGCGCTGGTCGGCACCGAGCGCGGGCTGATCCGCGACATGATCTCGTCGTTCGTCGGCGAGCTGATCATCAAGGCCGTGGCCGCGCTGGCCGCGTCCTGGTGCACCTTCGGCGGCACGGTCGCGGCGTTCATCGCCGACACGGTCGTGGAGGGCGGCGTGCTCGCCGAGAAGATCAGCACGCGCATCACGAAGGTCGTCGAGAAGCTGGAGAGCCTGGCGAAGGGCGCGGGCAAGTCGAAGGCGGCCCTCGAAGGCGCGGCGAACGCGCTGAAGAAGGTGGGCAAGGGCGTCGACAAGCTCGTGGACAAGAGCGTCGACACGGCCGCGGGCATCGAGCGCAAGGCCAACGAGCTCAAGCAGGCGGGCAAGGAGGCGAAGTCGGCCGAGGAGACGGCGAAGGGCTGGAGCGACGCCGCTGAGTCACATGTCCCCGGCCGCGAAAAGGTCGAAGGCCTCGGCGACAAGTACTCGGAGGACGGCCGCAGCGCGCTCAAGCCGGCCGAGTGGCAGAAGGCCGGCGGCTATCCGGGGTGGAGCACGGCGGACACCGTCGGTGTCGTGACCGAGGGCCGCCGTCAGGAGAACGAACAGATCGACCGCTATCACGAAGGCCGAGAGGCCTACGAGAAGGAACACCCCGGAGGCGAGGCCGAGTGATCGAGCAGGCCGAAGTGGAGCTGGCCAACCGCCACGGCCGGCTCCACCCCTCGCAACGGGGAAAGCTGCTCGACTTCACCTTCTGGGTCGCGGCCGTCCTGGTCGTCGCCGGTCTCGTGGTGGCGGTGCTGCTCGCCGCCGTGGCGGAGACGGCCGCCGAAGTCCTCGGCACCCTCGTCCCGATCCTGGCGATCACCGCGTGGTTCGCGTTCGTCTGCTGGCGCCGGCTGGCGGACGTGCGGAGCGGGCAGCTGGTCGCGACCACGGGCTGGACCCACGACTTCGGCAGGCAACGGCCCGGCGGCGACCACCCGATCGAGCTCTCCACCCGGCTCAGCCAGGGCTACAACAAGCACTACTACCTGAAGACGGGCGGCCGGACCTACCCGCTGGAGCGGAAGCTCCGCGAGCGGATCCGGCCGGACCGCGTCAACACGGTGCTGATCGCCCCGCGGTCGAAGCTGCTGATCAACGTCCTGCCCGCTTAGACCGCTTTGCTGAGGGCGTCGAACTCGGCGTCGGTCAGCTCGATGTCGGCGGCGGCGACGTTGTCTTCGAGGTGCGCGACCGACGACGTGCCCGGGATCGGCAGCACGACGGGCGAGCGCTTGAGCAGCCAGGCCAGCGCGAGCTGCGACGGCGACGCGTCGTGCTCCTTGGCGAGCGCGCTGAGCGGGCTGTCCGCCCCGGCGAGGGCGCCGGTGGCCAGCGGGAACCACGGGATGAAGGCGATCCCGTGCTCGGTGGCGTGATCCAGCAGCGGCTCGGCGTCGCGGTTGGCCAGGTTGAAGAGGTTCTGCACGGAGACGATCTCCGCGGTCTTCTGCGCTTCCTGCAGCTCTCCGACGCTGATCTCGGACAGGCCGATGTGCCGGATCTTGCCTTCGTCCTGCAGCTTCTTCAGCTCGCCGACCTGCTCGGCGAGGGGGACCTTCGGGTCGATGCGGTGCAGCTGCAGGAGGTCGATCCGGTCGACGCCGAGGTGGCGCAGGCTCAGCTCGACCTGCTGGCGCAGGTATTCGGGCCGGCCGACCGGGGTCCACTGGTTCGGGCCCTGCCGGGTGAAGCCGGCCTTGGTCGCGATGACCAGGTCGTCGGCGTACGGGTGCAGTGCCTTCTTGATCAGCAGGTCGGCGACGAACGGGCCGTAGGCGTCGGCCGTGTCGATCAGGTTGACGCCCAGCTCGGCCGCGCGCCGCAGCACGCGGACGGCCTCCTCCGGATCCTTCGGGTCGCCCCACACGCCGGGCCCGGTGAGCTGCATGGCGCCGTAGCCGAGGCGGGTGACCGGAAGGTCGCCGCCGATGGTGAAAGTGCCGGAGTTCTTCGCGCTCATGTCCGTCCCATCGTCGTCCGGGGTGCTCTCGAGGGTGAACCTCGCGAGTACCCCGGACGATTCCCGGAAACCCTCAGGAGTTGCGCGGGAAGCCCAGGTTCACGCCCGCGTGCGACCGGTCCGGCCACCGCGACGTCACGACCTTCGTCCGCGTGAAGAAGTGGAACCCCTCCGGCCCGTAGGCGTGGCTGTCGCCGAACAGCGAGTCCTTCCAGCCCCCGAACGAGTAGTACCCGACCGGCACCGGGATCGGGACGTTCACGCCGACCATCCCGACCTCGACCTCGTTCTGGAACCGCCGCGCCGACGCCCCGTCGCCGGTGAAGATCGCCACGCCGTTGCCGTACGGGTTGGCGTTGATCAGCTCCAGCGCGTCGTCGTACGAAGCCGTCCGCGCGACCGACAGCACCGGGCCGAAGATCTCGTCGGTGTAGATCGACATGTCCGTGCGGACGTGGTCGAACAGCGTCGGGCCGAGCCAGAAGCCGTCGCCGGCCACCTCGATCCCGCGGCCGTCGACCACCAGAGAGGCACCCTCCGAAACTCCGGCGTCCACATAGGACTTGACCCGGGCGTGGTGTGCCGCCGTGACAAGTGGTCCCATCTCCGACTCGGGGTCGCGGCCGTCGCCGACGCGCAGCACCGACATCCGCTCGGTGATCTTGCGCACCAGCTCGTCGCCGATCGGGTCGACGGCGACGACCACCGACACCGCCATGCAGCGCTCTCCCGCCGAGCCGAACCCGGCCGACACCGCGGCGTCGGCGGCCAGGTCGAGGTCCGCGTCGGGCAGGACGACCATGTGGTTCTTCGCCCCGCCGAGCGCCTGCACGCGCTTGCCGTGCCGGGTCCCGGTTTCGTAGACGTAGCGCGCGATCGGCGTCGACCCCACGAACGAGATCGCCTTGACGTCGGAGTGCGACAGCAGTCCGTCCACCGCCACCTTGTCGCCGTGCAGGACGTTCAGCGCGCCCGCGGGCAGCCCGGCCTCGGCGAACAGCTCGGCGATGAACACCGCCGCCGACGGGTCCTTCTCGCTCGGCTTGAGCACGACGGTGTTGCCGCAGGCCAGCGCGTTCGGGACGAACCACAGCGGCACCATCGCCGGGAAGTTGAACGGCGAGATCACGCCGACCACGCCGAGCGGCTGCGCGATCGAGTAGACGTCGACGCCGGTGGAGGCGTTCTCGCTGAACCCGCCCTTGAGCAGCTGGGCGGCGCCGCAGGCGTACTCGACGTTCTCGATCGCCCGCGCGACCTCGCCCGCCGCGTCGGACTCGACCTTGCCGTGCTCGCTCGTGACGATCTTCGCCAGCTCGTGCTTGCGGGCCGACAGCAGCTCGCGGAAGGCGAACAGCACGCGGGTCCGGCCGGCCAGCGACGTCCCGCGCCAGCCCGGCAGCGCCGCCTTGGCCGCGGCGACGGCGGCTTCGACCTCGGCGTCGCCGGCGAAGTCGACGTGCGCCCGCACCTGCCCGGTCGCGGGGTCGAACACCTCGCCCGAGCGCTCGGCGGTCCCGGTGAACGGCTTGCCGTCGATCCAGTGGCTGATGCGGTCGGTCACGGCGCGCGCTCCTTCGCTCGGGGGACGTCTCCTGCGAGTCTCCGGTCGGGCGCCACGCCAACGCCATCGACAACGTGTACGGACTCACCGTCCCGGCCGTACAGTCTGTCCCTGCCGATCACTGTGCCGATGGTTGCCAATCCGACCACAGCAACACGCGAGGAGCCATGTACCCGACCGTCGCCGAGGTGCTCGCGCTGCCGGTGCTGCGCCAGGGCCGTCCGCACGTCGTCGCCGGCACGGCCGGGCTCGACGCCCCGGTCCGCTGGGCGCACGTCGCCGAGGTCGCCGACATCGCGCACCTGCTGCGCGGCGGCGAGCTGGTGCTGACGACCGGCGTCGCGCTGCCCGACGACGGCCCGGCGCTCGCCCGCTACGTCGCCGACCTGGCCGGGGTCGGCGCCGCCGGCCTGGTGATCGAGCTGGTCCGGCACTGGAGCGACAAGCTGCCAGCCGCGCTGGTCGACGCCGCCGAGAAGCACGGCCTGCCGCTGGTGACGCTCTCGCGCGAGACGCGGTACGTGAGCGTCACCGAGGCGGTGAACGGCCAGATCGTCGACGCCCAGGTCGCCGAGCTGCGCGCCGCCGAGCGCGTCCACGAGACGTTCACCGCGCTGACGGTCGCGGGTGCCGAACCCGGCGTCGTCCTCGGCGAGGTCGCGCGGCTGACCGAGCAGCCGGTCGTGCTGGAGACGCTTTCGCACGAGGTCCTCGCCTACGACGCGGCCGGCACCGATCCGGCCGATCTGCTCACCGGCTGGCCGTCCCGGTCGCGGGTGGTGCAGCTGGGCGAGCGGACCGGCTACCACGCGGGTTCGGGCTGGCTGGTGACCGTCGTCGGCGCGCGCGGGCACGACTGGGGACGCCTCGTCGTCGTCTGCGCCGACCAGCCGCCGCACCGGCACCGGGTGGTCGCCGAGCGGGCCGCGTCCGCGCTGGCCGTGCACCGGCTGGTCGCCAAGGACTCCGACGGCCTGGAGCGCCAGGCCCACCGCGCGGTGCTCAACGAACTGCTCGCCTCGCCGGCGCCGACGGCGGAGCTGCTGGCGCGCGCGTCCGCGCTGGCCGTGCCCCTGGCCGGGCGGCAACTGGTCGGGCTGGCGGTCCGGCCCCGGTTGGCCGGCAACCGGCCTGCGCTGTCCACGCCGCCGGTGCTGCGCGAGCTGGCCGAGGCGACGGTCTTGGCGGCGCGTCGCGCGAAGGTGTCGGCGCTGGTGGCGACCGACGAGCTGGGGGTGCGGGCGCTGATCGCGCTGTCGCCGGAAGCGAACGCCGACACCGTGCTGCACCGGCTCGCGACCGACGTCCACGAGGCCCGCGGCAGCGCACCGGGCGTGCTGGCGGTCGGAACGACGGTGCTGTCCCCGGCCGAAGCGGGCCGGACTTTGCTGGAGGCCGGTCAGGTCGCGGCGGCTGCCTTGGGGACCGGGTCCGAACGGGTCCTGCACCGGCTGTCCGACGTGCGGCTGCGCGGCTTGCTGCACTTGCTGTCGGGCGACGAGCGCGTGACGGCGTTCGCCCAACGGGAGCTGGGCCCGTTGCTGCAGCGCGACGCGGCCTCCGGCAGCCGGCTGGTCCAGGCGTTGCGCCACTACTGCGAGCAGGGCGGCAACAAGTCGGCGGCGGCCGCGGCGGCGCACACCTCGCGGACGGCGTACTACCAGCAGCTGGCCCGGATCGAGCAGGTCCTCGGCGTCCGGCTGGAAGATCCGGAGTCGATGCTCTCGCTCTACGTCGCACTGCTGGCGGGGGACCTCACTCGGTCGAGCGAAGAAGACTCACCCGGACGTGGAGCACAGTGATCGACCCCAGGCTGCCGATGGAACCGATATGGCCCTACTCCCCTTCGCAGCCTGCTTGATGAGCTTGAGCTGCCTCGCGCCCGCGCAGCCGCCGGCGTCGACGCTGCAGCTCACCACCCACGACACGGCCAACCGGATCGCTTCGGTGGTCCTGACGTGCGACCCGGCGGGCGGCACGCATCCCAAGCACGACAAGGCATGCGCGGTACTGACCACTGCCGGCGGCGACTTTTCCCGGATCCAGTCACGCCACCAGATGTGCACGCTGATCTACGCCCCGGTGGACGTGACGGCGGTCGGCTCGTGGCGCGGCAAGCCGGTGTCGTTCCGGATGACGTACGCGAACCGGTGTGAAGCGGACCGAGACTCGGACGGCGTCTTCGCGTTCTGACGCGCGTTCGCGACAGCGGACGCCCATCGCCTGATGGGGCACAGCCTGCCCGTGGGCAGGCTGTGCCCATGCCTCCACCCTTTGCCACACCGCGAGCCCGGGCTCTGGGCTTCGGCATGAAGAGAGCCAGGCTGGCCCGCAACCTGAAGGTCCGGGAGCTAGGCCGGTTGACCGAGATGTTGCCGCAGAACATCTCCAGCTGGGAGAGCGGCAGGCGGGTGCCGAAGCTCGAAGAGCTCGCGACGATCCTCGGTGTGCTGAGGGTCGGCCCCGGCGAACGAGCACGGCTCTTCAACCTCGCGCGCACCGCCACCGAGCCCAACTGGCTCGACCAGCACGAGCTGGACGGATCCGCGCGGCTGGCCAACTACATCGAATACGAACGGGCGGCCACCGGCATGGCCGACTGGGCCCCGGGGCTGGTTCCCGGCATGCTGCAGACACCCGGCTACATCAGGGCCATTTTCGCAGCCACTGCCCACCCGAAGGCGCACGTCGAGAACCAGGTGATGGTCCGGCTCGCGCGCCGCGAGCTGCTGACCGGGCCAAACCCCTTGCCGTGCCGGGTGTTGCTCGGCGAGGCCGCGTTGCACCAGAACATCGGCGGCCCCACTGTGATGGCCGAGCAGCTGCGCTACCTGCGCTCGCGGATGCAGCTGCGCAACGTTTCCGTGCGCGTCGTGCGAAGCAGCATCGGCTACCACCCCGGCCAGTACGGGCCCTTCATCGTCTTCGACTACGCAGACCTGCCGTCGATCGTCTACCTGGAGCACTACCGCGGCAGCGCGTATGTTTAGAGCGTGTCTCACTTGGATGTTGGTTGAGGTGCGGGCATGATCTTGGCCTGTGATGGACGAGTTGTCGCAGCGGCTGGTGCCGGACGAGTTGTG